>JBGPYQ010000189.1:0-6991 GCA_041493345.1 Gammaproteobacteria bacterium | reverse complement strand
CGGCGTGCGCCGCGGGAACGAGCCGATCCTGCCGCCCGGTCATGATGAAGATCGGGCAGGCGATCTTCCCGGCCGCGCCCTTCATCGAGAGCTTCGCGGCGTGGAGCCGCGCGTCACCCTCGGTGGCGCAATGGCTGCGCACGCGGAACGCTTCGCGCGTGAGCACCGGCAGCCCGTCCCAGATCTCGGCCCATTCGAACGGGCCGGAGAGGGCGATGCAGGCCTTGATGCGCTTCTCGTAAGCGGCGGCGCGCGGCGCGTAATAGCCGCCCAGGCTCACGCCCCACATGGCGATCCGGCCGGCATCGAGATCGTCCCGCTTCTCGATCCAGTCGCACACCGCGTGCGCCGCGCGCTCGTAGTCGCCGCAGATGGGAATCTCATACTCCGCCTCGCCCTGACCGGGACCGTCAATCGCCAGGATGGCGATGCCGCGCGCAAGGAACGGCTCCTCATACGCGTGCAGCTCCTCTTTGGTGGAATCGAGGCCCGGCGCCATGATCATGACCGGGCAGCGTCGCGAGGTATTTTCAGGGCGCCGCAGCACGCCGTACAGCGCCTTGCCCTCGAACGGAATCGCGACGCGCTCGCCGGACGGGCGCATGTGCGCCAGCGCCTGCCTGTAGCACGCCACCGCCTGCATGTGCGCCGCGCGCATCTGCGCCTGGTCGTGGACAAAAACGAATTTCGCGAAGTGGTAGTACATCGCCGCCCGCACCAGGTGCTCGCCGGCGCTCAGTTTGTAGCCCTGGACTAGCGCTTCGCGCCCGAGCCTCTCGTGGACTTTCGCGCGCTCGCACCACGCGGCGCACCAGTCCTCCCAGCGCCCGATCCCGGCGGTGACTTCCTGGAAATCGGCGAGCAGCACGCCGTTGGCGACAAAACGCGGCGCCCAATGCGAGATCGCATCCGCGACGCGCGCGTCGACCGGCGTTCCTTTCAGTTCAACTGCGGGCATGAACGGAATCCCTGGATCCCAGCAGGGCCATTGTAGGGGATCGCGCGGGGCGGCACCACGGTCCGTACTGCGCAGCGGATTGTCCCGGCGAGCGCCTTACTCCTCGGGGCCGGCATACGCGCCCGCGGTGCGTGGAAACATGGACTTGACGATCTTGAAGCGCGAAATGTCCACCGTCGCGTCCATGTGCAGGAAGATCGCGGCGTCACGGAAAAATTTCTCGATCCCGAATTCCAGCATCATGCCGTTGCCGCCGTGCAGCTCCACTGCGTGCCGGGCCACCTCGAAGACTTCCTCGGAGGCGAATACCTTGACCATGTTGCACAGCTCCTCGGCATCCGGGGAGCGCTCGTCGACCGCGCGCGCGGCTTCCCGCAGCAGGGCGCGCACCGCGGCGAGCTTGGTCGCCATGTCGGCGAGCCGCAGCGCGACCGCCTGGTGCTTGATGAGGATGCGCCCGCCCTGCACGTAGTTCTGCACGTATTCCGCGGTCTTCTCGAAGGCCGCCATGCCGACGCCCAGGTTTTTCGCCGCCTGGATGATTTTGCCGGGAAGAAAATAGATCCCGGCCTTGGGCAACGCGGTGTTTTCGACCAGCAGGTGGTCGCCGGGCACGATGCAGTCCTCGAACACGATCTCGCCGTTGTTCATGTAGCGGCAGCCGAGCGTCTCGTTGCAGCGGGTCACCGTGAGGCCCGGCGTCTCGCGCGGCACGACGAAGCTCGAGGTGCCCTGCAGCATGCCGACCGAGGGATCGGTGTTGGCGTAGACGACGAACAGCCCCGCGTCGTAGCCGTTGCTGATGAACTGCTTGCGGCCGTTAATGACCCACTCGCCGCCCTCCAGGACCGCGCGGGTCTGCATCGCCGCCTCCGGCACGTTGTAGGGCAGCCAGCGGTCGGAGGCTCCGCGCGGCTCGGTGAGGCAGTGCGCCAGGAGGAAACCGGGGTCTTTCATCAGGCGCGTAAACCAGCGCACCTGCAGGTGCCGCGGCGCGAGGTTGCGAAGCAGCACCGACACTTTCCAGTTCTGCACCAGCTTGTCGGCGAGCCCCGAGTCGCCGCGCGCGATCTCCTCCGCGATGACGGCGAAGGTCTGCACTTCGGTCGGGGGATCGAGCTGCACTCCGCCGAACTCCTCCGGCACGCCGAGCGTGCGAATGCCGATCCTGTCGGCCTGCTCGAGGATGGCGAGCGGCAGGCGGCCCTCGGGCTCCATGCTCCACTCGCGCTTCCAGTTCTGCCGGACGAAGGGAGTGACGAATTCGTCCACGAAGGCGCGGCAGCTCTCCCGCATCATCTTCTGCTCTTCAGACAGCCCGCGTTCGATAGTGTCCATCATGGGCGTTTCCTTTTCAGTGTAACGAAGTCACGACGTTCAAACAGCAGTGCGGCGCGTCGGCGCCCGCGCGGATTTCGTTTTTATATCGACGTCGGACATGAATGAGTCCCTCGGCTTAAAAGTCGAGGGTGTCTAAATTGGGTTTTTTCAAATCAATTGCTTGCAGCGCTTGCCAATTTCATAACCTACATCACACACGGTACAACAATAATTGACCGAGGCGGTTTTGTCACGGTTTCGGCACACGTAAGCCGTCACAGTTCGAGCCCCGGTTGGCTCCCCTTAGAGGGCAAAACTGGGCACTGGTGCGAGGTCATTACCCTGTTCTAACCGGCTCCCTGTAGAGGGCAAATCTGGGCACTGGTTGGAATTTGGATGGTCACCAGCGCCCACTTCGCGAAGAGCGACCGAGCATCGAGTTTGATCTAGGTCAAAGCACGGAATCCACATTGGTCTAAATGTGGCCGCTTAGTGGCCAAGAACAGCCCGCGCATGCCGTCGAATCAGGTCGTAACCGGCGCCGCGGGTGCCGAGCAGCACCCGCCGGAATTGGTGTGCCCGGCGGGAAGTCTGGCGGCGCTCAAGGCGGCGATCGATGCCGGCGCCGATTGCGTCTACACCGGCTACCGGGACGACACCAACGCGCGCAACTTCGCCGGACTCAATTTCACCGCCGCCGAGCTCGAGCAGGGCATGCGCTATGCTCACGCGCGCGGCGCGCGCGTTTTCGTTGCCATCAACACCTATCCGCAAACGGAATCGTTCCACCGCTGGTGCGCGGCAATTGACCGCGCCGCCGCGTCGGGCGCCGACGCGGTGATCGTCGCCGACGCCGGACTCATGGAGTACGCCGCCGCGGCACACCCGTCGCTGTGCCTGCATCTCTCGGTGCAAGGTTCGGCCACCACTCACGAGGCGATTAACTTCTATCGCCGCCTGTTCGGCGTGCGGCGCGCGGTGCTGCCGCGGGTACTGACGCTCGATCAGGTGGCGAAGCTTCTGCGCAACGTCGAAACGGAGATCGAGGTGTTCGGTTTCGGCAGCCTGTGCGTCATGGTCGAGGGGCGCTGCGCGCTTTCCTCCTATGTGACCGGTCAGTCGCCCAACACCGCCGGCGCGTGCTCGCCGGCCTGGGCGGTGCAATGGCAGCCCACGCCGAACGGACTGGAGTCGCGCCTGAACGGCGTGCTGATCGACCGCTACGCCGACGGCGAGAAGGCGGCCTATCCGACGATCTGCAAGGGGCGCTACCGCGTGGAAGGCGAGACGTACTATGCGATCGAGGAGCCGACGAGTCTCAATACGCTGGAGCTGCTTCCCGATCTGCTGCGCCTGGGCGTCGCCGGCATCAAGATAGAAGGCCGCCAGCGCAGCCCCGCTTACGTGACGGAAGTGACGCAGGTGTGGCGGGCGGCGATCGATGCCTGTTTCGACGAACCGACCCGCTTCGCCGTGCGCGGCGACTGGATGCGGCGCCTCGGCACGCTCGCCGAAGGGCAGCAGCACACGCTCGGCGCCTACAACCGTCACTGGAGATAAGGCCGGTGAAACTTACGCTCGGTCCCGTCCTCTACGCCTGGTCGCGCCGCGAGCTGATCGACTTTTACGAGCGGGTTGCGGCGGCGCCGGTGGACATCGTCTATCTCGGCGAGGTCGTGTGTTCCCGCCGCCGCGAGCTGCGCCGCGAAGACTGGCTTGCTCTCGCTGCCGCGCTCGCTTCCGCAGGAAAGGAAGTGGTGCTCTCGACCCTGGCGCTCATGGAGACCGAGGCGGAACTGAGATCGCTGGAAAAATTCGCCGACAACGGGCGCCATCTCGTCGAGGCGAACGACATGGCGGCGGTGTCGGTGCTGTCCCGGCGCGGACTGCCCTTCGTCGCCGGGCCGCACCTCAACGCGTACAACGCCGCGACGCTCGCGCTGCTCGCACGGCTCGGGGCGCGCCGCTGGGTCATGCCGATCGAACTCTCGCGCGCGAGCCTCGCCCAGATCCTCGAGCGGCGAAAGGCGGAGATCGAAACCGAGATATTCATTCTGGGACGCATGCCGCTCGCGTTCTCCGCGCGCTGCTTCACCGCCCGCCGTCTCGGGCTGGAGAAGGACAATTGCGAGGTCGCCTGCGGCAACTACCCGGACGGGCTCGCGCTCTCGACCCGCGACGGCGAGGAATTCCTGGTGCTGAACGGCATTCAAACCCAGTCCTCCGCGGTCTGCAATCTCGCGGCTGAGATTCCGGACCTGCGCGCGCTCGGCGTCGGCGCGATGCGCGTAAGCCCTCAGTCGTCGGGGTGTTTCGAAATCTTGGCGCTGGTGCGCAAAGCCCTCGACGAGGCACTCGCCGCGGGCGAGGCTGCATCGATGATCAATGCGCTGCTGCCCGGCGCGCCCTGCAACGGGTTCTGGCACGGCCGGCCGGGTGTGGCGCAGGTGGCCGCCTAGACTCGCCCATGCGGTCCGCATTCTCCGGGGAAATCACTATAGCGCCGCGCGCCGAGACGGCGATTGACCGGCTGGCTTCGCTCGCCGCCCCGCTCGCCTCGCGCCTGCCGGCGTTTCCCGGATCGGCGCTGCTCGCCGCGAGCCTGAACCTCGCGTTCGGCAACGAGCAGCCGGGAGAGCTCGAACCGCTGTTCGAGAAGACGGTCGCCCTCCGGGTAAGCGACCTGGGAGTTCGCTTCGATTTTGCCGTGACGCGCCAGGGCTTCGTCGCCTGCCACCGCGTAAGCGCCCCCGCGGTCACGATCAGCGCGAGCCTGAGCGATTTCTTGCAGCTCGCAAGGCGCCGCGTGGATCCCGATACGCTATTTTTCGCCCGGCGTCTGGTGATCGAAGGCGACACCGAGCTTGGGCTGCTGCTGAAAAACCGGCTGGATGCACTCGATCTGTCCGCGCCGGCGGGAGCGCTCCCCCGACCGGGAGAGGTGATGGCAGCGCTCGCAAGCGCGCTGCATCGCTCCCCTGGGGCGGACCGTAGCCGGTCGAGCAACAAGGCTGCGGGCCCGAACGTACCGCGAGGCTCGATCGACTCATCTGCGTGACCCCTGGTCAAGGGACGATTTCGCCCCCTTCGTACCGCTGCGATAACCGTGGCGCTCCGGGTATGATGCTGGCACCGGCCAAGGAGGAAAGCCATGCCCACATCGCCGCGCGATATCGTACGCAACGACGTCAAGGAGAAGCTCGCGCGGGGCGAGGTGGTGATGCTCCCAATTTTGTTGCACCAGAACCGATGATCGGGGAAAGGAGTGGCACCGGGCCCCGTGATATCGGGCTCATTCCGATGGTGGTCGAGCAGAGTGGGCGCGGCGAACGGGCCTATGATATCTACTCGCGCCTGCTCAAGGAGCGCGTTGTATTCCTGGTGGGGCCGATCGATGAGATGTCAGCCAACGTGATCGTCGCCCAGTTGCTGTTCCTGGAGTCGGACAACCCGGAGAAGGAAATCTCCTTCTACATCAACTCCCCGGGCGGACTCGTGTCGGCGGGGCTGGCAATTTACGACACCATGCAGTTCGTCAAGCCGGACGTGAGCACGCTGTGCATCGGCCAGGCGTCAAGCATGGGAGCGCTTTTGCTGTGCGCGGGGGCCAAGGGCAAGCGCTTCTGCCTGCCCAACTCGCGGGTGCTGCTCCACCAGCCCTTGGGCGGGTTTCAAGGACAAGCCACCGACATCGAGATCCACGCCAAGGAGATTTTGTACCTGCGCCAGCGACTCAACGAGATCATGGCCAAGCACACGGGCCAGGACATGAAGACCATCGAGCGTGATACCGATCGCGACAACTTCTTCGGCGCGGGCGAGGCCGTTAACTATGGCTTAGTGGACAAAGTCCTGGTGAGCCGGGCCGAGGTCGGGGCTTGAGCCGGCGAACCGCGAAATAACGATCCCTCGCTACTATTGCCCATGTGGCAGTCGTGATCTGAGTCCGCTTTTTGTTGCCATTCAGGCTTCGATGCGGCCATCGATCCCCTTCGCCCGTCGCAATTGTTGCACCAGATCCCCGCAAAGCGAGGGAATGCCGCCGTCTCGAGGTCACGCCCAATTCCGGCGGTCGATAAACGTGCGAGGCTCGAGGCGGCGACCGGCCGGGAACCGGCGTGCCTCGCGACGCGAGCTCCAGAGCAGGACCGGACCGACGAGGTTGTCGACGATCCAGGAGAGCCCACCCAGCTCACGCTCAATCTCGAGTCGGAGTTCGCGGATGCGATCGCTGACCGCCTTGTTCGACGCGCGCAGGTACTTTTCCATGGCCCACAGCGCGGCGCCGTGGCCCGACCGAAGCTCCCTCACCTCGATTTCCATCCTCGCCTTAATCCGCGGATCGCGATCGTTCCGATACCGCTTCCACCCGTCGAACATCGTCCGCATCATGCGATAGAGGCTGGGACCGTTGCGTTCGAAATCGAGCCGGAATGCGCGCTCCAGAAAGGTCTTCGATTCGTCGCGCGAGATGGCGGGGTGGCGGAAGTTGAATTTGAACTGACCATGAATATCGGCCAGGTCGACCTCGCGGAGCAACCGGCCCTCCGCCTCGACCTGTTTGTAGAGCGGCGTTCCCGGCAGGGGTGTGTAAAGCATGAACTGATGGCAGACGGCGTCGTGTGCGACCGCGCGGTCGATCTCTTCGTCGATGTTCTCGGGCGTGTGATGCTCGAGACCGATGATGCTCGATCCGTGGATGCAAATGCCGTG
>JBGPYQ010000026.1:0-22744 GCA_041493345.1 Gammaproteobacteria bacterium | reverse complement strand
GTCAATTCCAGGTGGCGCTCCGGCGCGGTCGCATCGACCACCTGGATAATCACGTCCGGCGCTGAAAACGGCGCCGGGGCGCCTTCGGGCTCGTGCACCGATACCGGCGGGCGCTCATCGCCCCAGAGCAGATATTTCAGCGTCGCCCGGTCCTCGTCCTCCAGATGGCGCAGCGACCGGAGACTCGGCAAATCAATCACGCGTGCCTCGTCCAGGCCGATCTGGACCGCGCATTCGTCGTAGGCGCGCCGGGTGCCGGCCAGCGCCCCGGTCTGCACCGCAGTGCTCGATACGGCCATGAACAGGGTGCTCTTGCCGCTGTTGGGCATGCCGACCAGGGCAATGCGCAAGCGGCGATCACCGCGAAACAGCGGTCCGCGGATGGGAATCGTCGTGGTGTGAACTGACTTCTTCATCGGGTCTATTGTCGCGTATGCCGATTGTGCCACCGCTACGGCGAGATCGGGACCGCGTCCGGGCGCGCAGTTCCCCGGCCGCGCCTGGATTATCGTCAGCAGGCTGAATTCGTGCTTGAACGTCCGCTTCGGACCGCTTTCGGCCCTTGGCGAATGGCTCGGAACCGCCACAAGCCGTCATTCACCGAGTGGCAACATTGGGCTGCTGATCGTCTGATTCCGGGCATAACCGGGCGTTCGCATCGAGTTTGGATTTCTATGCCAATTCGGCCATTGCACAAACTGAATTGCTGCTCGACGACTGCAATCAGCGACCGTCGAGTATCCTGAAAATATTGATTGGACGAATTCCAGGGTCGATACAGAGGCTGAATATCAGCTGCTAAGTAACGAAGAAATTACCCAGATTACAAAAAGTTATCCCAATTGCAACCGTAAAAAACCGGCATTGTTTTGTGTAGAATGAGCGTATAAGCAGGTGAGGTGCTGCCCGCACCATCGGCCGCGCAATCCGCCAGACCAATTCGCGCTTTAGCAGAGGTCGGCCATGCCCAAAATAATCCGCGATCCCGCCATTCTCAACCCCGCCGCCGGCGCGGCGGAGGACATCACCCGGGTCCGACGCAAGGAGGCCTTGCTTGAAACGGGGGCCCTGCAGAGCGCGATTTTCAACAGCGCCAATTTCTCGAGTATCGCCACTGACGCGAAGGGCGTCATTCAGATATTCAACGTCGGCGCGGAACGCATGCTGGGCTACGCGGCCGCCGACGTGCTGAACAAGATCACGCCGGCCGACATTTCCGATCCGCAGGAAGTGATTGCGCGTGCCAAGGCGTTGAGCGTTGAGCTCTCCACGCCGATTACGCCGGGCTTCGAGGCATTGGCGTTCAAGGCCTCACGCGGCATCGAGGACATCTACGAGCTGACCTACATCCGAAAGGATGGCAGCCGCTTCCCGGCGGTCGTGTCGGTCACGGCCTTGCGCGATGCTCAAGGTGGAATCATCGGCTACCTGTTGATCGGCACCGACAACACCGCTCGCAAGCAGATCGAGGCAGAACAGAAGCAGCTCGAGGCAGAACAGAAGCAGCTCGGTCAGCGCCTGCGCGACCATCAGTTCTACACTCGCTCTCTGTTCGAATCTAACGTCGACGCGCTGATGACCACCGATCCGTCCGGCATCATCACCGACGTCAACAAACAGATGGAGGCGCTCACCGGTTGCACGCGTGACGAGCTGATCGGCGCGCCGTTCAAGAATTCCTTCACCGATCCGGAGCGGGCCGAGGCGGGCATCAAGATGGTGCTGAGCGAAAAAAAGGTCACCAACTATGAGCTCACCGCGCGCGCCAGGGACGGTAAGGAAACTGTGGTGTCCTACAATGCGGCCACCCTCTACGATCGGGACAGGAGGCTGCAGGGCGTGTTCGCCGCAGCGCGCGACATCACGGAGCGTAAGCAAGCAGAGCAGCTAATTCTCAATCTGGCTTCGTATGACTCATTGACGCGGCTGCCCAATCGCCGCCTGTTAGACGACCGATTGGGCCAAACGATGGCCGCCAGCAAACGTAGCGGTCGTTATGGCGCATTGATGTTCCTGGATTTGGATAACTTAAAATTGCTCAATGATACGCACGGGCATCACGTGGGCGATTTGCTGCTGATGGATGTGGCGCGCCGCATTAGCAGTTGTGTGCGTGAGGTAGACACCGTCGCGCGTTTCGGCGGCGATGAGTTTGTGGTGATACTCAGTGAGCTGGATGTGGACAAAACGGAATCCACCACACAATCCGGCATCGTCGCCGAAAAACTCCGCGCCATCCTGGAGAAACCCTATGTGCTGAAATTTAAGCAAGAGGGTAAAGCGGAAACAACCCTCGAACATCATTGCACGTCGAGTATCGGCGTGGTGCTGTTCCTCAATCACGAGGCCGGCACAGAGGAAATCATCAAGCGGGCTGATATAGCGATGTATCAAGCCAAAGAGGCCGGAGGCAATTTGATTCGCTTTGTCGACTCGTAACAAACGAGGAACTTTGCCGCTGATCGCCAGTATGCTCGGCGTACGCCGCGAAGGCATCACCGAAACTGCCGGGAATTTGCAGCGCGCTGGTTTAACGGCGTCGAATCGGGCCGGTCGTCGCGTATACCGGTACGCCCCATTTATTTCACCCCCGTTCTTACCCCGGACGGCGAACTCGCACTGCGGCGACGATTTTCTCCAGTCGCTCGCGCGACACCTCATCGGGGCGGGGCGTGGCGGCGGCGTCAAGCAACCCGCGCTCGATATCCGCTGGCGTGGTCACGCCGGCCTGGCGACCTTCCATCGCGTTTTTAAGCGCGCGCATTTTCAAATGTTGCCGCGCGGCCGTGAACTCGCTCGGGGTGTCGAGGCCGCAAGCGACTTCGAGGTTCAACAGGGTATCGGGCAGACCTGCATCAGAGCTCATGCCAGACCGGGGGCCGGACTTAGGGCCAGCCTTGGGAGCGGCAATGCCACGGAAACGCGCTTCCATACCGGGTTTCCAGGCATCGGGGAGATTTTCAATGGCGCTCCAGCGGGCTTCCAGATCGGGCGCGACTTCACCTGCCGCTTCGCGCTCATGGCAAAGCGCCATCGTCGCGATGAGCGCATCAAAGCGCGCTTGCGCCGCATGGTCGGCAATGTCGCGCAGCCGCTTCGTCGCCGCATCGCGCGCAGCGCGATAACGCGCATCCAGCCTTGCAGCGTGCGGCCTGGGGACTTCGGCGCAGGCGCGCCAGGCCGTCTCGGCGTTCGCCAGCGCGCGCTTGATCTCCGACGCGGTGCGGGTGGAATTTGTGGCGGGAAGTGCGAGCAGGCTGTCGATGATCGCTTCGCGCAACTTGATCTGTTCGCTGCTTTCGGTTTCCCGGGCGGCGCGAGCAGCGTCGCGTGCGGTGAATATTGCATCCGTCGCCGTTTTGAACGCCCTCCACGACGTATTCTCTTCGCGTCGCGGCAAAGGCAGGGCTTTGGCATGGGCTTGCCATTGCGTTTGCAGCGCACGCACCCTGTCGACCACATCCCGGGCGAGCGCCTCCGACCCACCAAGGTTCTTCGCCGCGGCGATGAGTTGTTCACGCTGTTGGCTTGCCTCGCGATAGGCTTGGGTCAGCGGGGCCTCCAGGGCCTGGAGGGCTGCCGCGTAACGCATCGTCACCGCGTTGTCGCCCTTTTGTGCCTTGCGCGGCACGGTGTGCTCCACCGGCCCCAATTTACGCCAGGCGATTTTGGCTTCTTCAAGGGTGCGGGCAATTGCGCGCCAGTCCGGCTGGCTGCCTGCGGCTGAGGCAGGAGCAGGAGAGTCCCCTTCTACCGGCGCAGCGGGGAAAAATTTCGCCCCCGCCTGAATCAGGCCATCGATCACCTGGTTACGTGCGACGAGATTCTCGTTGCGCGCAATCTTGAGCTTGTCCAGATGCGCCGCCACCGGTACGTAGGCGGCCTTCAAGGCGCCGTCAAAGGCGAGCCATAATGCCTTGCTGGTCGCGCCGCCGAGCTTGTCCAGTTCTTTCCAACGCTCGCGCAGTTTGTCGATGGCATCGGCATGGGCCTTGAGCGCGACTTTTTCGCTGGCAATCTGGGCGAGAACTTGCGCCTCGGCCACCAGTTGCTCGCGCCGCTGTCCGCCACCCCAGCGCTGCCAGTCACGCAGGCGCGCCTGTTCCTGGCGGAGGGATTCGATGCGCTTTGCAAGCGCCGCATTCACCGGGCCGGGCCTGAGCGCGTTATCGATCACCGCCATCAGGCGCGTCAGTTCCGCCACCTGTCCTGCGGCGTGCGCCGCTTCGGCCAACTCGACATGACGCTGCATTGCGCCCAGACGCTGTTTCCTTTGTTCGGCACTCAGCTCGCGCTCATGCGTCCGGCGCGCATCGTGGTCGCGTTGCCGTTCCTGGCTGCGCGCATTGCGCCAATCGGAAAAACGGCGCGCGAGCAAGGTCTGCAATTCACCCTCTGAAACCCCCGGAAAACTGCGCCATTGCTCGATCTTCACCTTTTCATCTGGTTCATCCGCAACGCCCGTAGCGGGTAGAGATTGCAGAAACTCGGCGCGCTGCACCACGCAGGAGGCGAGTGCCAGCGCATGATTGGCGGCATCGGTTTTCTCGATGCAGCGCGCATCGATTGCGACATCGCTCACGCCCGGAACCTTTTTCAGTAATTGCAGCAGGGCCGCAGCCAGGGTCGCCGGCGCGTTCGACGGCATCGACGGAATCGACGGTATTGGCGATGTTGGCGCCGTCCCACCTTGCGCCACACCGGCGAGGCTTGCGGTCAGGGCACGTATCGCGTTGTCTGTGGCGGCAAGCCAGCGCGCGAGCGCCTGTTCACCCTCGCCGCGCTCACGCACTCTGGCGCCCAGTTGCGCGCGCAATGCAGCAAATTCGGTCACCAGGGCTTCATCGAGAAAGGCGACGTTCAATGCCGCCCAGGCACGATCCAGTTCCACCAGGCGATTGGCGGGAATCCTCTCCCGCTCAATCAGGGTGTACGCACCTGCGATCAGGACCCGGGCTTCGGTGATGGCTTCGCGTTTGGCGACGGTTGCTTGCCAGCGCGACTTTGCGGCGCGATGCAGGCGCTTGTCCTGATCACGAAATTCGCGCATCGCCTGTTTGAGCGCGTCTTCTTGCGTCAGGGCTTCGAGCGCGGTGAGCTTCAAGTCAACGCCAGGCGCTTGATGCGCCAATTGCAGCAGCGCCCTATCGTCCGCTTTTGCCGCAAGTATCTTTTCTCGCCAGACTTGCAGTTCAGCTTCAGAATTCCCCGACAAAGGCTGCGCGCCGGTCTGATGTGGCGCTCCACCCGGCGAGAGGGCAGGCGAGCCGCCCGGCGGCATTGCCGCGGCAGGGATGAGCGCTACGTCTTTCTTGAATACATTTCCGAACATGCTGCAAGCGCCATGAATAAGACAGGCCAGCATTGTGACACTGTTCGGAGTCATGCAACTCCGTTGCAGCAGATCGAGTCCGGAAAATACGAAAGTGCGGAGTCCTTTTACACTGCCACCACAGCGTAAGGGCGATGCACGAAGTTTGGCCGGCGTATCAGCGAGATGCGGAAAAAAACCAATCGCGTGTGGTAGAGGAAGCCGCCGTGCTCGGGCGAATACGCCAGGCCGTTCATCACGCGCGTCGTCAGCTCTTGAACAAGCCGCGGATTTTCCCCGCATCGGGCTTCGCGACAGCGCCCTTCTCGGTCACGATGGCGGTGATCAGCTCGGCCGGCGTGACATCGAACGCCGGGTTGACGACGTGAACGCCTTCCGGCGCCCAGCGGATTTCGCCGTAACCGGTCACTTCCACAGCGCTGCGTTCCTCGATCGGGATGGCGTTGCCGTCGGCGATCGAGACGTCGATGGTGGAGAGCGGCGCGGCGACGTAGAAGGGGAGGTGGTGGCGCGCGGCGAGGACCGCGAGGGTATAGGTGCCGATCTTGTTGGCGACGTCGCCGTTCGCTGCGACCCGGTCGGCGCCGACGATCACGAGATCGATGTTGCCGATGCGCATCAGATGCCCGGCCGCGTTATCGGTGATCAGTGTTACCGGTATTTTCTCCCGGATTAATTCCCAGGCGGTGAGGCGCGCGCCCTGCAGATAGGGCCGCGTTTCGCTCACGACCACGGACACGCGTTTTCCCTGGTCGCGCGCGGAGCGAATCACGCCGAGCGCAGTGCCGTACCCGGCGGTCGCAAGGGCGCCCGTGTTGCAGTGGGTGAGAATGTGCGCGCCGTCGGCAACGAGATCGGCGCCGGCGCGGCCGATGGCACGGTTGGTTTCGATGTCCTCATTGAAAATCGCCAGTGCTTCCGCGTCCGCGTCGCGGCCGGCAGCCAGCGCGCGCCGCATGCGCTCAAGCGCCCAGTACAGGTTGACGGCGGTGGGGCGGCTTCGCGCCAGCGCATCGAACCCGATGTCGAGGTTGCGGCCGGACCGCGCTTCCATGGCAATGGCGAAGGCGGCGGCGCAGCCGATGGCAGGCGCGCCGCGGACAACCATCGAGCGGATGGCCTCGGCGACTTCGGTGGCGTTCGTGCAGCTCACATACTCGAGGCGCGCGGGGAGAAGCCGCTGGTCGATCAGCTCGAGGCGCCCATCGCGCCAGCGCAGAGTCTCGACGGCCGGCGCTTCAGATGACACGTTCGTTGCCGCCGTCCACGGGGACCTGCGCGCCGGTGGTTTTGGCGAAAAGCGGTCCGCACATCTCGGCGGCGAGTTCGGCGACGTCGCGGCTGGTGACCTCGGTCCCAAGCACGTTGTTGGTCTTGTATTTCTCGACCGTCATGCCGTAGTTCCGGGCGCGCTGCGCCAGCACTTCCTCGGTCCACAAGCCGGTATCGAAGACCGCATTGGGGTGAATGGTGTTGATGCGGATGCGGTCCGCGCCCCATTCGAGCGCGGCAATGCGCGCGAGCTGGTTCAGGGCCGCTTTCGATGCGGAATACGCGGCTGCGCCGGGTCCCGGAGCGGGAACGTTCTTTGAGCCGATCACCACCACGCGGCCGCCTCGTGGAGCGAGCTTTAAAAGCGGATGGCAGGCGCGCAATAAAAGCAGATTCGCATCGAGGTTCACCGTCATCGCCCTGCGCCAGTCCTCGATGGGAAGCTCGGCGATTTTGCGGCTCGCCGGAAAGATGCCCGCGTTCAGGACGAGCATATCGATGCCGCCGAAGGCAAGCACCGCCTGTTCCAGCGACGAGCGAAGCTTTGCATCGTCGGTGACATCGCAGCGTAGTCCGAGAAAGTCGGGGCGCGCGTGGAGCGATTCGATTTTCGCATCCAGGTCCAGGCCGACGACCGCGGCTCCGCGCGCAAGAAAAGCCGCCACCGCAGCCTTGCCGATCCCGGATGCCGCCCCCGTCACCAGCGCGACTTCGCCCGCGAAAGCAGCCGGCGTGCCGCCTTTCTTGAGCTTCGCCTGTTCCAGGTCCCAGTACTCGACGTCGAAAATATCTTTCTCAGGCAGCGCCTGGAAGCCACCGAGCGCCTCCGCGCGCAAGATGACGTCGATGGTGTGGTCGTAGATCTCGGCGACGATCGCCGCGTCTTTTGCGGTCCTGCCCGCGGCGGCAAGGCCGAACCCGGGATCGAGACAAACCCGGGGCGCCGGATCGAGCATGGTCTTCGGTTCCCTGGCTTTGGAAGCATGCTCATTGAAGTAGCGACTGTAGTTCTCGGCGTAGCCGCCGATATCGGTACCGATCATCGGCGTGCGCTTGGTGCGGATGACGTGATCGGGCGTTGCCGGTCCCAGCTGTGAGATGAGCGCCACGCCGGGATGCTGCGCAAAGCCCAGGGTGCGCTCGCTCGTCACCGTGCGCAGGATCAAGGGAGCGCCCGCGGCATCGGAAAGACGGCGGCGCAGCCCGGCCTGCGCGGACGCGTCGACTTTCGCGGACTGCGGGCGCTGTATCACGACCGACCAGGCGCGCTTAGAATCGAGATATTTTTCGGCGAGCGTCACCATCTCGATCATGCGCTCGTAAGCCTCGCGCGCGGTCTCGCCGAAGGAGAAGATGCCGTGGTTCAGCAGCACCATGCCTGTCGTGTCCGGCGTGCCCTGGCGCTTGAATTCTCTTGCGCAGAATTGCGCGAGATCAAAACCGGGCATGAGGTAGGGGATGATGACGCAGCGCTTGCCGTACACTTCGCGGATGCGCTTGTTGCCGTCCTTCGTGTTGCTCACCGCAAGCACGGCATCGGCATGGGTATGATCGACGAATTTCCACGGCAGGCAGCCGTGCAGGATGGTTTCGATGGAGGGGGCCGGAGCGGAGGCCTTGAGCATGTGGGTGGTGAGCTGGTTCACCATCTCGGGATCCGGGAGCGCCGGCAATTCGGTGAGACGCAGCACGTGCGCGAGGCGCACCGGCGAAAATCCCTGCGGCTCGATCGTCTCCAGGTCCCAGCCGCTGCCCTTGACGTAGAGGATGAGCTCCTCCTCGCCGAAGAGATTCTTCTCGCGGATCTTGACCGAGGTGTTGCCGCCGCCGTGCAGCACCAGCGACTTGTCGCGGCCGAGCAGCCGGGAGGTATAGACGCGCAGGCCGAGGTCGCCCTGGAACTGCCTGGCTTCCTCTTCTTTCCAGAGACTCTGCATTGCGTTCCAGTCGTAGAATCGCAGCGATTATAGATCGACCATGCCCGCATCGTTCACGATTCGCATCCTGGCCTGGCCGGAAGCGCTGCCGCTTTCGCGGCCGGTGCGGGAAAAGGTGTTTATCGAGGAACAGAATGTGCCGCGCGAACTGGAATGGGATGAATGGGACGAGCGCAGCGATCATGCAGTCGCCTGCGATGCGCAGGGACGCGCGATCGGGACCGCGCGGCTGCTGCCCGACGGCAGGATCGGCCGCATGGCGGTGCTGAAAGAATGCCGCGGGCGGGGTACAGGCGCTGCGCTACTCGAAGCATTGCTCGGGCGGGCGCGCCAACGGTCCACGGCCCGCATTACGCTGCATGCGCAGGCTCACGCGGCGGGTTTCTATCGGCGCTTCGGTTTCAGCGTGCGGGGAGGGGAGTTTTTGGAGGCGGGGATCCCGCATGTCGAGATGACGCTGGAGCTTTTTCCGGTGCAACGGTGACGCGGTAGCCGACGGTCTTGCCGATGCTGCCGTTCTCGCCATAGCTGCGCTCGTGAAACTCGATCTTTCCCTCGTTGCCGAAACATAGCGCCGTCGAGCAGCGCGTGCCGTAGCCGCCCACCGCCGGAATACGGATCGCCGAAAGCCGTTCCTCCGTCTCGAGGCTTACCCCGGTGCTGGGAAGCAGCTCCTCCGAAGCCTGCCGTGAGTCGTCGAGCAGATGCAGGGTCGCTTCCGCGTCGAACGGCCGGCCGAGAAGCGCTGCAAGTCCGGCTTTGCCTTTTTCGACCTTGGGCCAGGGCGTATCCAGGAGATGGTTGGACAGGCCGTGCAGACCCGGCTCGACGCGCTGGATGCCGTCGCCGCGGTTGGAAAAAAAGCAAAGCGAATTCGCATCCCCCGCGAGGAGGCTGAAGCCGTTGTATTCCCGGGCGCGAATGAGGAGCTTCTCGAGATACTCGCGCGGCGTCGACTTGCCGGTGAGAAAATCGCTCACCAATGCTCCGCGCGATGGCGCGCCGGGGTTCCTGTCCGCCGGGTTGCGGTAATTGGTCAGCGCCGCAAAACGTCCGTCGAGCGTGATGCCGAGCCAGGTGCCGCCGGCTTCGAGGTCCCGTCCGCCCAATACGCCTGGATGGTCGTCCCAGAACCCGGCGGTCGCGGCGGGCCGTCCGAAATACTCATCCCGGTTGGCGGCGACGATCAGCCGGCAGCGGGGATCCGTGCGCCAGGAAAGAAGGATCAGGCACATGCTTCACAGCGCCTGGAAAATCTCCCGCTTGCGCGAGCTGCCGGGCGCGAGCAGTTGGGCGACATTGCTGCTTGCGACCGCGGCCAGGAGCGCTGCTTCGAACTGCGCCGTATCGGCGACGTTTTCGTAGATTTCCATCCAGGTGGTGGGATCGTCGCGCCGGCGCAGCAGGCGGCCGCTGATTCCGGTGCGGCTGCGCAGCTGCTTCTGCAGGGAGAGCACGGCCGCACAGGCGCGCTCCAGGTGCTCGGGCGGCACCTTGTAGTAGATGTAGTAGTTGAGGGTCACGAAACTGCGTAGGGCAGGGGCAGAAAACGAAGCGCCGGCCCATCCAGGGATTTCAGATGCACGGTGGAGTTCT
The DNA here is from genome assembly GCA_041493345.1 of Gammaproteobacteria bacterium. Taxonomy (GTDB): domain Bacteria; phylum Pseudomonadota; class Gammaproteobacteria; order Burkholderiales; family SG8-39; genus VBDM01. The sequence goes on along the minus strand of JBGPYQ010000026.1, from coordinate 12,607 downwards.
CGCGGCTTGCGATCTGGACCACCGCGAGCACGTCGCATCCGCCGTCTGGCGAGAATTCAGCATCGACAATCGTGCCGCTCGCCTGGTTGCCGAGGTCCTCACTGAAGAGATCGTCACCCGCCACGGCCGCGGCCGCGACGTTGGCGAGAAACATGCGCCGTTTCAGCTTGCCCAGGTGCTGCGTGCGCGCGACGATTTCCTGCCCGGCGTAACAACCCTTTTCGAAGCTGACACCGCCGATCAGCTCCAGATTTGCCATCTGCGGAACAAACTGGTCCTGGGTCGCGGCTGTAACCCACGCAATGCCGCTGCGGATATCGAGCCAGTGCCAAGTGCGCCAATCCACCGCCTTGAGCGGACCCGCAAGCTGCTGCCGGAGCTCCGCGGCGCGCTCGGCGGGAACGGCGAGGACAAAACGTCCGTCCTCCAGCAGCATCGCCGCGCCCCTTGCCGGCTCATGGCGCACTTCATTCGGTCGCGCCGGCAATGCGGGGAAAATGTCACGGAGCGCTGCCGCGGCCTGCGGGCCGGCGGCGCCGTGCAGCGCGAGCGCGTCCGACGCATCGGCGATCTTCACTTTGGAGCGCAGTACGAATCTCGAGATACGCTGCCGCACGTCCTGGAGAATGTCCCGGGGGAGTGCCATTAAAAATCCGGTCTCGCCGCGCCACAGCAGAAAGCTCGCGAGCATCCTGCCTTTGGGTGAGCAGAAAGCGCCCCAGGTGCTCGATTCGGAATTGACTCCGCTCACGTCGCAGCTCAATTGTCCCTGCAGAAAGGCTTCGGCATCATCGCCGCTGAACGACAGGATGCCGAGATGGGTCAATGGGGCGAGCACGCTGCCCGAGCGCGCCGCGGTGAGGTCGGCGTTCAATTCATTCCCGCTGGCATCTTTGTTCTGCGTGTCCGGTTGCCGCACGGCTGTGCTCATTTGTTCAATAATGGATGCTGCGTTCCGCGAGTTGAGCGGCTTGTCCGCTCCAACTCGCAGAGTTAAACGGGCAGCCAGGCGCCCTTCCGCTTGGCTGTCCGATTTAACAGTTATTATACGGGCATCGTTACCCGGATTTTCCTCTTCTCCTCCGATGGCGCTCCGCCTGAAGCTGTTGTTTCTCCTGACGGTTGCCGCCGCGCTTGGGTTCTGCGGCTGGATGATCTGGTTCGCGGTGTCGCCGGTCGAGATCGCGTCGCCGTCCGTGGAGTTTTCGATCCGCCCCGGCAGTGCGCTGCGCGGGGCAACTCGACAGATCATCGATGCGGGAGTCTCCCTGCCCGCCTGGCAATTCAACCTGCTGGTGCGGGCCAACGGCGCGGGCACCAGTATCAAGGCGGGGCGCTATCAGGTCTCGGACGGGGTCACGCCGATCGAGATTCTGCGAAAAATAACCCGGGGCGATTTTGCACAGGCGGACATCCTGATTGTCGAGGGCTGGACTTTTCGCCAGATCCGCGCGGCACTCAAGGCGAATGCCGACCTCGAGCATGACTCCGACGCAATGTCCGATGCTGAAATCATGGCAAAGCTCGGAGCCTCCGAAACATCTCCGGAAGGAATGTTCTTTCCCGATACCTACGTATTTGCCAAGGGCGAGAGCGACTTCACCGTGCTCGGGCACGCATACCGAACCATGAAAAACCATCTTCAATCGGCGTGGGAACAGCGGGCGAGCGATCTTCCGATCACCGACCCGCGCGAGGCGCTGATCCTCGCGTCTATCGTGGAAAAGGAAACTGGAAGGACGGGTGACCGCACGATGATCGCCGGGGTGCTCCTCAATCGCCTGCATGTGAGAATGAAGCTGCAAACGGATCCGACGGTAATCTACGGGATGGGCGGGCAATTCAACGGCAATTTACGCAAGAAGGATCTCTTGACCGATACGCCGTTCAACACTTATACGCGGCGCGGGCTGCCGCCGCACCCGATTGCCATGCCCGGACTCGCCTCCATCGCTGCGGTCACGAATCCTGCAGCGACCGATGCGCTGTATTTCGTTTCGCGCGGCGACGGAACCAGCGAATTCTCGCGCACACTTGCCGAGCACAATCGCGCGGTCGCCAGATATCAGAAATCCGGCAGGCGCTGATCCCCGGACGAGATCGCCCGTGATCCGAGGCAAATTCATCACGCTGGATGGCATAGACGGCGCGGGCAAAAGCACGCACCTTGCGCGCATCGCCGAATTTCTGCGCCAGCGCGGCAAAGACGTCGTGGTTACGCGCGAGCCGGGGGGCACGCCGCTGGGTGAAAAGCTGCGCGCTTTGCTCCTGTCGCACCCGATGCACATCGAGACCGAGGCATTGTTGATGTTTGCCGCGCGCCGCGAGCACATTGCACAGGTCATCCTCCCGGCGCTGTCTGCGGAACGCTGGGTCCTTTCGGATCGCTTTACCGACGCGACCTACGCCTATCAGGGCGGGGGACGGGGAATGTCCAGGGACCGGATCGCCGTGCTCGAGCGCTGGGTGCAGGATCAGGGCCTTCGGCCCGACCTGACCCTGATATTCGACGTCCCGGTCGAAGTCGCCGAGAGCCGGCTTGCGAATAGCAGGTCCGACCGGTTTGAGCGCGAAGGCCGGGGATTCTTCGAGCGGGTTCGGACCGCTTACCTCGAACGGGCCGCGGCGGATCCCGGCCGGGTTCGGGTCATCGACGCCAGCCGGCCTCAATCTGAAGTTGAGACAATAGTTGAGAATATAGTCTCATCTATTTGTTAATATATGCTTTTACACTGGCAATTATCTTCTTGGCAGGAATGGAATCGTCTCCAGGACCGGCTTCCCCATGCCGTGCTGATCCGCGGCGGCGAGGGCATGGGGGCCTTCGAGTTCGGCAAGAGCGTTGCGCAGGCGCTGCTTTGCGAAAACCCGGGGGCCGACCGGCAAGGGTGCGGCGCCTGCCCCGCGTGCCACTGGTTAGGGCAGGGCAATCACCCGGATTTCCGGCTGATCGTGCCGGAAAGCATGGTGCCGGAGTCGCAGGAGGAGGGCGATGCGCCCGGGAAGAAGGAAAAGCGCAGCGAGCAGATCCGCATCGAGCAGATCCGCGCACTGGCCGATTTTCTTGCGGTGGGAACGCATCGCGCCGGCCTGCGCGTCATCCTGATCTATCCCGCCGAGTCCATGAACGCGAGCACGCAGAATGCACTGCTCAAGAACCTGGAAGAGCCTCCTCCCGCAACCTTGTTTCTGCTGATCTCCACCCGGCCCGAGCGCCTGCTTGCGACCGTGCGCAGCCGCTGCATGAAATTCACGATTCCGCTCCCGGACCCGGACCAGGCCACGAAATGGCTGAAGGAGCAGGGTGTCGCGCACCCCGAAGCGGCTCTTGCGGGCGCCGGGGGAGCGCCGCTTACCGCCCTGAAGCTCGCGGAAACCGACTCGGATCGCGAACGTTTTCTGGAAGGTCTGCGCGATCCGGGGTTCGATCCGATCTCTCTTGCCGAGAGGACTCAGCGCGTTTCGCTTGTGGATCTGGTGACCTGGCTGCAGCGCTGGAGCTATGATCTGCTGCTTTCCCGGGTTGTCGGAAGAATACGGTATCATGTTAAAAATGAAAAGGTTATAGCGGATACTTCACGCGATTGCGATCCTGCCGAACTCGCCGCGTATCTGCGCCGACTGGCACAGGCACGGTCCCTCGCGCAGCACCCGCTCAATGCCAGGCTGTTTGTAGAGGACCTGCTGCTTCAGTACCAAAAGCTGCTCGCGCGGCCATGAGCATCGAATTCGCCGGCGGTCCGGACGGAGGCGGGCTGCAGTCACCCATCCCGTTCCGCGCGGTCGAGCTGCGCTTGCCGCCATGCTTGTAGAAACACCAACGCCCGCGGGCCGGGCCGGGCTGGTCGACTCGCACTGCCACCTCGATTTCCCCGATTTTGACGGCCGCCTGGACGCCGTGCGCGAGGAGATGCGCGTGCACGGTGTCACGCATGCCCTGTGCATCAGCGTCAACCTTGCCGGATTGCCCAAAGTACTGGGCCTTGCCCAGACCTACGACAATTTCTTCGCCAGCGTGGGTGTGCATCCGGATCATGAAGACCGCACTGCCGTGGACCCTGCGAAACTGGTCGAGCTGGCGCGGCATCCGCGGGTGGTGGCGATCGGCGAGACCGGCCTGGATTACTACCGCGTGAGCGGCGAGCTCGAATGGCAGCGGGAACGGTTCCGCGCCCACATCCGTGCCGCACGGGAATGCGGCAAGCCGCTCGTGATCCACACCCGGCAGGCGGCCGAGGACACGCTGCGGATCATGAAAGAGGAGGGCGCGGCGAAGGCGGGCGGGGTCCTGCACTGTTTTACCGAAAGCCAGGAAATGGCCGACGCCGCATTGGAGATGGGCTTCCATATCTCTTTCTCGGGTATCGTCACCTTCAAGAATGCCGGTGCGTTGAGGGCGGTGGCTCAGAGAGTCCCGCTCGAGCGCCTGCTGGTCGAAACCGATTCGCCCTATCTGGCGCCCGTGCCGCACCGGGGCATGACCAACCAGCCCGCCCTGGTTCGTTACGTGGCCGAAGAGGTCGCGCGGCTGCGTGGTATCTCCCTCGAGCACCTTGCCGCCGCCACCACCGGAAACTTTTTCCGCCTTTTTAAGCCGCCTGCTTCAGCCTGAGAAGCAGGGTGGCAGTTGGTTTTGGTGGTGAGAAGGGGTGAGGGCTTATGCAGAAACAGGACTCGAGAGAGGGTGTGTATGTTATTTGACATAATATACATTATGCGACATATCGCTGAGGCCTTCAGGAAGAAACCTGAGCTCAGAGAACCCCGTCTTCCCGTCTCACTTGGCGCCGGATTTGATGCGGGTGGCCAGCTGCTCAGCCAGGGCCGGATTCAGCTTCTGCAGTCGCTCGAGCACTGCACGCGCCTCATCCCGCTGGCCCATCCCTGCGTAAAGGAAGCCCAACTGGAGCCAGGCAAGGGAAAATTCGGGCTCGATGCGCAGAGATTCCTGGTACGCGCGGCTTGCCCGGTCGAGCTGCCCGGCGTCGCGGTAGGCCTCCCCCAGCAGGAAAAACGTGATGTGGGATGTGCGGCTGATGGTCGCGGCGCGCTCCAGGGTTTGCGCTGCCCGTCCCGGTTGCCCCATCAGGCGCTGTGCCTCTCCGAGGAGGTTCCAGGCGTCAATGTCCTCGGGGCTTCGGGCGGCGGCGCGCGACAGCGCGTCGATCGCCTTGGGATAATCGCCGCTTTGGAGCCAGGCGTATCCCGCGATCACCCACCAGTCGGATCGTTCGGACTGGCGCTTCAGCAACTCCTCGGCTGCGCGCAGCAACCCGGCCCAGTCCTGCTTCTGCTCGAGCTCGGTGATGCGTTGCCGGTCGGAATCGTTGTCCGCGCGTCTTGCCAGCGGGAACGCCAGAAACGGGCTCACAGGCGCCGCCAGGGGATCCGTCTGCAGGAGTGCCGAACCGCCGCAGCCGGAAATGGAAACGCCGGCCGCCAATGCCAGGGCAGCAGCGAGGATCCGCAAACCGGACTCAGACTTTGTTCTGATAGACGTAGGCCTGCTGCTTGACGTTCGATTCTTCGGCGCGCTTCTGCGCATCAGGGTCGAGCTTCTTGTCCCACCACATGGCCCGTCCCTTTTGCTGCTCCTCGACGATGTGCGGCTTTTCCCGGAGCAGCTCGCGGATCATTCGGGTGATGTCGGATTCGTAGAGTGCCATGCCCGGGGTTTGAGGGGGATTGAACAGGGGAAATTATACGCCGCCCGGGTTGCCGGCCCGTCCCGGCAAGGCGCCCGCTTGCCAAACGGTCGCCGATACTGTATATAATTACAGGTATGGAGGCCCCATGACCGATACGACCGAACTCACCGCCAAGCAGCAGGAAATCCTGGACTTCGTCCGCCAGGCCATCGAGGAAACCGGCTTTCCGCCTACCCGCGCCGAGATCGCCAAGGCGTTCCGCTACAGTTCGCCCAACGCCGCCGAAGATCACCTGCGGACGCTGGAGAGAAAGGGCGCGATCGAGCTGACCCCGGGCACTTCACGCGGCATCCGCCTCGCCGAGAGCTTCGGGCTGCCGCTCATCGGCCGCGTCGCCGCGGGCAGCCCCATCCTCGCCGAGGAGCATGTCGAGCGGCGCTGCCAGGTGGACCCTGCCCTGTTCCGCCCGCGCGCCGACTATCTGCTCAAGGTGCGCGGCATGAGCATGAAGGACATCGGCATCCTCGACGGCGATCTGCTCGCCGTGCACCGCACCCGGGAGGCGCGCTCGGGCCAGATCGTGGTGGCGCGGCTGAATGGCGAGGTCACGGTGAAGCGCCTGAAGCGCCGCGGCCGCGTGATCGAGCTTGTGCCGGAAAACTCGGAATTCAAGCCGATCGAAGTCGATGCCTCGGACGAGTTGGCGATCGAGGGCCTCGGTGTGGGCGTGATCCGGCGGCCTCTCTGAAAGTCCCACCCTTCCGGATTTTTTGGAAGGCTCTGCCATGGCCTTTACCGGCGATTGCGCCGTTGCCGCGCTGCTCGAGCGCCCCGACATCTGGCGCGGCGACGCCCTGAGCCGCGCCGGCGCACCGACTGTACCGAGCGGATTTTCCGGGCTTGACGCCGAGCTTCCCGGCGGCGGCTGGCCAGCCGGGGCACTGACCGAGATTCTGCCGGTGCACGAGGGCATCGGCGAGCTGCGCTTGTTTGGACCTGTCCTCGCCGCGCTGTCGCAGCGAGGACTGTGGCTCGCCTGGATCGCGCCTCCCCACCTTCCTTATGCGCCGGCGCTCTCGGCGGCGGGGATCGACACTGCGAAACTGGTGATCGTGCACACCACCTCGGCAAAAGAGACGCTTTGGGCGACCGAGCAGGCGCTACGCTCGAACGCCTGCGGCGCGGTGCTCGCCTGGCTCCCTAAAGTAAAATGCGCGGCGAAGTACGCCGAGTTGAGGCGCCTGCAGATTGCCGCCGAGGGTGGGCGGGCGCCGGCCTTTCTGTTCCGGCTCCCCGAAACTGCTGGCGAGTCTTCCCCTGCCCCACTGCGGATCGCGCTCGGCACCGCGGATGGCGGCCTCGCGGTGCGTGTGTTCAAGCGCCGCGGCGCCCCTCTCTCTTCTCCCGTCCTGCTGCCGGCGATGCCGCCCGCCGTGCGCAGCAAAAGCCGCCATGTGGATCGCCATCCGGTTCCCGCAACTGCCGCTCGAAATTTTCCTGCGCGGCTCGTCCACGCCTGAGCCTTTCGCGCTCGAAGAGCAGCACCGCGTTTTCGCCTGCGACGGCAAGGCTCGAGCGCGCGGCGTTCGCTCCGGAATGGCGGTTTCGGCGGCGCTCGCCCTTGCGCCCCGGCTGCGCATCATGGCGCGCGATCCCGCGGCGGAAACCGAAGCGCTGCTCGGCGTGGCCGGCTGGGCGGCGCAGTTCACTCCCGGCGTGGCGATCGAGTTTCCCGATGCCGTGCTGCTCGAGGTCTCGGGCAGCCTGAAGCTGTTCGGCGGCCTCGATTCGCTCCTCGGGCGCCTGCGCCGGGGGCTGACTGAAATGGGCTGGAGCGCGATGTTGGCCGGAGCACCCACGCCGCGGGCGGCTTCCTGGCTGGTCTTTGCCGGAGAGCGGAAGTTCATTGGCTCCACGGCAGAGCTCGATCCGGCCCTGGCTGCGCTGCCCGTGGAGGTTTTGCGCCGCGAGGACGAAGATCCCGAAGCACTGGAGGCGATCGGCATCCGCACACTGGGCGAATTGCGCGCGTTGCCGCGAGAAGGCGTGGCGCGGCGTTTCGGGCAAGGGCTGCTCGACGATCTCGACCGCGCGTTCGGGGTGCTTCCTGATCCGCGGAATTTTTTCGTTCCGCCGGCGAGATTCAGTGCGGGCATCGAACTTTCCGCGGAAGTCACGCAGGCCGAAGCGCTGCTCTTCGCCGCAAGGCGCCTGGTCGTCCAGCTCGCCGGGTTTCTCGCCGCACGCTCGGGCGGCGTGCAGCGCTTTGTCTTGAGGCTTGGGCACCGCGACAGGGCTGCCACGGAAATCGCGATCGGCCTGATTGCGCCATCGCGTGACGCGGAGCACTTCACGCTGCTCCTGCGCGAGCGGCTTTCCTCTCTCGCGCTTGCCGGGCCGGTGCGCTCGGTGGCGCTGGAGGCTGACGACGTAGTGCCGCTTTCCGGCCGCAACCTCGGGCTGCTGCTCGAGCAAGGCAAGCCGCCGGGCGATTGGGAGCACCTCGTCGAGCGCCTGCGCTCACGGCTTGGAACCGAAGCCGTATACGGCCTTGCCTTGCGGGCCGAGCATCGCCCCGAACGCGCGGTGGTCGTCGCCGAGCCGGGATCGCGGCAATCGCACCCGGATTTCGGCGAGAGGCCGTTCTGGCTGCTCGAGCGTCCGAGGTCTCTCGCCGAGATTGGCGCCGTACCACACCACGAGGGGCCGCTCGAGCTGCTCGCCGGCCCGGAGCGTATAGAGTCCGGCTGGTGGGACGGCGACGATGTCGCCCGCGACTACTTCGTTGCCCGTACGCAGAGCGAATCGCTCGTATGGATCTATCGCGAGTGGCGCCGCGAAGGTGGATGGTATCTGCACGGCGTTTTCGCCTGAAGCCGTGTATTCCCCTCTCCCCGCCTACGCCGAGCTGCATTGCCTCAGCAATTTCACTTTTCTTCGCGGCGCTTCGCATCCCGAAGAGCTGGTGAAGCGCGCTGCCGGGCTGGGCTATTCGGCGCTTGCCGTCACCGACGAATGCTCGCTCGCCGGCGTGGTACGGGCGCATGTCGCGGCGAAAGACCTCGGCCTGCCTCTGGTCATCGGCTCGGAAATGCGGCTGAACGACGGGCCGAAGCTCGTGATGCTCGCCACCGACCGCGAGAGCTACGGCAATCTTTCCGAATTGATTACCCGCGGCCGGCGCAGGACAAAGAAAGGCAGCTATTCCCTCGGCTGGTCTGATCTGGACAACGGATTGCCTGGCTGTCTTGCGCTGCTAACTTTCCCTCACCCCTGCCCTCTCCCAAAGGGAGAGGGAGAAAAGTATGCGCGCTCGGTGGCCGAGCGTTTTCCAGGCCGCGCGTGGATCGCGGCGGAGTTGCTGCAGGGGCCGGACGACCGCGCGCGCCTTTCCGAATTGCGCGAGCTGGGCAAGACCTGCGGCCTGCCGCTGGTGGCGGCGGGCGACGTGCACATGCACGTGCGCTCGCGCAGGCCCTTGCAGGACACGCTCACTGCCATCCGCCTGCGCACGACGGTGCAGGCTTGCGGCCACGCGCTTTTCCCGAACGCCGAGCGGCACCTGCGATTGCGTGCGCGCCTGGCGCGGATCTACCCGCCGGAGCTGCTTTCGGAAACCGTGCGCATTGCCGAGCGATGCAAATTTTTCCTGAGTGATCTGAAGTACGAATATCCCGAGGAGCTCGTCCCCGATGGCGAGACACCCGCCAGCCATCTGCGCAAGCTGACCGAGAAAGGATTGCAGTGGCGTTTCCCGGGCGGTGTTCCGGACGAGGTGCGCGCGCTGATCGAGCGCGAGCTGGCACTCATCGCGGAGCTGAAGTACGAGCCGTTCTTTCTCACCGTGCACGACATTGTCCGGTTCGCGCATGATCATGGCATCCATTGCCAGGGCCGGGGGTCGGCGGCGAACTCCGCCGTCTGCTATGCGCTCCGGATCACCGAGGTGAATCCGTCCAAGCAGAAATTGCTGTTCGAGCGCTTCGTCTCCCGGGAGCGCGACGAACCGCCCGACATCGACGTGGACTTCGAACACCAGCGGCGCGAAGAGGTCATCCAGTACATCTACGGGAAATACGGCCGCGATCGCGCCGCGATCGCGGCGACTGTCATCAGCTACCGGCCGAAAAGCGCGCTGCGCGACGTCGGCAAGGCGCTCGGTCTTGAGCTTGAGCAGGTCGATCGGCTGACCAGGAACCTCGCCTGGTGGGACGATCGCGGCGATCTGCCACAGCGGATGCGCGAGGCGGGGTTCGATCCGCGCAGTCCGGCGGTGCGGCAGACGATAGACATTTCTCTTGCCCTGCTCGGCTTTCCGCGGCACTTGTCGCAGCACGTCGGCGGCTTCGTCATTTCGCGCGGGCTGCTCGGGCGCCTGGTGCCGGTCGAAAACGCGGCCATGCCCGAGCGCAGCGTCATCCAGTGGGACAAGGACGACCTCGACGCGCTCGGCCTGCTGAAGGTGGACGTGCTCGCCCTCGGCATGCTGTCGGTGATCCGGCGCGCGCTGGATTTCGTCAACGGCCTGCGCGGCACCCGCCACAGCATGGACAGCCTGCTCGAGCGGGAGGACCCGGCGGTGTACGAGATGATCTGCAAGGCCGACACCGTTGGCGTATTCCAGATCGAGTCGCGCGCGCAGATGTCGATGCTGCCCCGGTTGAAGCCGAGGGAGTTCTACGACCTCGTGATCAAGATCGCGATCGTGCGCCCGGGGCCGATCCAGGGCGACATGGTGCACCCTTATCTGCGCCGCCGCGACGGCGAGGAGCCGGAGGAATATCCCAACGACGCGGTGAGAAACGTGCTCAAGCGCACCCTGGGCGTGCCGATCTTCCAGGAGCAGGTCATGGAACTCGCGGTGAAGGCTGCGAATTTCACGCCCGGCGAGGCCGACCGGCTGCGTCGCGCGATGGCCGCCTGGAAGCGCAAGGGTGGCCTGGAACCCTTTCAGAAGAAACTCAAGGACGGCATGCGGGAGAATGGCATCCCCGCGGAATTTGCCGAGCGCATCTACAAGCAGATTCTCGGTTTCGGCGAATACGGCTTTCCGGAATCACACTCGGTAAGCTTTGCGCTGCTCGCCTACGTTTCCGCGTGGCTGAAATGCCATGAGCCCGCGGCGTTTCTCGCGGCGCTGCTGAACAGCCAGCCGATGGGCTTCTATGCGCCCTCGCAGCTCGTGCAGGACGCGCGCCGCCACGGCGTCGAGGTGCGGCCGGCCGATGCGGCGGCGAGCGACTGGAATTGCTCCCTGGAAACCGTCCCGGGCGCGGCGCAGCCCGCAGTGCGCCTGGGATTGCTCATGGTGCAGGGCCTTTTCGAAGCCGCGGCGAAGCGGATCGTCGAAGCCCGCGGCCTCCGGGCGTATGCGTCGGTCGACGACCTGGCGCACCGCGCCGCGCTCAACCGCCGCGACCTGAAATGCCTGGCCGCGGCCGGCGCGCTCGAACCGCTGGCGGGACATCGCCACCGGGCCCACTGGTCGGCGGCCGGGGTCGAAACGATCGGGCACATCCTGCGCGGCGCGCCCGTCGCGGAGGCTCCTCCCCTGCTGGCCCCTCCGACCGAGGGAGAAAATCTTGTCGCCGACTACGCCAGTCTCGGATTGACCCTGGGGCGGCACCCTCTGGCGCTATTGCGGAAGCGCCTCGCGCGCATGCGCTTTTCCACCGCTGCGGAGCTGCGTTCCATGCCGGGCGGCCGCCTCGCACGGGCCGCCGGGATCGTCACCGGCCGGCAGCGCCCGGAGACGGCCTCCGGGGTGGTGTTCGTTACGCTCGAGGACGAGACAGGCTTCGTCAACGTCATCGTCTGGCGCGACCTCACGGAACGGCAGCGCCGCGAACTGCTCGGCGCAAAGCTGCTGGGCGTGGAAGGGCAACTCGAGCGCAAGGACGAAGTCGTGCATCTCGTTGCGCGGAGGCTGACGGATCACAGCGCCCTGCTCGGACAGCTGGACGTCAGCTCGCGGGACTTTCACTAGGACGGGAAAGTCCTCTCAATCCGGGAGCGGCTCTGTAAGTTCGGGGCCGTCGTTGCGCGGATTGTTGACCGCCGATCCCACCTTGTAGTGCTCGAAGATTCCGCTGGTCGCGTATTTATGCACGATATCGAGAACCTGCCTGCTGTCGGCGAGTCCGCCCGAGAGCCACCTGGAAAACGCCTCGTCGGGAAGAACCACCGGCATGCGTTCATGAACGCCAGCGAATCCGCCTATCGCGTCGGCCGTAAGCATGGCGCAGCTCACAATCTCCTCGCGGCTGCCAGGATCGGTCCAGCTGGACATCAATCCGGCAAAGCAGAACGGCTTGGAGTCGCGCCGGCGCAGGTGGTAGGGCTGCTTCGCCTTTGCGGTCTTTCCGGACGCTCGGGCCGAGCGCCCGGCGTCCCGCCATTCGTACCAGCCCTGCGCCGGAATCAGGCAGCGCGACTGACGCCATGCGTCGCGCCACATCGGTTTTATCGAGGCCTCCTCGATGCGTGCAATGTGATTGGTCCTCGCAGGCAAACGGGGCGATTTCCACCAGTGCGGAATGAATCCCCAGCGCGCCCTCCCCAAATCGAGTTTTCCGGGTTCATCGGATGGGGGAAGGAACAGAATCGGGGTCGTAGGAAAGACATTGAACCTGGGACCGGGATCGATCCCTTCGAAGGGATTTCCGAGATTTCTGCGCCCCAGATGCCAGGCGCGTTCGATCGCCGCGATGTCGGGAGCCACGAAGCGGCCGCACATGGCGCCAAGGATAAACCGGGGCCGGAGAAAGTGGGGCGGGCTCGCGTCGCTCCACGCGGCCGCGTCTGCGCCGACCGCTACGACGCGCGATACATGAACTCGCGCGTGAGAGGCAGGGGATTCACCGCGCTGCCTTCCTTGCGCGCAAGCACCTGGTAGATGTTCATCCATTCGTGCTCGAAGCCGTGGGCGCAGCCGGCGAGATAAATCTGCCAGATGCGAT
>JBGPYQ010000109.1:0-10350 GCA_041493345.1 Gammaproteobacteria bacterium | reverse complement strand
TCTTGTCGAGGAACGCCTTGTAGCCGATGCGGTAGTCCTCGGTCTCGAAGTAATCGAAGTTCGCGTCGATCTCGGCTTCGGTGAGCGCCGGGACCGGCATCAGGCGGCGCACGTACTGCTTGTGCCAGCGAGCGACGAGCGGCGCGCCCTCGGCGATGCGGCGCGCCGTCGCGTAGGCCTCGTCGCGGAGCATTTCGTCGGGAACGACGCGCGTGAGCAGTCCCTTGGCAAAGGCTTCGTCGGCCTCGAGCATGCGGCCTTCCAGGAGGAGCTCCAGCACCACCGCCTTGCCGGCGAGCGGCAGCAGCGAAGCCAGCTCGTCCCAGGCGATGGCGAATCCGAGCCGGTTGATCGGCACGCCGAAGCGCCCGGATTTTCCGGAGATGCGCAGATCGCACTGGCAGGCGATCTCGAGCCCGCCGCCCGCGCACGGCCCCTGAATCATGGCGAGCGTCGGATGCCGGCATTCGGCCACCGCGCGCAGCGCGCCGAATACGATCTGGCGGTGATAGTTCTTTCCCTGCTCGGCGTTGTCGCGCACCGTCGCGAACTCGGCGATGTCGGCGCCGGCGGCGAACGCGTCCTTGCCCGCGCCGCGCAGGACGATGCAGCGAAGTGAATCGTCGGCGGAGAGCGCGTTGAGGGCCGCGGCGAGGTCCTTCCACATCGAGACCGTAATCGCGTTGAGCTTGCCGGGATTGTCGAGCGCGACGGTGGCGATGTCGCCCTCTCGCGTTACCTGTATGCCTGGAGTCATGCTGTCGTGGAGCCGTGGAAACCGCGCATTTTATCCGAAAGCGCCGCACGGACCCACGGGAAAGCTACAATGAGCGCGATACCATGCAGCACTTGATTCGATTTCGCCTGCCGGTTCTCCTCCGGAACGCCCTTTTCGCCGCGGTGCTCTGCTCTCCGGCCGCCGCGCTCGCTCAGCACTCCGATTACGCGAGGGAACAGCGCTGGGCGGACGAGGTCGTGCCCGCGCTCGTCGTCGGCGAGGCGGTCTCGCTGCGGGCGGGAAAACGCCGATTTCTCGGCCTCTACACCGAGGCGAAGCTCGCAAAGGGAGCGGCCGTCATCGCCCACGGGGTCGGCGTGCATCCCGATTACGGCTTGATCGGGAGCCTGCGCGCCAGACTCGCCGATTCGGGCTACTCCACGCTGTCCATCCAGATGCCGATCCTGGCCGCGGGCGCACAGGCCGAGCGCTACGCGGCGTTGTTTCCCGAGGCCGGCACGCGGCTCACCGCCGCGTTTTTGTTTCTGCAGGGCAAGGGCTACCGTAAGATCGCGCTGGTCTCGCACAGCATGGGCTCGCGCATGGCCAACCACTGGCTTGCGACCATTCCGAATGCCCCGCTCTCGGCCTGGGTTGCGGTCTCGATCTCAAGCGGCAATTTCGAGGAGCTCGGGCCGGTCAAGTTTCCCGTCTTCGACGTCTACGCCGAGCACGACCTCGACGTGGTGCTGAGCAACGTGACAAGCCGCGCGCGGATCCTGCGCAAGACCCGCGGCTCGAAGCAGGCCATGATCTTCGGCACAGACCACTTTTTTTCCGGCAAGGAAAAGGAGCTCGCGTCGTTGATCAAACTCCTGCTGGACGGCGCGGCGAAATAGCCTCGCCCCCGGCCCCTTTCCGTGGAGTGGCGAGCCATTTGTTGCCCTGCCCGGGGCAGATTAGAATACGGCACCGGTGGTTGGGGCTACAGCATGACCTCGGCGAACCGAGGCGGCCCCGGTGTCGCACTCGATCGAAAAAATCTTGAGGAGGCACACATGATGAAGTTCAGGCATATCGACGTACTCTCCCTGGTGGTGGCCGCTGCAATAGGCGGATCGGCAATGGCGGCGCCCGTGACCTTGCGCGCCTCGCACCAGTTTCCCGGCGGCAAGGGCGATGTTCGCGACGAGATGGTGCAGATCATCGCCCGCGATGCCAAGGCGGCCAATGTCGACCTGGAAGTCCAGGTCTATCCCGGCGCGTCGCTGTTCAAGCCCAACGAGCAGTGGAACGCCCTGGTGGGCGGCCAGCTCGACATTTCCTCATTTCCGCTCGACTACGCCAGCGGCAAGGTGCGCGCCTTCGGGGCGACGCTGATGCCCGGGCTGGTGCGCAGCCACGAGCGCGCCGCGCGGCTCAACAACTCCCGCTTCATGAAGGAGATCAAGGCGAAGATCGACAAAGCCGGCGTCATCGTGCTCTCCGACGCCTGGCTCGCAGGCGCGGTGGCATCGAAAAAGGCCTGCATCCGCACGCCTGCGGACATGAAGGGCCTGAAGATCCGCTCCGCCGGGCCGACCTTTGCCGCGATGTGGCAGGGCGCGGGCGCGTCCATTGTTTCGATCCCCAGCAACGAGGTCTACAACGCGCTGCAGACCGGCGTCGCCGACGCGACCGACACCAGCTCGGGAAGCTTCGTCTCGTTCCGTATCTACGAGCAGGTGAAATGCCTGACCGCCCCGGGTGAGAACGCACTGTGGTTCATGTACGAGCCGGTGCTGATGTCCAAGAAGAGCTTCGACCGTCTCAGCAAGCCGCAGCAGGATGTCCTGCGCAAGGCCGGCAAGAAGGCGGAGGATTACTTTGCCAAGGAAGCCAAGGGCATGGACGACGAGATGGTCAAGGTGTTCAAGGCCAACAAGGTCGAGGTGGTCACACTCACGCCCGCCGAGTACGATCAATGGATCAAGGTCGCCCAGCAGAGCTCGTACGCGGAGTTCGCGAAAGAAGTCGAGGACGGCAGGAAACTGATCGACGACGCGCTGTCGGTCAAATAACTCTTGAGCACCATGCGGCCGGCAAGGCTCCTCGCCGGCCGCTTCTTCGCATTGCGGTAATACGCCGGAACCGCCCGGGTCTCGCATGGACCGTTATATCCGCGCCGTAAGGTTTCTCTCCCAGTGCTGCGGCGTGTTCGCCGCAGCACTCATCGGACTCGGGGTGCTCGTCGTCTGCCATATGGTGTTCGTGCGCTACGTGCTCGGCCACAACACGATCTGGCAGACCGATTTCGTCACCTACAGCCTAGTCGCGGCGACTTTCATCGGCAGCCCCTACCTGCTGCTCACCCGCGGGCACGTGAACGTGGACGTGCTGCCGCACTACGTCGGCCCGCGCGCGCGCTTCTGGCTCGCGGTGTTCGCCGTCGTGCTCTCGCTCGCCTTCAGCATCGTCCTCGCGGTGCTCACCTTCCGCTTCTGGCACGAGGCCTGGAGCAACAAGTGGGTCTCCGACACCATGTGGCGCGCGCGCCTGTGGATTCCGTACGCGTGCATGCCGATCGGCCTGGGCATCCTGAGCCTGCAGTACGTCGCCGACCTGTTCAACCTCCTCACCGGCCGCGAGCCGCCGTTCGGCATCAAACCCGGGGAGCGCGCATGAGCCCGACCTCGCAGGGCGCCCTCGTCCTGACCATCACGCTGCTGGTGCTCCTCTCGGGCGCGCCGGTCGCATTCGGCCTCGGCGCAATCTCGATCATCTTCATCGTGATCTTCCAGGGATTCAATGCGCTGCACGTGGTGGCCGAAACCTTTTACGCCGGGCTGAACGATTTCACTCTGGTTTCCATCCCGATGTTCGTGATGATGGGCGCCGCGATCGGCTCCTCGCCCGCGGGCAAGGACCTGTACGAAGCGCTCGACCGCTGGCTCTACCGCCTGCCGGGGGGCCTGGTGATTTCCAATCTCGGTGCCTGCGCGCTTTTTGCCGCGCTCACCGGGTCCTCGCCCGCGTGCTGTGCCGCGATCGGCAAAATGGGCATCCCGGAGATGCGCCGGCGCGGCTACCCGGACGATATAGCGACGGGATCGATCTGCGCCGGCGGCACGCTCGGCATCCTCATACCGCCGTCGATCACCTTCATCCTCTACGGCATCGCCACCGAGACCTCGATCGGGCGTTTGTTTCTCGCCGGCGTGATGCCGGGCCTGATGCTGACTGGCCTTTTCATGCTGTGGACGCTGTTCATCATCTGGAAGCGGGGCTTCCGCTCGCACGCGGTGGATTTCCGCTACAGCTGGAAGGAAAAGTTCCAGTCCATTCCCAAGATCGCGCCTTTCCTCGCCATCATCGCCGGTGTCATGGTCGTTCTCTATGGCGGGGTCGCAACGCCCTCCGAGGCCGCCGGCGTGGGCGCGGCGCTGTGTGTCGTGTTCGCGGTGCTGATCTACCGCATGTGGCGCCTGAAGGACTGGTGGGGGATCCTGCGCGACACCACCAGGGAGTCGGTGATGATCTTGATGATCATCGCCGCGGCGGTGCTGTTCGGCTATATGCTGACTTCGCTCTATCTCACGCAGACGCTGGCGCAGGCGATCGCCGATATGCACGTCAATCGCTGGGTGCTGATGCTGCTCATCAATATTTTCCTGATTGTGTGCGGATTCTTCATCCCGCCCGCGGCGATCATCCTGATGACCAGCCCGATCCTGCTGCCCATCATCACCGCCGCCGGATTCGATCCGGTGTGGTTCGGGGTGATCATGACCATCAACATGGAGATCGGCCTGATCCACCCGCCGGTGGGTTTGAACATCTACATCGTCAGTTCGATCGCGCCGGACGTGCCCGTCACCCGCATCATGTGGGGCACGATTCCGTACGTCCTGTGCATGATGCTGGCGATCGTGATCCTGTGCTTCATCCCCGAGATCGCCACCTGGCTGCCGAACCAGATGATGGGCAAGATCCGCTGAACGGGTCCGCCGGGCGCCCCGCGCTCTACCGCTAGAGCTTGATGCACGCAGCGTAGTGGAGCGGGCGCACTTCGCGCAATTCCGGAACGGTCTGCCTGCATTCCTCGCTGGCCATCGGGCAGCGCGTGTGGAACACGCATCCCGGAGGAGAAGCCAGTGTCCCGGGCACTTCCCCGCCCAGCACCGCGCGCGAGCGCGCGCGCTCGATCGACGGATCGGGAACCGGCACGGATTCGATGAGCGCCCGGGTGTAGGGATGCAGCGGATCCCGGTAGAGCGCGTCGCGCCCGGCGATCTCCATGATGCGGCCCAGATACATCACCGCCACGCGGTCGCAGAGGTGCCTCACCACGGCGAGGTCGTGGGCGATGAAAAGATAGGTGAGGCGCAGGCGCCGCTGCAGGTCTTCCAGCAGGTTCACGATCTGCGCCTGGATCGAGACATCGAGCGCCGACACGGGCTCGTCGCAGACGATGAATTCGGGCTCGAGCGCCAGCGCGCGCGCAATTCCGGCGCGCTGGCGCTGGCCGCCGGAGAGCTCGTGCGGGTAACGCCCGGCCATGTAATCGGAGAGCCCCACCTGCGAGAGCAGCTCGGCGACGCGCGCTTTCGCCGCTTCGCGGCCGGGAGCGAGCCGGTGCGCGAGCAGCGGCTCGGAGAGCGCGGCGCCGATACTCATGCGCGGGTTGAGCGAGCTGTACGGATCCTGGAAAATCATCTGGACCTTGCGACGGTAGCGCCGGAGCTCCTTGCCTTTCGCGCGCGTGACGTCCTCGCCCGCGTAACGCAGGTGGCCCGCGCTCGCGCGCTCCAGGTGCAGCAGCGTGCGCCCGAGCGTGGTCTTGCCGCAGCCGGATTCGCCGACGAGGCCGAGCGTCTCCCCGGGGAAAATATCGAGGGACACGCCGTCCACCGCGCGCACCACGGCGCGTGCGCCGCCGAAGAGCCCGCGGCTCACGTCAAACCAGGTCTTCAGTCCGCGCACTTCCACCAGCGGTTGCGGCGAAAGCGATTTCTTCTGCGGCGGCGCGGACGCCGCAGCACTTGCCAGGCCCATCGCCGAGGGCCCCTGCGCTGCAAGCTCGCGCGCGCGTATGCACGCCGAAAAGCGGCCGTGCTCGATTTCCTCGAGCGGCGGAGGCGCGGCCACGCAAGCGGGGAGCCGCGCCGCGCAGCGCGGGGCGAAGCGGCAGCCCGCCTGAGGATCGAGCAGGCTGGGCGGCATTCCCTCTATGGTTTCCAGTCTTGACCCGCGCGGCCGGTCAAGACGCGGCACCGAGCGCAGAAGCCCCACGGTGTAGGGATGCAGGGGCTGCGCGAAAAGTTTTTCCGCGGAAGCCTGCTCGGCGATCCGCGCGGCATACATCACGTTCACGCGATCGGCGTAGCGCGCGACGATGCCGAGGTTGTGGGTGATCACCACCATGGCGAGGCCGAGCTCGCGCGCGAGCGCCTTCATCAGCTCCAGGATCTGCGCCTGTATGGTGACATCGAGCGCGGTGGTGGGCTCGTCCGCAATGAGGAGCTTGGGGTTGCAGGCGAGCGCGATCGCGATCATGACGCGCTGGCGCATTCCGCCCGAGAGCTGGTGCGGATACTGCGAGAGGCGATTCCCGGGATCGGGAATGCCGACCCTTTTCAGCAGCTCGAGCGCGCGCGCGTGCGCCGCCGCTCGGCTCATGCGCATGTGCACGGTCAGCGGCTCCGCGATCTGAAGGCCCACGCTCAGCACCGGATTGAGCGAGCTCATCGGTTCCTGAAAAATCATGGCGATGTCGCGGCCGCGGATCTCGCGCATCGCCCGCTCGGAGAGCTGCAGCAGGTCGCGTCCTTCGAAGAGGATCCGGCCCGCGATGATGCGGCCCGCGGGCTGCGCGAGCAGCCGCATCATCGCGAGCGCCGAGACCGATTTACCGCAGCCGGATTCGCCCACGAGAGCGGCCATCTCGCCCCTGCGCACTTCGTAACCCAGGCCCTCGACCGCACGGACCGTGCCGCGCGCGGTGACAAAATTTACAGACAGGTTCTCGACCGAAAGAAGGACGTCTGCTGAATTTTCGGAGCGTGCTGCGGTGGCGCCTGAAGCGTTCATGCGGGGATCCGGCGCATGTCAGGAAATCTGTCGAACGGATGTCATGAATGACGCAATCCGGACATCCGCAACATCATGCGCCGATCCCGGAATCGCGAGTCGGCAGCGGATACGGAAGTTGTACACAAAACTCGCCGGGACGGTTTGCTTTTCCCGGCCGATAGCCTACACTATTTGACGCACCACGCTTCATCAGGGAGGAATCATGCCGTTGGTCGCAATGACGCGCGAGATGGGCTCGCTCGGAATGGACGTCGCCCGGATTGTCGAGGGCGAACTGGGTATCCCGGTGGTCTATCACGAGATAATCGACCACCTCGCCGACAAGATGCGGCTCAGGAAGAGCCACGTCATGCGCCTGCTCGGCGGCAAGGCCAATCTGTTCGAGAGGCTGACCGCGGACAAGACGAGCCTGTCGATCTTCACCGCGGACGAAATGCTGAACGTGGCGAGCAAGGGCGCGGTGCTGCGCGGCTGGGGCGCGGCGCATTTGCTGCGGCCGGTGAAGCACGCCATCCGCGTGCGCATTTGCGCGCCGCTCGATCTGCGCATCGATCGCATGATGAAGCGGCTCGAATCCGACGACCGCAACGCCATTGCCGCCGAGATCAGGAACAGCGACGAGGCGCAAGGCGCGATCACGAAGCGCTTCTTCGGCGTCGACTGGCAGAACCCGGAGTTCTACGATCTTGCGCTCAACACCGAGCGCATGAGCGTGGAGCAGTGCGCGAATAAGATCATCAAGCTCGCCAGGGATGCGGCCTTCCAGGAGACCGAGGAGTCGATTGCATCGCTGGCCGATCTCACGCTGAACGCGAAGATTCGCGCCGCGCTGCGCGCCGACCCCAAGACGCGAAACCAGAGCCTGGTGATCGAATGCCATAGCGGCAAGGCGCGTCTCGTCGGCATGATCGGCACGCGCGAGGAGTGGAAACACGTCGGCCGGGTGGTCGAGTCGATCCCCGGGGTCAAGGAGTTGAAGAACGAATTGCGCGTGGTCGCCGACATACGCGTGCCGATGGGCGGTTAGGCGCCGGGGCCGCGCAGACCCGCTGCTAATCCGGCTTGATGCCGGCGGCGTTCACCGCGTCGCGCCACATCGGCGCGTCGCGGCGCACGAATTCAGCGAATTCGGCCGGCGTGTTGCCGAGCGGGTCGACCCCGATTTTGTCGAGGTGGTCGACGATGCCCGGGTCCCGCGCGGCCTTGATGACTTCCTGCGCGAGGCGGTCGATTATGTCCTTCGGCGTTCCGGCGGGCGCGAGCAGGCCGTTCCAGGTGACGATGTTGAAGCCCAGGAAGAACTCCGCGATGGCTGGCAGATCGGGAAGCTGCGGCGCACGCTTCTCGCTCGACACCGCGAGCAGCGTGATCTTGCCGCCCTTCGAATGCGGGATCAGCTCCGAGAAGTTGCCGAAGTACATCTGCACCTGCCCGCCGACGAGGTCCGCGACCGCCGGCGCGCCGCCCTTGTACGGAATATGGGTCATTTTCAGGCCGGCGCGGGCGGCGAACAGCGCTGCCACGAGGTGGCTGACGGTGCCGGTGCCCGCGGAGGAATAATTGAGCTGCCCGGGGTGCGCCCTGACGTACTCGATGAACCCCGTCAGATTCTTTGCAGGAACCGAGACGTGCACCCCGAGCACGAAGGCATTGGTGCCGAAGATCGAGATTGGCGCGAAATCCTTCAGGGAATCGTATTTTACTTTCTGCACCAGCGGCAGGACCGAGATCTGCACGACCGGCGTGAAGAAGAGCGTGTATCCGTCGGCCGCGGATTTCGCCACGAACTCGGCGGCGATCGCACCGCTCGCGCCGACGCGGTTCTCGATGACGAATTGCTGGCCGAATGCCTCCGAGAGCCGCGGAAAAAGAATGCGGGCCTGCTGGTCGGTGTTGCCTCCGGCGGCGAAAGGAATGACCAGCTTTACCGTCCGCTGCGGCCAGGCCTGTCCCTTCGGCAAGCTCAGGGCAGGCTCTGAGCCCGTCGAAGCGGCCTGTCCTGAGCCCGTCGAAGCGGTCTGGGCGTGGAGCGGCTGCGGCGCCAGCGCCGCGAATGACAGAAGCAGGCGCAACCACCGTTTCATGAATCCCCCCGATTCGATTGCCTTTGCACTGCCTCAGGATTTGCGGAATCCGAGTATGTCCGAGGCCACCGAGCGCGGATCGCGCTCGCCCCACCGATCCGAATCCACCTGCGCAAGAAAATCGCCAACCGCATGATTGAACGCCTGCGGCTCCTCCAGGTTGATGGCATGGCCCGAGCGCGGCAGGACGACAAGGCCCGCGGTGGAAATGGCGCGCTTCATGAGCAGCGCCGGCTCAAGGCAGGGCTCGTCCTCGTCGCCGGTCATGATGAGGACGGGTGCGCGGATTTTTTTCATGTCCTCGACCAGTTCCCACAGCGAGGGGCGCTGCATCTGCACGCCGCGCAGGGTGAGCGCGTGGCCCTTGGCGGAATGCTGCGCCAGCTGCGCCGCGAACTCCGCCCAGCCGCGCGGGTCCTTGTTCTGGAGCTGCACGCGCGTCGGACCGATCGAGTACTTCTTTCCCGCCTCGGCCATGCCCTGCGTTTCGAACAGCGTCGCCACCGCCTCGCATTCAGCGCGGAATTTCTCGCGCTCGGCCGGCGCAGCCCCGTAGCCGCACCCGGCTATGACGAGACTCCTTGCGCGCCGCGGACAGGCGATGCCGACGTGCAGCGCGGCAAATCCGCCCATGGAGAGTCCCACCACGTGCGCGCGGTCGATCTTCAAATGCTCGAGCACGGCGATCACGTCGTCGCGGGCGCGCACCTGCGAATAGCGTTTCGGGTCCTCGGGCACGTCGGAGGGCGGATAGCCGCGCGCGCTGAAGGCGATGGTGCGATGCCGGCGCGAGAAGAATCGCATCTGCGTTTCCCAGCTGCGATGATCGCCGGCGAACTCGTGCACGAAGATCACGGGCGTACCGCTGCCGGCTTCCTCGTAGTAAAGCCGCACGCCGTCGTCTGCGCTCGCGCGAGGCATGGTCAATACGAACGCGGCAGGCCGAGCACGTGCTCGGCGATATAGGACAACACGAGATTGGTCGAGATCGGCGCAATCTGGTAGAGGCGCGTCTCGCGGAACTTGCGCTCGACGTCGTATTCCTCGGCAAAGCCGAAGCCGCCGTGGGTCTGCAGGCACATGTCGCCCGCCTGCCAGGACGCCTCGGCGGCAAGCTGCTTGGCCATGTTGGCTTCCTTGCCGCAGGGCTTGCCCTGCTCGTAGAGGGAGGCGGCCTGCCCGACCATGAGCGCCGCGGCCTCGGTCGCCATGTAGGCGCGCGCGATTGGAAACTGCACGCCCTGGTTCTGGCCGATCTGCCGGCCGAACACCTTGCGCTCATTCGCGTAGGCGGTCGCCTTGGCGATGAACCAGCGCGCATCGCCGATGCACTCTGCGCCGATCAGGATGCGCTCGGCGTTCATGCCGTCGAGGATGTAGCGGAAGCCCTTGCCTTCCTCGCCCACGAGGTTGTCCGCGGGTACTTCGACGTTGTCCAGAAATATCTCGGTCGTCGCGTGGTTGATCATGGTGCGG
>JBGPYQ010000052.1:0-17119 GCA_041493345.1 Gammaproteobacteria bacterium | reverse complement strand
TGCCGGTGACGGTGCTCGACGTGTCCGACAACCGCGTGACGCAGATCAAGACGCCCGCCACGGACGGCTACAGCGCCGTTCAGGTGACCTTTGGAAAACGCCACGCCTCCCGCGTCAACAAGGCCGCCGCGGGCCATCTGTCCAAGGCGGGAGTCGAAGCGGGTCACGTACTGCGCGAATTTCGCGTGCCGGAAAAGGATCTGGCCGAGATGAAGTTGGGCGGCAAGATCGGCGTCGACATATTCAAGGTGGGCCAGAAGGTGGACGTCTCCGGCACCTCCCAGGGCAAGGGCTTTGCCGGGGTCATCAAGCGCCACCACTTCTCCTCCAATCGCGCAAGCCACGGCAATTCGCTCTCGACCAAGAAGCCGGGCTCGACCGGCCAGGCGCAGGATCCGGGCCGCGTGTTTCCGGGAAAGCGCATGGCGGGCCATCTCGGCAACGTGAACCGCACGGCGCAGAACCTGGAGATCGTGCGCATTGACGCCGAGCGCCAGCTGCTCCTGGTCAAGGGCGCGGTTCCCGGCAGCCGGGGCCGCGACATCATCGTGCGGCCGACCTCCAAGGCGACGCGTTCGCCCGGGCCGTCGCCCAAAAAAGCGGCACCGGCTGCCGCTGCGTCGGCAAAGGCGGCGCCCGCGGCCGCTCAACCGGCCAAGGCTGCACCCGCGTCGGCAGCCCAGGGGGCGTAATGGAGCTCAAGCTCATCAATGAGCAGGGCAAGAGCGCGGCCACCGTCGCCGCATCCGATGCGTTGTTCGGGCGCGAGTTCAACGAATCGCTGGTGCACCAGGTCGTCACGGCCTACCAGGCCAACGCCCGGCTCGGCACCCGCGCGCAGAAGGGGCGAAGCGACGTCCGCCATTCGCACAAGAAGCCCTGGCGGCAAAAGGGCACGGGTCGCGCGCGCGCCGGGGACACCGCGAGTCCCCTGTGGCGCGGGGGCGGCAAGATATTCCCCAATTTGCCTGACGAGAACTTCAGCCAGAAGCTGAATCGCAAGATGTATCGCGCCGGCATGTGCTCGATCCTCTCGCAGCTTGCCCGCGAGGACCGGCTGAAAGTGGTGGAGAGTTTCTCGGTCGATGCGCCCAATACCGGTCAGCTCGCCCAGAAGATCAAGCAGATGGGAATGGATTCGGCGCTGGTGATTACCGACAGCGTTGACCAGAACCTGTTTCTGTCCGCGCGCAACCTCCCCAATGTGCGGGTGCTCGACGTCAATCATGCCGACCCGGTGTCGCTGATCCGGTTCAAGCACGTCGTCCTGACGAAAAAGGCGGTGGCGCGGTTCGAGGAGATTCTGAAATGAGCGCTGTCATGCAGAAAGAACGCCTGATGCAGGTGCTGCTTGCGCCGCAGGTCTCCGAGAAGAGCACCTTTGTCGGCGAAAAGAACAACCAGTATGTGTTTCGGGTCGCGGCGGAGGCGACCAAGCCCGAAATCAAGGCCGCGGTCGAGCTGATGTTCAAGACCAAGGTGAAGTCCGTGCAGGTCGCCAACGTCAAAGGCAAGGAAAAGCGCTTTGGACGCTTTCTCGGCCGGCGCCGCAACTGGAAAAAAGCCTACGTGTGCCTGGCCCAGGGCCAGGAAATCAGCTTTCAGGTGCCGGAGTAGGCCATGCCGCTCGTCAAAGTCAAGCCCACTTCACCCGGCCGGCGGCACCTGGTCAAGCTGGTGAACCCGGACCTCCACAAGGGGCCGCCTCACCCGCAATTGGTCGAGAAGCAGTCGAAGAAGGCCGGCCGCAACGTCAACGGCCATATCACCATGCGCCACCAGGGTGGGGGGCACAAGCAGAATTACCGCATCGTCGATTTCCGCCGCGACAAGGACGGCATCCCGGCGAAGGTCGAGCGGCTCGAATACGACCCGAACAGGAGCGCAAATCTTGCGCTGCTTTGCTATAGCGACGGCGAGTGGCGGTACATCATTTCCCCCAAGGGGCTGACCGCAGGAATGCAGCTGCTATCCGGGGCGGAGGCGCCGATCAAACCGGGTAATGCGCTGCCGCTGCGAAACATCCCTGTCGGCACTACGGTCCACTGCGTCGAGATGCAGCCCGGCAAGGGCGCGCAGCTCGCGCGCGCGGCCGGCACCTCGGTGCAGCTGCTCGCCCGCGAAGGCAGCTATGCGCAGGTGCGGCTGCGGTCCGGCGAGATCCGCAGGGTGCACGTCGATTGCCGCGCGACGATCGGCGAGGTCGGCAACGAAGAGCACAGCCTGCGCACCATCGGCAAGGCGGGTGCGGTGCGCTGGCGCGGCGTGCGTCCGACGGTGCGCGGAGTCGCGATGAACCCGATTGACCACCCGCACGGGGGCGGCGAGGGAAAGACAGCCGCGGCGCAGGATCCGGTCAGCCCGTGGGGCACACTCGCCAAGGGCTATAAGACGCGCAAGAACAAGCGCACGCGCGGCATGATCATCCAATTCCGGCACAAGAGACGAGACAAGGGCTAGACCATGGGACGCTCGGTCAAGAAGGGTCCGTTCGTGGACCATCACCTGATTAAGAAGACGGACGCCGCCCGCGCGTCAAACGACAAGCGCCCGATCAAGACCTGGTCGCGGCGCTCCACCATTCTTCCGGATTTTGTCGGGATGACGATTGCCGTGCATAACGGCAAGCAGCACGTTCCCGTTTACATCTCCGAGAACATGGTCGGCCACAAGCTTGGAGAGTTCGCGCTTACGCGCATATTCAAGAGCCATGGAACGGCGGACAAGAAGCTCGCCGCCGCCGCCGCCGCGGGTCCGGGCGGCGGGCCGCGGGGCGCGCCGGGTGCTCCAAGGGCTGCGCCTGCCGCCGCGCCCGCGGCTGCGCCCGCGGCCGCTGCCGAGAAGAAGTAGGAGCCGCTCATGGAAACCAGAGCGATACTGTATGGAGTGCGGCTGTCGTCGCAGAAGGGCCGGCTTGTGGCTGATCAGATCCGGGGACTTCCGGTGGACAAGGCGCTCAACCTGCTCGCGTTCAGCCCGAAAAAGGGCGCGCGCATCATCAAGAAAGTGCTCGAATCGGCCATCGCCAATGCCGAACACAACGACGGCGCCGACATCGACGAGCTGAAGGTGAAGACTATTTTCGTCGAGCAGGGCATGTCGCTCAAGCGCTTCCAGGCACGGGCCAAGGGCCGTGGAAATCGAATTACGAAACGAACCTGCCATATCTTCGTGACCGTCGGCGACGAGGAAAAGAAAAAGGCGCCGGCGAAGCAGGCAAAGAAATAGGAAAACCCATGGGACAGAAAATCCACCCGATCGGCTTCAGGCTCAGCGTCAACAAGGACTGGTCCTCGCGCTGGTACGCGGGCTCCAGGAATTTTGCCGCAATGCTCCACGAAGACCTGAAGGTCCGCGCCTACCTGAAGCGCAAGCTCGCGCATGCGTCGGTCGGCAAAGTGGTGATCGAGCGTCCCGCCAAGGACGCCCGCATCACGATCCACAGCGCGCGGCCCGGCGTGGTAATCGGCAAGAAGGGCGAAGACATCGAAATGCTCAAGGCCGAATTGCGCAAGCTCCTCGGCGTGCAGATGGTGCACGTCAACATCGAGGAGATCCGCAAACCGGAAGTCGACGCCCAGCTCATTGCCGATTCGATCGCCCAGCAGCTCGAGAAGCGCATCATGTTCCGCCGCGCCATGAAGCGCGCCATGCAGAACGCCATGCGCCTGGGCGCTCAAGGGATCAAGCTCATGAGCGCCGGACGCCTGAACGGCATCGAGATCGCCCGCACCGAATGGTACCGCGAGGGGCGCGTGCCGCTGCACACGCTGCGCGCAGACATTGATTACGGAACCGCCGAGGCGAAGACCACCTATGGAGTCATCGGAATCAAGTGCTGGGTGTACAAGGGCGAGGTGATGGCGAAGAGCGACCAGCCTTCCGCGCCGCCCGCGCCCGCCACGGATGAGGCGCCCGTATCCAAGAAGGTGATGAAGGCCCCGCCCAGGCCCGCCCCCGTAATCGAAGAAAAGGCCAAGGAGCCCCCGGCGCAAATCGCGCCCGCCACCCCGGCACCGGCGGCCAAACCTGCGCGGACGCGCCCCGTTACTGCGAAAAAAGCCGCGAGCGCGCCCAAAGGCAGGACCGTCCCCAAGCCGGAGGCGAAGCCCAGGACCGCAGTGAAGAAGTCCAGGAAGCGTAAGACTTCCGGGTGAGCGAGGAGCAGTCATGCTTCAACCAGCACGAACCAAATACCGCAAGCAGCAGAAGGGACGCAACAAGGGCGTCGCCACGCGCGGCACGAAGGTCGCGTTCGGCGAGTACGGCCTCAAGGCGACGACCCGCGGCCGGCTGACCGCGCGTCAGATCGAGGCGGCGCGCCGTGCCATGACGCGCCATATCAAGCGCGGGGGTCGAATCTTCATCCGCATTTTCCCGGACAAACCCGTTTCGCAGAAGCCGGCGGAAGTGCGCATGGGCAACGGCAAGGGCAACCCCGAGTACTTTGTCGCCGAGATCCGGCCCGGCAAGGTGCTCTACGAAATGGACGGGGTGGACGAGCCCATGGCGCGCGAGGCGTTCGCGCTGGCGGCCGCCAAGCTCCCGCTTCGCACCGCGTTTGTGCACCGTCAGATGGGCTGATGGTCAAAGGGGCATGCCTCTTGCATATCCCCAACGTCAGAGCAGAAAGCATACGATCATGAAAGCCAATGAATTTCGCGCCAAGGATCCTGCGCAACTTTCCAAGGAAATCGAGGAGTTGCTGCGCGCCCAGTTCGGCTTGCGGATGCAGAAGTCGACGCAGCAGCTCACCAATACCAGCCAGTTGAAAAAGGTGCGTCGCGACATCGCGCGCGTGCGCACAATCCTCAAACAGAAGGCGGCAGCGAAATGAACGAGACCAAGAATACCCGTACGATGACCGGACGCGTTGTCAGTGACAAGATGGACAAGACAGTCACTGTGCTGGTCGAGCGCCGCGTTACCCATCCAATGTACGGCAAGGTGATGACGCGCTCCAAGAAATACCATGCTCACGATGAGAAGAACGAATACCACGACGGTGACCTGGTTCAGATCGAGGAGTGCCGCCCGATCTCGAAAACAAAGGCGTGGCGCATAGCAAAACTGATAGAGAAGGCCAAAGCGGTTTAGGACTGCCCGGGCGCCGAATCGACCGCTGATACGAGTCAGTCTGGTTCGAAATTGGGCTTGGCAAAAACCCTGATTTCGCGTAATATTCGCCGCTTTCCCGTTCCCGGAATCTCGGGGCGGATCGTCCCGGACGGGATCCAAAACTGCCCGCCACGGCCCGTGAACACCCGCCCTCGGGGCGGCGGCCGCAGCGAGACAAGTTGGAGCTAGGAAAATGATTCAGATGCAGACGGTGCTCGACGTCGCCGACAACACGGGCGCTCGCGCGGTGATGTGTATCAAGGTGCTGGGTGGCTCCAAGCGCCGTTACGCCAATATCGGCGACGTGATCAGGGTAAGCGTCAAGGACGCGGCTCCGCGCGGCCGCGTGAAAAAGGGGGAGATCTACCACGCCGTCGTAGTGCGCACCGCGCACGGTGTGCGCCGCGCGGATGGCAGCCGCATCAGATTCGACTCGAACGCGGCGGTGCTTCTCACCCCCAAGATGGAGCCGATCGGCACCCGCATCTTCGGCCCGGTGACGCGGGAATTGCGTACCGAGCGCTTCATGAAGATTGTGTCGCTCGCGCCCGAGGTGCTCTGAGGCGACCCTCGCGGGCACCGCATCGTGGAGGCAGCATGGAGAAGATCAAGAAAGGCGACGACGTTATCGTCACCGCCGGCAAAGACAGGGGAAAGCGCGGCACGGTGCTGCGCGTGTTGGACGCGAGGCACGTCGTGGTTGAAGGGGTGAACCGGGTGAAGAAGCACCAGCGGCCCAATCCGATGAAAGGCCAGACCGGCGGAATCGTCGACCGTGATATGCCGATCGACGTCGCCAATGTTGCGCTGTTCAATCCTCAGACAAAGAAGGCCGACCGAGTTGGAATCAGGCTGATGGACGACGGACGCAAGGTGCGCGTGTTCAAGTCCAACGGCGAAATGGTGGACGCCTGATCCGAAAGGATCCCGTAAATAACTCCCTGAGGATTTGCAAAACCTTATGGCTCGCTTGCAGGACTACTACCGGAAGAATGTGGTGCCCGACCTGATGAAGAAGTTCGGGTACAAGAGCTCGATGCAGGTGCCGCGCATCGAGAAGATCACCCTCAACATGGGCGTCGGCGAAACGGTGCTGGACAAGAAAATCATGGATAACGCCGTCGCCGACCTGACCAAGATTTCCGGACAAAAGCCCGTGGTCACCAACGCGAAAAAGTCGATCGCGACCTTCAAGGTGCGCAAGGGCTTCCCGGTCGGCTGCATGGTGACGCTGCGTGGCAGCCGCATGTACGAATTCCTCGACCGGCTCGTTACGGTTGCCATGCCACGCATTCGGGACTTCCGCGGAATTTCATCCCGGGCTTTCGACGGCGGCGGCAACTACAGCCTCGGCGTCAAGGAACAGATCATCTTCCCCGAGATCGAATACGACAAGATCGACGCTCTGAGGGGGCTCAACATCAGCATCACGACCACGGCGAAGACCGACGACGAAGCCCGCGCACTGCTCGTGGCCTTTCGCTTTCCGTTCAAAACCTGAGGTAGCCATGGCCAAGACCGCCGTCATCAACCGCGAAGAGAAGCGCCGCAAGACGGTGGCGAAGTTCGCCGCCCGCCGCGCGGCGCTGTTCGCCACTATCAACGACATCAAGCGCTCCGACGAGGAGCGGCAGGAGGCGCGCGAAAAGCTGCAGCAACTGCCGCGGAATTCTTCTCCGGTGCGGTTGCGCAACCGCTGCAAGCTGACCGGCAGGCCGCGCGGGGTGTTCCGCAAGTTCGGCCTTGCGCGCAGCAAGCTGCGCGAGATCGCGATGCGCGGGGAAATCCCGGGCGTCATCAAGGCCAGCTGGTAGAAGGAGGCGCTGCATGAGCATGACCGATCCTATCGCCGACATGCTGACCCGCATCCGCAATGCGCAGGCGGTTGGCAAGACCGTGGCCAACATGCCGACCTCGAAGCTCAAGGTTTCGATCGCCCAAGTGCTCAAGGACGAGGGCTACATCGACGGTTTCGTGGTGCGCGAGAAAGGCAGCAAGCACGAGCTGGAGATCGGCCTCAAATACTACGCAGGGGAGCCGGTGATCGAAAAGATCGAACGCGTGAGCCGGCCTGGCCTTCGCATCTACAGAAGCCGTGACGACCTGCCCAAGGTGATGAACGGGCTAGGAGTTGCAATCGTGTCCACCTCCCGTGGCGTGATGACCGACCGGAAGGCGCGCGCAACCGGCGTCGGCGGCGAAGTGCTCTGCATAGTGGCGTAAGGGTGCCGGCCATGTCGCGTATCGCAAAATATCCTGTAAGCCTGCCTAAGGGCGTCGAAGCGACGCTGGCCGCCGAGTCGCTGTCGATAAAGGGCCCGCTCGGAACGCTGATGCAGCGCCTGCGCAGCGACGTCAAGCTCGAGAAGGACGGCGAGAAAATCGTTTTCAAGGCGATCGGCGACTCCGATGAAGCCAACGCCATGTCCGGCACCCTTAGGGCGCTCGTGAACAACATGGTCTTGGGCGTGACCAAGGGCTTTGAGAGACGGTTGACGCTCGTGGGTGTCGGCTACCGGGCCCAGGCGCAAGGCGACAAGCTCAATCTTTCGCTCGGATTCTCGCACCCCGTGGTGCACCAGATGCCGAAGGGGATCAAGGTCGAAACGCCGTCCCAGACCGAGATCATTATCAAAGGCCTGGACAAGCAGCTCGTCGGGCAGGTTGCTGCGGAAGTGCGAGCTTACCGCTCGCCGGAACCTTACAAGGGCAAGGGCGTCAGGTATGCCGACGAGCAGGTGGTCCTGAAAGAGACCAAGAAAAAGTAGGAACTGGCGCGATGATCGACAAGAAAGCAGCAAGACTTCGCCGGGCGGCGCAGACGCGCCGCAGGATCCGCGAGCAGAGGACGGCGCGGCTGGCTGTGCACCGCTCGAACGGCCATATTTACGCGCAGGTGTACTCGGCCGATGGCACCAAGGTGCTGACCTTTGCGTCCACCACGGAGAAGGAGGTGCGGGCGAAGATTCCGGGCGGCGGCACCAAGGCGGCGGCGGCGGCGGTCGGCAAGCGTATCGCCGAAAAGGCGAAGAGCCTCGGTATCCAGAGCGTGGCGTTCGATCGCTCGGGTTACAGGTATCACGGCCGGGTTAAAGCGCTCGCGGAAGCCGCGCGCGAAGCCGGACTCAAGATCTAAAGCGGGAAGGTAATCGAAGGAGGCGGCGACGCCCCTTGTAGAGCCCTTACATTGGAATAGAAACACAAAGGAATCACGATGGCGAGAATGCAACCCAGGATGCAGGGCAACGAGCGGCGCACGGACGGTCTGAAGGAGAAGATGGTGTCCATAAACCGCGTCACCAAGGTGGTGAAAGGCGGCCGGATCCTGGGTTTTGCCGCGCTAACCGTGGTCGGGGACGGCAACGGTGCGGTCGGTATGGGCAAGGGCAAGGCGCGCGAGGTGCCGGTGGCGGTGCAGAAGTCGCTCGAGGAAGCACGCCGCAAGATGTTCCGCGTGCGCTTGAAAAACGGTACGCTGCAGCACGCCGTGATCGGCAAGCACGGCGCTTCCAGGGTGATCATGCAGCCGGCCTCCGAAGGCACGGGCATCATCGCCGGCGGTCCGATGCGAGCGGTGTTCGAGGTGCTGGGCGTGACCAACGTTCTTGCCAAGTGCCTCGGCTCGACCAATCCCTACAATGTCGTGCGGGCGACGCTCGACGGGCTGAAAAGAATGAACACGCCCTCGGAGATCGCCGCCAAACGCGGCAAGTCCGTCGAGGAAATCACCTCCTGAAGGGAACGTCATGGCAGACAGGAAAATCCGCGTAACGCTCGTCAAGAGCATCATCAATTGCAGCGAGAGGCATCGCGCGACGATCCGCGGGCTCGGCCTGCGCCGGCTGCGCCAGACTGTGGAGCTGAAGGACACAGCGCAGGTGCGCGGCATGATCAATTGCGTCAACTACCTCGTTCGCCTAGAGGGATAAATGGAACTGAATACGCTGAAACCCGCGCCGGGGTCAAAACGCGAACGCCGCCGCGTCGCCCGCGGGATCGGCTCGGGGACGGGCAAGACCGGGGGCCGCGGCCACAAGGGCCAGCGGGCGCGCTCGGGCGGTTTCCACAAGGTCGGCTTCGAGGGCGGCCAGATGCCGTTGCAGCGCCGCCTGCCCAAGCGCGGTTTCAACTCGCCGATCCACGACAATACTGCCGAAGTGCGGCTATCGGATTTGGAGCGCCTCGAGGGCGAGAAGATCGACCTGGCGGCGCTGAAGAAAGCCGGAATCGTCCCGGCTCGGGCGCACAAGGCAAAAATCATCGTCTCGGGTAAGCTCACGCGCCGGGTCGTGCTCGCCGGCATCGCCGTGAGCAAGGGTGCGCGCGCGGCGATCGAAGCCGCGGGCGGCTCGACCGATGCACCCCTCCCGCAACCCAAACCCAAGCGCGAACCCAGGCCCGTATCCGCGCCGCAGCCTGATGCAGAGACCCGTGCCAAGCCAGAGCCCGGATCGGCCGCGGGCGACGCAAAGCCCGAAGCGGAAAAACGGGCGCAGGGCGATGTGCAATCCGCAGGCAAGGCGAAGGCCGAGAAAGGCGAAGCGAAAGGCAAGGGCGATGTCCGGAAGGCCGAAGGTTCGGCAAAAGCGAAGCCCGAAGACAAGAAGCACAAGAAGGGCAAATAAGACTCAACAATGGCGACCCCGTCTCCACAGCTCGGCAAGACCGGCAAATACGGCGACCTGAAAAAGCGTCTCCTGTTCCTTTTGGGCGCCCTTGTCGTGTTCCGCATCGGAGCGCACATCCCGGTGCCGGGGATCGACCCGATCAAGCTCGCCGAGCTTTTCCAATCTCAGCAGGGTGGGATCCTGGGCCTGTTCAACATGTTCTCGGGCGGGGCGCTGTCGCGCTTCACGATTTTCGCGCTGGGCATCATGCCCTACATCTCCGCCTCGATCATCATGCAGCTCATGACCACGGTATCTCCGCAGCTCGAGGTGCTCAAAAAAGAGGGTCAGGCGGGCCAGAGAAAGATCACCCAGTACACGCGCTATGGAACGGTGTTTCTTGCGCTGTTCCAGGGGATCGGCATCTCGATTGCGCTCGAATCGCAGCCCGGCCTTGTCCTCGACCCCGGCCTGATGTTCCGCTTCACCACGGTGACGACGCTCGTGACGGGAACCATGTTCCTGATGTGGCTCGGGGAGCAGGTGACCGAGCGCGGCCTCGGGAACGGCATTTCGATCATCATCTTCGCCGGGATCGCCGCGGGGCTGCCGAACGCCGTCGCAGGGCTTCTTGAGCTCGTGCGCACCGGCGCCATGCATCCACTCACGGCCTTGCTGATCACGGCGTCGGTGGCGGCGGTGACCTGGGCAGTGTGCTTCGTCGAGCGCGGCCAGAGAAAAATCCTGGTCAACTACGCGAAGCGCCAGATCGGCAACAAGATCTACGGCGGCCAGGCCTCGCACCTTCCGTTCAAGCTCAATATGTCGGGTGTGATCCCGCCGATCTTTGCTTCCTCGATCATCCTGTTCCCGGCGACGCTCGCAGGCTGGTTTACCAGCGGTGTCACCGGTGCTGGCGCGTGGGAGTTGCTGACGCAGGGCCACATTGGAGCGGCGGTCAGCTTGGTCGTCAGGGACCTTGCTTCGACCTTGACCCCGGGTCAGCCGATTTATGTGATTCTGTATGCCTCGGCGATCATGTTCTTCTGCTTTTTCTACACCGCGCTGCAATACAACCCGAAGGAGACCGCGGATAACCTGAAGAAGTCGGGCGCCTTCGTTCCCGGGATCCGCCCCGGCGAGCAGACCGCGAAATATCTTGAAAAGATCCTCTTGAGACTGACCCTCGCGGGCGCCCTCTACGTGACGCTGGTCTGCCTGCTGCCCGAGTTCCTGATTCTCAAATGGAACGTGCCGTTCTATTTCGGCGGGACCTCGCTCTTGATCATCGTGGTGGTGACCATGGACTTCATGGCGCAAGTGCAGGCCTATGTCATGACGCACCAGTACGAGAGCCTGCTCAAGAAGGCCAATTTCAGGGGCGCGGGATTCCCGACCCGCTGACGACCCAGAGCATGGCGAAGGAAGAAGTCATCCAGATGCAGGGCGAGATCATGGAAACCCTGCCCAACGCGACTTTCCGCGTGAAGCTGGAAAACGGGCACGTCGTTCTCGGCCACATATCCGGCAAGATGCGCATGCACTACATACGCATCCTTCCTGGCGACAAGGTGACCGTTGAGCTGACCCCGTACGACCTGACGCGCTGCCGCATCGTGTTCCGCGCGAAATGAACGGATTCGAGAGGAACCGGCTATGAAGGTACTGGCATCGGTGAAAAAGATTTGCCGCAACTGCAAGATCGTCCGCCGCAAGGGCGTGGTCCGCGTCATCTGCAAGAACCCCCGCCACAAGCAACGGCAGGGCTAAACGGTGGTTAAAGGGCGGATTTCACGCTATAATTTCGGGTTTCGCCTATCGGGGCGAATTAATCGGAGCAAGGCATGGCCCGAATCGCAGGCGTAAATATTCCCAATCACCAGCACGCCGATATTGCGCTGCAGGCGATTTTCGGCGTCGGCCGCGCACGCGCACAGGCAATCTGTGCTGCCGCAAGAATAAATAAGTCATACAAGATCAAGGACTTGTCCGAGTCAGACATGGAGCGGCTTCGCGAGCAGGTCGCCAAATTCACCGTCGAAGGCGATCTGCGCCGCGAGGTGTCGATGAACATAAAGCGGCTGATGGACCTCGGCTGCTACCGCGGCACCCGTCATCGCAAGGGGCTGCCGGCGCGCGGCCAGCGCACCCGCACCAACGCCCGCACACGCAAGGGTCCGCGCAAAGCCGCGGTAAAGAGCAACGTCCCGGCCGCGAAAGCCGGCTGAGCCCAAGAGCTGATTGAGGATTCGCGACATGGCAAAACCACCCGCCGCCCCGACCGCGGCACGCGTTCGCAAGAAGGTGAAGAAGAACGTGGCCGAAGGCATCGCCCACATCCACGCCTCGTTCAACAACACGGTCGTGACGATTACCGACCGCCAGGGCAACACGCTCGCGTGGGCGACCTCCGGTGCCGCCGGATTCAAGGGCTCGAGAAAATCGACTCCGTTCGCGGCGCAGGTCGCCGCGGAGCAGGCCGGCCGCGCCGCGCAGGAATGCGGCGTGAAGAACATCGAAGTGCGCATCAAGGGCCCCGGCCCGGGGCGCGAATCGGCCGTGCGTGCGCTCAATGCGCTCGGTCTGAAGATCGGCAGTATCGCCGACGTCACGCCGGTGCCGCACAATGGCTGCCGGCCGCCGAAGCGTCGCCGTATCTGACGAGACGCAATTAACCAGGCGCATTTAACGAGAAACCATGGCCCGAGATCTTGACGCGAAGTGCCGCCAATGCCGCCGCGAGGGAGAGAAGCTTTTCCTCAAAGGCGAAAAATGCTTTACCGATAAATGCGCGATCGAGCGCCGCAGCTACGCTCCCGGGCAGCACGGGCAGAAAAGCGGCGGCCGCATGTCCGATTTCGGCAAGCAGCTGCGCGAAAAGCAGAAGCTGCGCCGCATCTACGGCCTGCTCGAGCGCCAGTTTCGCAAGACCTACGCGGAGGCCTCGCGCAGCAAGGGCGTGACCGGCGAGCGCCTTCTGCAACTGCTGGAATCGCGCCTGGACACCGTGTCCTACCGCATGGGTTTCGGCTCGAGCCGCACCGAGGCGCGCCAGATTGTGCGCCATAACAGCATCCTCGTGAACGGCAAGCGCGTCAACATTCCGTCCTTCCAGGTGCATCCGGGCGACACTGTCGAAGTGGCCGCGAAATCCAAGGAACAACTTCGGATCAAGGGCTCCCTCACTGCCGCCGAAACCCGCGGCTTTCCAGATTGGATCGAGGTCGACATCAAGGAAATGAAGGGAAGCTTCAAGGCGCTCCCGCAGCGCTCCGAGCTGCCTTCCTCCATCAACGAAAGCCTGGTGGTCGAGTTGTACTCGAAGTAATCAGCGCACGCTACCCGTATCGAGGGCCTCAAATGCAAACCAGTGGATTTCTGAAACCGCGCATCATCGACGTCCAGGGCATCGCCCCCAATCACGCCAAGGTCGTGATGGAGCCCTTCGAGCGCGGCTACGGCCATACGCTCGGCAACGCGCTGCGCCGGGTGCTGCTGTCGTCGATGCCGGGTTACGCTGCAACCGAGGTGCAGATCGCCGGCGTGCTGCACGAGTACTCCACCATCGAGGGTGTGCAGGAAGACGTCGTCGATATCCTGCTCAACCTAAAGGGCGTGGTGCTCAAGCTGCACAATCGTGAAGATGCTCTTCTCAACCTCAAGAAAAAGGGCGAAGGCCCGGTGACCGCGGGCGACATCGAAGTTACCCATGACGTTGAGATTGTAAATCCCGAGCATGTCATCGCGCATCTGTCGCCCGGCGGAAAGCTCGAGATGCAGATAAAGGTGGAAAAGGGCCGCGGCTATGTCTCGGGCAATCTGCGCGTGATTCCCGAGGAGTCGAAGGGTGTCGGCAAAATCATTCTTGATGCCTCGTTTTCGCCAGTGAGGCGCGTTTCCTACGCGGTCGATTCGGCTCGGGTGGAGCAGCGCACCGACCTCGACAAACTCATCATCGACATCGAAACGAACGGCGTGATCGAGCCCGAGGAAGCGATCCGCTACGCCGCGCGCATTCTCGTCGATCAGCTTTCGGTCTTCGCCGCGCTCGAAGGCACCGCCCCGGCGATAGAGGAGAAGAAGACTCCGCAGGTTGACCCGATCCTGCTCAGGCCCGTGGACGATCTCGAGCTCACGGTGCGCTCGGCGAACTGTCTCAAGGCCGAGAATATCTATTACATCGGCGACCTGATCCAGCGCACCGAGACGGAGCTTCTGAAAACCCCGAACCTCGGCCGCAAGTCGCTCAACGAGATCAAGGAAGTGCTCGCCTCGCGCGGACTGACGCTCGGCATGAAGCTTGAGAACTGGCCGCCGGCGGGTTTGGAAATCGCGCGTGCCGGTACTGCTTAATAGCGAAAACGGGACGAACCAGACATGCGCCACCGCCACGGACTGAGAAAGCTCAACCGCACCAGCAGCCATCGACTGGCGATGCTGCGGAACATGACCGTGTCGCTGCTGACTCACGAAGTCATCAAGACCACGCTCCCGAAGGCAAAGGAACTGCGCCGCGTAGTCGAGCCGATGATCACTCTCGGCAAGAACGCGACGCTTGCCAATCGACGCATCGCCTTCAATCGTCTGCGCGACCGCGGCACCGTGACCAAGCTTTTTGCGGAACTCGGTCCCCGCTATTCCAAGAGGAAGGGCGGTTATCTCCGCATTCTCAAGCACGGTTTTCGCAAGGGGGACAACGCGCCCATGGCGCTTGTCGAACTGATGGATCGCCCGGAACCCAAGGAAGAGGCAAAGCCGGCAGCAACCAAGTCCTGATTTTCAGTCGGGAGAAATAAAAGGCCGCCTGCGGGGCGGTTTTTTTGTCAGCGTATCAGGATCGCCCGATAATCGTTGACGTTGGTGCGCGTGGGTCCGGTCAGTACCAGATCGTCAAGGCGGGAGAAAAATCCGTAGCCGTCGTTGTCGGCGAGCAGCTTCTTCGCGTCGAGGCCGAGCTTTGCCGCGCGCGCCAGCGAATCGGGCATCAGCACCGCGCCGGCATTGTCTTCCGAGCCGTCAATGCCGTCGGTGTCGCAAGCGATTGCGTGGATGTTGTCCACTCCGGCAAGGTCGATTGCGAGCGACAGCAGGAACTCGGTG
This sequence comes from Gammaproteobacteria bacterium, assembly GCA_041493345.1. Lineage (GTDB taxonomy): Bacteria > Pseudomonadota > Gammaproteobacteria > Burkholderiales > SG8-39 > VBDM01. The sequence continues at coordinate 2,294 of JBGPYQ010000052.1, read as the reverse complement.
CAGCGGCCGCCGCGGCCCTTGCCGCGCACGGTGACCGTGCACTCGCCGCCGGAGATCAGCGCGATCGGAGGCGTTTCCGGCTCGCCGTGCCGCGCGATCTGGCGCGCAAGCGCCCCGTACACTTTCGCCACCTGGGAGGCTTCGCCCGTGACGCTGTCGCCGAGGATAATGGCGGGGACTTCGTGCAGGTGAAAAAAGGCCGAGGCCGCGCGCAGCGCCTGATGAGCGGTGGCAATGACGCGGTTTTCGACACGCGAGAAAATCCTGTCGCCGGGTTTGGGCGTTTCCTGAAGCTCGCCGCGCGCTCCCCGCTCGAGATGTCTGCGCGCCGCGTCGGGCGCCTTGACGCCATGGCGCTCAAGGATATCGAGTGCGTCGCGGTAGGTGGTGGGATCCGGCGCGCAGGGCCCCGAGGCGATGTGCGTGGGATCGTCCCCGGTGACGTCGGAGATGATGAGGGTGACAATCCTGGCCTTGCATGCGGCGGCAAGCCTGCCGCCCTGGATCGCGGAAAGGTGCTTGCGCACGGCGTTCATTTCCTGGATCGGCGCGCCGCTGCGAAGCAGTGCCCTCGTCGTCGCCTTCAACGCGGCCATGCCGATGGCCTCGACCGGGAGACTGAGCAGCGCCGAGCCGCCGCCGGAGATGAGCGCAAGCAGCAGGTCATCCGGCCCGAGCATGGCGACCCTGCGCAGGATTTCCCGTGCGGCTTGCTCGCCTTCCTCGTCGGGGACCGGGTGCCCGGCCTCGATGACCTTGATGCGTGTGGTGGACAACCCGTGCTGATAACGGGTGATGACGAGGCCCTCCAGCGGCGCGCCCGCGGGCCAGTGCCGCTCAACCGCAAGCGCCATGGACGCAGCCGCTTTTCCCGCGCCGACGACCAGAGTCCTGCCCGGGGGTGGCGCCGGCAGGTGTTGCGGAAGAATCTTAAGCGGATCGGCAGCGGCGACGGCGGCGTGAAAACTTTCGACAAGAAGCTGCCTGGACTTCATCCACAGACTCTAACGGCTTTCCCCGGCAACGCCAAGCGCGGCGGACCAGCCCGGCAGGCTCTTTGTCCCCGTCTATGCCTATCGGGCTAGCTGCCCATCGTGGCCAGCACCGCCTTAAACAAGACGCTGCCCGGAGTGCAGAGTTGATCGAGCACGGTGAAATGGTTCGCGCCGGGGCAGGAAATGTCGGCGCGGCGCACCTTGCCCCACGCCTCCGCTATCAGCCTGTTCTGGATGTGAAAGCCCTCGTTTTCCTGCTCTCCGACCGCCGTGTAGAGCGGCGCTTCGGTCGCGGGCGGCATGAACGCCGGGCTCACTTTGAGCGCGGATGTTTCCGTGAGGCGAACGTCGCAATTTACCGAAGGCACTTTGACGATCTCGGTGAGATCGTACACGCCGCTGATCGAGAACGCGGCCGACACCACTTTTCTGGGCAGGTCGGGGGAATACGCCGGCCACCGGCAGTTGAGCATCATCGCGGCGAGATGCCCGCCCGCCGAATGCCCGCACACATGGAGCCTGTTGGCGGGGGCGCCGTAGTTTGCTCCGTTGCGGAACAGCCAAGCACAGGCCTGCACCGTCTGCATCACGATATCTTGCACCCGCACCGCGGGGCAAAGCGCATAGTTCGGCACGGCCACCGTGATGCCGGCCTTCGCGAATGCCGGCGCGATGAAGGAGAAATTTTTCTTGTCGAGGGCGCGCCAGTAGCCGCCGTGGATGAACGCGAGCAGGCCTCTGCTTCGCCCTAGTGCGCGAAAGATATCGAGCTTTTCCGCTTCAGTCGTTCCGTACGGAACATCGAGATAGCAATCCAGGCGCGCACGCGCGCGTTCCGATTCCGTCTGCCAGCGATCGAAATGCTGCTGATAATCCGCAACCACCAGTCGTGGATTGTAGAGAAGGTCGTAATCGGTTTTTTCGGCGTTCATCTTCCGGCCCCGGTACGGCCGCGGCGACTTCGTCTCCGGCCCCACGTCGGACGAACCGGCTCAGAACGCCTCGCGCCAGAGATCAAGCGCCTGCTGCACCGGCCGGTCGGAAAAGCTGAAGATCACAGCCTGCTCGTCGGCTTCGAGCCGGTAGGGCATCCACGAGGGGCAGACGAACACGTCCTTGGGGCCGAAGGCCAGGGTCTCGCTATGGCTCTTGTCGTTGACCACGCAGCGCCCTCCGCCTTCGACCACAGCGTATACGGTGGAATCCGTCGAGCGATAGTTCTTTCCCCTGAATCCCCTGGGCAACAACTGCATGAAGGTGCCCATGGTCGGCATCGCCCAGTCGCCGGTCACGGGATTG
>JBGPYQ010000065.1:0-14966 GCA_041493345.1 Gammaproteobacteria bacterium | reverse complement strand
TCACCGGCGCCGCCGGGCAGATCGGCTACAGCCTGCTGTTCAGGATCGCGAGCGGGGAAATGCTCGGAAAGAACCAGCCGGTGATCCTGCAAATGCTCGAGATCCCCGACGAGAAAGCACAGAAGGCGCTCAAGGGCGTGATGATGGAGCTCGACGACTGCGCCTTCCCGCTGTTGCACGGCATGATCCCCACCGCCGACCCGATGGTCGCGTTCCAGGACGTGGAAATCGCGCTCCTGGTCGGAGCGCGGCCGCGCGGACCAGGGATGGAGCGCAAAGACCTGCTCGAGGCGAACGGCAAGATCTTCGCGCCGCAGGGCAAGGCGCTAGCCGCGGTCGCGAGCCGCAAGGTCAAGGTGCTGGTGGTCGGCAACCCCGCCAACACCAACTGCCTCATCACCATGAAAAATGCGACTGGCCTGAAGCCGACGCAGTTCACGGCGATGATGCGGCTCGACCACAACCGCGCCGTCGGCCAGATCGCGCAAAAAATCGGCAAACCGTTGAGTTCGATCCGCAAGGTCACCATCTGGGGCAATCACTCGGCGACGCAGTACCCCGATGTGTTCCAGGCGGAGTGCGGCGGCAAGAAAGTCTGGCCGATGATCAACGACCCGAACTGGTTGGAAAAGGAGTTCATTCCGGCGGTGCAGAAGCGCGGCGCCGCCATCATCGAGGCGCGCGGACTGTCCTCGGCTGCGAGCGCCGCCAACGCCGCGATGGACCATGTGCGCGACTGGGTGCACGGCACGCGCGAAGGCGACTGGGTCAGCATGGGCGTGCCTTCGGACGGGAGCTACGGCATTCCGGAGGGCGTGATCTACGGCTATCCGGTGACGTGCGAAGGCGGCAAGTACAAGATCGTCAAGGGGATCCAGCCGAGCGAATTCAGCCGTGCCCGCATGGACGCGACCCTGAAGGAGCTGCACGAGGAGCGCGACAGCATCGGGCCGTTGCTGGGCTGATAAGGTACCCGCCTCGGATTTCCTCGGAGGGTGAATTGAGAATTTGCTGCTGATCCAATTCGCCGCCGGCCGCGACGAGCTAAAATGAACCCCATGTCAGCCGGAGCCAAGTTCCGCGCCGCGATGAAAGCGGAAAACCCGCTGCAGTGCGTGGGCGCGGTCAATGCCTACCACGCCCGGCTCGCCGAGCGCACCGGCTACAAGTCGATCTACCTCTCGGGCGGCGGGGTCGCGGCAGGCTCGCTCGGCATCCCGGATCTGGGCATCAGCAACCTTGAGGATGTCCTCACCGACGTGCGCCGCATCACCGATGCGTGCACGCTCCCGCTGCTGGTCGACGTCGACACCGGCTTCGGCGCGAGCGCTTTCAACATCGCCCGCACGGTCAAGTCGCTGATCAAATCCGGCGCCGCGGCAATGCACATCGAGGATCAGGTCGGCGCCAAGCGCTGCGGTCATCGGCCCGGCAAGGAGCTGGTATCCAGGGACGAGATGGCCGACCGCATCAAGGCCGCGGTGGACGCGAAAACCGACCCGGACTTCGTCGTCATGGCCCGCACCGATGCACTCGCCGTGGAAGGCCTGGACCGTGCGATCGAACGCGCCATCGCCTGCGCGGACGCGGGCGCCGATGCCGTTTTTCCGGAAGCGATGACCGAACTTTCGATGTACAAAAAGTTCGCCGACGCCGTAAAAGTCCCGGTGCTCGCCAACATCACCGAGTTCGGCTCGACGCCGCTCTTTACGCTGGACGAGCTGCGCTCGGCCAAGGTGGCGATTGCGCTCTATCCGCTCTCGGCGTTTCGCGCGATGAACGCCGCGGCGCTCAAGGTCTACCATGCGATCCGCAAGGAAGGCACGCAGAAAAACGTCGTCGATCTCATGCAGACACGCGCCGATCTCTACGACTACCTCGATTATCACGCCTACGAGCGCAAGCTCGACCAGCTGTTCGACAAAGAGAAAGGCAAATGAGCGCGACCGCCGCCGTCCCGAAACCGAAGAAATCGGTCGCCCTCTCCGGGGTGAGCGCGGGCAATACGGCGCTGTGCACGGTGGGCCGCAGCGGCAACGATCTGCATTACCGCGGCTACGACATCCTCGATTTTGCCGACGAGGCCGAATTCGAGGAAGTGGCGTACCTGCTGATCTATGAAAAACTGCCGAACGCCGCCGAGCTGGCGGGATACAAGGCCCGGCTCAGGGCGCTGCGCACCCTGCCGGACAATGTCAGGGCGGCGCTCGAATGCGTGCCGGCCTCCGCGCATCCGATGGACGTCATGCGTACCGGCGTCTCGGTGCTCGGAACGGTTCTGCCGGAGCAGAAAGATCATGACGTGTCCGGTGCGAGAAACATCGCGGACCGCCTTATGGCTTCCCTTGGCTCGATGCTTCTCTACTGGTACCACTACGGCCGCGACGGTCGGCGCATCGATGTCCAGACCGATGACGATTCGATCGGCGGTCATTTCCTTCACCTGCTGCACGGGAAAAGGCCCTCCGCCGAGCACGTTAGGGCCATGCACACTTCGCTCATCCTGTATGCCGAGCACGAGTTCAACGCCTCGACATTTGCCTGCCGCGTGGTGGCCGGCACGGGCTCGGACATCTATTCCGCGATCTGCGCCGGCATCGGCGCGTTGCGCGGTCCCAAGCACGGGGGCGCGAACGAGTTCGCATTCGAGATCCTGTCCCGCTATGGCAATCCCGACGAGGCCGAAGAGGACATCGTGCGGCGGGTGCGGAACAAGGAAATCGTCATCGGCTTCGGCCACCCGGTCTATACCACGGGGGACCCGCGCAACAAGGTGATCAAGGAGGTGGCGCGGCGGCTGTCGGGGGCTGCAAACGAGATGAAACTGTTCAATATCGCCGAGCGCCTCGAGACGGTCATGTGGCGGGAAAAAAAGATGTTTGCCAACCTCGACTGGTTCAGCGCCGTGTCTTACCATATGCTGGGCGTGCCCACTGCGATGTTCACGCCGATCTTCGTGATTTCGCGAACGTCCGGCTGGTCGGCGCATATTATTGAACAGAGGATCGACGGCAAGATTATCCGGCCGGCCGCCCATTACACCGGCCCCGAGAACCAAAAGTGGGCGCCGTTGAAGGAACGCAAGTAGACTTGTCTGCCTGTGAAGAGGAGACCGCAATGAAAGCAATCACATCCGTCTTGTTTGCCGCGCTTTGTATCGCCGGGCCGGCCATCGCGGCACCCGCCGATGAAATGGCCGGAACCTGGGAATGCCGTCTTCCCGGCGTCGAGTACGGCAGGAAGCCGCCCATCCTCTACGTGGGGGAAGCTCCGGCAAAGGATTCGAGCCAGCCCATTGCCGTAGACCTGGACGGCTTTGCCCGCGAAGTCTACGGGCTTTCCAGCGTCGCGCCGGACGCCGATGGCTGGTTCAAAGTGACGCCGGCGCAGGGACAGCCGTTTCTGGTGCGGCCCGATGCCGCCGCAAAAACCAGGACTGCGGCCATGGCGCTGCGCCTGACTGAAGCCGGAGGGACCTATCGCTGCCTGCGCCTCCCGCCGCCGGGCACACCGGCTTCCAGTTAACAGCGAAACGCATGTCCGTTGGCGTTTCCAATGTCCGCCCGAAGCCGGACAAGGTTCTCGTCGACATTGCCGATTACGTCAGCCGATACGAGATAAAGAGCGCGGAGGCCTATAACACCGCGCGGCTTTGTCTGATGGACACGCTGGGCTGCGGGCTGGAGGCGCTGGAATACCCCGCCTGCACCAAGCTGCTCGGGCCCGTCGTTCCCGGTACCGTGGTTCAAAACGGCGCCCGCGTGCCCGGCACGCGCTTCGAGCTCGATCCGGTACAAGCGGCATTCAACATCGGCACGGCGATCCGCTGGCTCGATTTCAACGATACCTGGCTCGCCGCCGAGTGGGGCCACCCCTCGGACAACCTCGGCGGAATTCTCGCGGTCGCGGACTGGCTGACCCGCAACGGCACGCCGCTCGTCATGCGCGACGTGCTCACCGCGATGATCAAGGCCCATGAGATCCAGGGCGTGATCGCGCTTCAGAACAGCTTCAACCGCGTCGGTCTCGACCATGTGGTGCTGGTGAAGGTCGCCTCGACCGCGGTGGTCGCGCAGATGCTCGGCCTCTCCCGCGAAGGAATCATCAATGCCGTTTCCCACGCCTGGGTGGACGGGCACAGCCTGCGCACCTACCGCCACGCGCCCAACACGGGTTCGCGCAAGTCCTGGGCGGCGGGCGACGCGACTTCGCGCGCGGTGCGCCTTGCTCTCATCGCAAAAACCGGCGAGATGGGCTACCCGTCGGTGCTGAGCGCCAGGACCTGGGGCTTCTACGACGTTCTGTTTCGCGGCAAGCCGTTCCGGTTTGCGCGGCGCTACGGCTCCTACGTCATGGAGAACGTACTGTTCAAGATCTCCTTCCCCGCCGAGTTCCACGCGCAGACGGCGGTGGAGGCAGCGGTACTCTTGCACCCCGAAGTGAAGGATAGGCTTTCCGACGTCAAGAAAATCGAGATCGTCACGCACGGGTCGGCGATCCGCATCATCGACAAGAAGGGTCCGCTCCACAACCCCGCCGACCGCGACCACTGCATCCAGTACATGGCGGCGGTCGGCCTGATCAAGGGCAATCTGACCGCCGCCGACTACGAAGATGGCGTCGCCCGGGACCCGCGCATCGACGCGCTGCGCGCCAAGATGACCTGCATCGAGAACAAGCGCTACTCGCGCGATTATCTGAACCCGAAGAAGCGCTCGATAGCAAACCAGCTCCAGATTTTTTTCAAGAACGGAACCAGGACGCGCAAGGTGGCGGTAGAATATCCCATCGGTCACCGCCGCCGCCGTCACGAAGGCATTCCCTTGCTCGAAGCGAAATTCCGCACGAACCTCGATCGCCGCTTTCCGAAGGAACGGCGCGATGCCATCCTGGAGCAGTGCCGCGATCAGAAGCGCCTGGAGGCGACGCCGGTCAACGAGTTCGTCGAACTGTTCGTAATCTGAAGGACGACACCCGATGTCACACAATCTGTTCAACACGCTGCAGGAATTCAAGATGGCTTCGGGCAGGACCGGCAAGTTTTATTCCCTGCCCGCGCTGGAAAAGGCGCTCGGCGCCAGGATTTCGCGCCTGCCGGTGTCGATCCGCATCGTGCTCGAATCGGTGCTGCGCAACTGCGACGGCAAGAAGGTCACCGAAGAGCACATCCGGCAGCTCGCCCACTGGAAACCCAACGCGCCGCGCACCGAGGAAATTCCGTTCGTGCTGGCAAGAATTCTCCTGCAGGACCTGACCGGCATCCCCGCGCTCGCCGACCTCGCCGCGATGCGCAGCGTCGCCGACAGGCTGGGCAAGAACCCCAAGGTGGTGGAGCCGCTGGTGCCCGTCGATCTCGTCGTGGACCACTCCATCCAGATCGACCACTACGGGGTCAGGAATGCGCTCGACCTCAACATGAAGCTCGAGTTCAAGCGCAACCAGGAGCGCTACACCTTCATGAAGTGGGCCATGCAGGCGTTCGACACCTTCAGGGTGGTGCCGCCCGGAATCGGCATCGTGCACCAGGTGAACCTCGAGTACCTGGCGCGCGGCGTGCACAATAAAAACGGACTCTATTACCCCGACACGCTGGTCGGCACCGACAGCCACACGACCATGGTCAACGCCATCGGCGTGGTCGCCTGGGGCGTGGGCGGGATCGAGGCCGAGGCCGGCATGCTCGGCCAGCCGACCTACATCCTCACCCCCGACGTGGTCGGCGTGCACCTGAAGGGCGCGCTGCGCGGCGGCGTCACCGCCACGGATCTCGTGCTCACCGTCACCGAGCTCATGCGCAAGACCAACGTCGTCGGCAAGTTCGTCGAGTTCTTCGGCGAAGGCACTGCCACCCTCACCGTGCCCGACCGCGCGACGATTGGCAACATGGCCCCCGATTACGGCGCGACCATGGGCTTCTTCCCGGTGGACGACGCCACCATCGCTTATTTCGAAGGCACCGGGCGCACGAAAGAGGAAATCGACGCGCTCGGCTCCTACTTCAAGGCCCAGGGCCTGTACGGCACCGTGAAAAATGGCGCGATCGATTACAGCCAGGTCGTCGAGCTCGACCTTGCCGGCGTGACGCCATCGCTCGCCGGCCCCAAGCGCCCGCAGGACCGCATCGATCTCGGCAAGGTGAAAGCGAAGTTCACCGAGCTCTTCTCGAAGTCTGCCGCCGAGAACGGCTTTTCAAAGAAACCCGAGGACCTGAAAAAACGCGTCAAGACCCGCGACGGCATCGAAATCGGTGCGGGCGACGTGATGATCGCCGCGATCACTTCCTGCACCAACACCTCGAACCCCGGCGTGCTGCTCGCCGCGGGGCTGCTCGCCAAGAAAGCGGTCGAACGCGGCCTCACCGTCAAGCCGCATGTGAAAACCTCGCTCGCGCCCGGCTCCCGGGTGGTGACCGAATATCTGAAAAGGGCGGGGTTGACGCCCTACCTGGAGAAGCTCGGCTTCAATCTGGCCGCCTACGGCTGCACCACCTGCATCGGCAACTCCGGGCCGCTGCGGCCGACCATCGAGGAAACGATTGCCCGGAACGATCTCGTGTGCGCCGCCGTGCTCTCGGGCAACCGCAACTTCGAGGCGCGCATCCACGCCAGCCTGCGCGCGAACTTCCTCGCCTCGCCGCCCCTGGTGGTGACCTACGCCCTCGCCGGCACCGTGCTGAAAGACCTGATGACCGAGCCGCTCGGCAAAGGCAAGAACGGCGAAGACGTGTGGATCGGCGACATCTGGCCCTCGGCGCAGGAAATCCAGGACTGCATGAAGTACGCGATGGACCCGAAGACCTTCCGCACGCTCTACAGCAATCTCGCCGACGCCAACCCGATGTGGACGCAGGTGCCTTCGCACTCGGGCCAGGTGTACAACTGGCCGAAGTCGACTTACATCGCCGAGCCGCCGTTCTTCAAGGACTTTTCCATGCAGCCGCGTCCTGCGGGCGCCGTGCGCAACGCGCGCATCCTCGGATTCTTCGGCGATTCGATCACCACCGACCATATCAGCCCGGCCGGCTCGATCAAGCCCACCTCTCCGGCCGGCATTTATCTGCAGGAGCACGACGTGCCGGTGTCGGAATTCAACAGTTTCGGCGCGCGCCGCGGCAACCACGAGATCATGATGCGCGGCACCTTCGGCAACGTGCGCATCAAGAACCTGATGCTCCCTGTGAAGGCCGACGGCTCACGCATCGAAGGCGGCATCACCCTCCACCAGCCTTCCGGCGAGCAGATGCCTATTTACGAGGCGGCCATGAAGTACATCGCCGAGAGCGTGCCTACGGTCGTTTTCGGCGGAGAGGAATACGGCACGGGCAGCTCGCGCGACTGGGCGGCAAAAGGCACGCTCTTGCTCGGCGTGCGCGCGGTGATCGCGCGCAGTTTCGAGCGCATCCACCGCTCGAACCTCGTCGGCATGGGCGTGCTGCCGTTCCAGTTCAAAGGCAGCGACTCGGTAGCTTCGCTGGATATCACCGGAGAGGAAACCATCGACATTCGCGGCGTCGAGGGAGAGATCAAACCGCAGCAGGACGCGACGCTGGTGATGCGGCGAGCCGACGGCAGCGTGAGGGAAATCCCGGTGCTGCTTCGCATCGACACGCCGATCGAAGTGGACTATTACAAGCACGGCGGCATCCTGCCCTACGTGCTGAGAAGTCTGCTCAGTGCAGCGGGTCCGGCCGCCGCGAAGATGGCTGCCTGAGTCCCCCCCGGGCAGAAGCCGGGCCCCAGCCCGGTTCTTCGGCGCAGCATATTTCGGAGGAGTGCAAACGATGACTTTCAGGATGGCCACGTCGATCGCCGCGTTGTGCTGCGCGTTTGCCGCCCAGGCGCAAACCCCTTCGACCCTTCGACAGGCTCAAGACTCAGAGCCTGCCCTGAGCCCGTCGAAGGGGCAGGCCTACCCCACCAAGCCCATCCGCCTCGTCGTTCCCTTCGCGCCGGGCGGCAGTTCCTCGATCGTCGCACGCGCCTTCGCGACGGAGATGATGACCGGGCTGGGTCAGTCGATCGTGGTCGAGAACAAACCCGGCGCCGCGGGCAACATTGCGATGGAAGAAGTCGCGCGCGCCGATCCGGACGGCTACACGCTCATCATCGGGCACATTGGCACCCTGGCGGTGAACCCGTTCATGTTCGAGAAGCTGCCCTTCGACACGAACCGGGACTTTCGCGCCGTGTCGCTCTTTGCCAAGGTGCCGACGATCTTTGTCGTGCATGAGAGCGTAGCGGCGAAGGACCTGCGCGAGTTCGTGGCGCTGGCAAAGAAGAATCCGGGCAAGCTGAATTACGGTTCGGCCGGCAACGGCAGCGCCGGGCACCTAGCGATCGAGTACCTGAAGCTCGTCAGCGGCATGAACATCCAGCATGTTCCGTACAAGGGCACCGGCCCCAACCTCATCGATCTCGTCGCCGGGCGCACCCAGTTCTCGGCCGCCGGCACGCCGCCGTTCCTGCCGCATGTGAAATCGGGCAAGCTGCGCGTGGTCGCGGTCGGCACGACAAAGCGCCTGCCGATCCTGCCCAATGTGGCGACGGTGGCGGAACAGGGCTATCCCGGCTTCGAAACCTCGCAGTGGTACGGCCTGAACGCACCGGCGAAAACGCCCGACGCGATCGTGAACCGCCTCGCCGCGGAGGCGGCCAAGGCGGCGAAGAGTCCAGCGGTGCAGAAACAACTTGAGCCGGATGCCGCGGAGCCTGTCGGCTCGACACCGCAGGAGTTCGCCGACTACATTGCGAAAGAACAGGCGCGCTGGAAGGAAGTCGTGAGCAAGGCGCATATCCGCGCGGAGTGAGAGCCATGGCAGACTGGGACGTGATCGTCGTCGGCGGCGGCAACGCCGCCCTGTGCGCGGCGCTTTCCGCGCGCGAGCATTGCCAGCGCGTGCTCGTGCTCGAGCGCGCGCCGGAGGACGAGGCCGGAGGCAATTCGCGCTTCACCGCCGGGGCGTTCCGCGTCGTCTACGACGGCGTCGAGGACATCAAGAGGATCGTGCCCGATCTCACGCCCGAGGAAATCGCGCGCACCGACTTCGGAACCTACACCGCCGGCCAGTTCTTCGACGACATGGCGCGCGTGACGCAGTACCGCTGCGACCCCGACCTCACCGAGCTCCTGGTGCGCCGCTCGCTCGACACGCTGCTGTGGATGCAGAAAAAAGGCATCCGCTTCGTTCCGATCTACGGCCGCCAGGCGTTCAAGGTGAATGACCGCTTCAAGTTCTGGGGCGGGCTCACGGTCGAGTCGGTCGGGGGCGGCCCGGGACTGGTGGACGCCCTCACCCGCGCCGCGCAGAAGAACGGCGTCGAGATCTGGTATTCGGCGCGCGCGACGGCGCTCGTCGCCGAAGACGACGGCGTGCACGGCGTTCGCGTGAAGCGCGAGGGAAAAACACTCGACGTGCGTGCAAAAAGCGTGGTGCTCGCGGGCGGCGGCTTCCAGGCGAACGCGGAAATGCGCGCGCGCTACCTCGGCCCCGGCTGGGAGCTCGCAAAAGTGCGCGGCACGCGCTTCAACACGGGCGACGTCATCCGCATGGCGCTCGCCATCGGCGCCGCGTCCACGGGAAACTGGTCCGGCTGCCACGCGGTTCAATGGGATCGCAACGCGCCCGAGTTCGGCGATCTTGCCGTGGGCGACGCCTTTCAAAAACACAGCTACCCCTGGGGCATCATGGTGAACGCGACCGGCAGGCGCTTCGTGGACGAAGGCGCCGACTTCCGCAATTACACCTACGCCAAGTACGGCCGCGTCGTGCTCGAGCAGCCCGGGCAGTTCGCCTGGCAGATATTCGATGCGAAGGTGCTGCACCTGCTGCGCGACGAATACCGCATCAAGCGGGTCACCAAGGTGAGCGCGAGCACGCTGGAGGAACTGGTCAGGAAGCTCGACGACGTGAATGCCGGCGCGGCGCTCGCCGAGATCCGCGCCTACAACGAGGCGGTGCGCGCGGACATTCCCTTCAATCCCAACGTCAAGGACGGCCGCGGCACAACGGGGCTCACTGTCAACAAGTCGAACTGGGCGAACACCATCGACACGCCGCCCTTCGAGGCCTACGCGGTCACCTGCGGCATCACCTTCACCTTCGGCGGGCTGCGCATCAACACGGACGCGCAGGTGATTTCGACCGACGGCGACGCCATCCCCGGATTATTCGCCGCGGGCGAACTGGTGGGCGGAATTTTCTACTTCAACTATCCCGGCGGGACCGGACTGACGAACGGCTCGGTGTTCGGGCGGATCGCCGGGGCGAGCGCGGCCGGCAAGGCGGCTTAGAATTGGTTTCAAAAAGGCCCGGCAGTCTTGATTGCCGTTCGTGGTGAGCTTGTCGAACCACGATCGGCATGGCGACCGTTCACCCTTCGACAAGCTCAGGGCGAACGGTCATTTTGCAACCGGTCCTTAATCGAAGAGCGCCGCAGGCACGTAGACGTGGCCGTCGAAAATGCGCCGCGCGGTGCGCACGAGCGACGCGCGCCGCACGACCGGCGCCGCGCCCGAGCGGTCCGTGATGAGGTCCACTTCGATTTGTCCGGAAGGATGCTCGATCCGGAGCACGCCGCCGGAAAATCCCTTCGGCTCGACATAGCGGTTCGCGACGGTGCCCGGCAGCACCGCGGCCGTGCCCACGGCGAGCGCGCCGGTGACCGCGTGGGAGCGGTGGCAGGCGTGCGGCGTGAAATAGCGCGAAGCGATGTTTCCCCCGTGCACAGGGCGCGAAACAAGCACCGGCTTGGGCACCACCAGGCGGGACACGTCGCCCATGCCCATCCGCCTTCCAGCCTCCAGCCGGATCCCCTCGATGCGCTGCATCAGCGCGCGATCGGCGTCGAGCTCCTCCGGGGTTTCCCTGCCCGTCTTTCCCAGCGCTTCCGCCGCCATGATCACCACCGGCATTGCCATGTCGATGCAGCTCGCTTCGATCCCGTCGATGCGCTCGACCAGGTTTCCGGTTGGGAGCAGCTTTCCGGTCACCGCTCCGGCCGCATCGAGAAAAGTCAGCTTGATCGGCGCCGCGGGCTCCGCCACGCCGTCTATGCGCGTATCGCCTTCGTACTCGACGCGGCCATCCGGGGTCTGCACCACGGCCTCGATCAGCGTCCGGGTGTTGACATTGAAGATGCGCACCGTCGTGCTTCCGTTCCCGGCCTTGATGAGTCCTGATTCGATCGCGAACGGCCCGACTCCGACCAGCATGTTGCCGCAGTTGGGCTTGGTGTCGACAAACGCTTCCGTCACCGAGACCTGGGCGAACAGGTAATCCACGTCCGCGCCTTTGTGCTGCGAGCGGCTTACGATCGCGACCTTGCTCGTGAGCGTATTGGCCCCGCCGATGCCGTCGATTTGAAGGGTGTGCGGCGAGCCCATGACCCTGAGCAGCACCGCGTCGCGCCGCGAAACATCGGCCGGCAGGTCCGAGGCGAGAAAATACGGCCCCCGCGAGGTGCCGCCGCGCATGAGCACGCAAGGAATTCTGCGCTGCATGTTCAGACTATCCTGCCGATTATCATATCGCGCCCGCTCAAGGACGTTTCTCCTCCCTGTATTCCTTCATTGCCTCGCGCGCGAGCCGGAACCCTTCCACGCCGGCGGGCATGCCGCAGTACACGGCGACCTGCAGCAGGACTTCACGGATTTCCTCCTGGGTGCAGCCGTTCCTGAGCGCGCCCTTCACGTGGGTCTGGAATTCGTGCGGCCGGTTGAGCGCCGAGAGCATCGCCAGATTCACGAGGCTGCGCATTTTGCGCGGCAGTTGCGGGCGCGTCCACAGCCAGCCCCAGCAGGATTGCGTCACCAGTTCCTGCATCGGCATGTTGAAGTCGTCGGCGCTCTTGAGCGAGCGCTCGACGTATTCGGCGCCGAGGACTTCCTTGCGCACGGCCAGGCCTTTTTCCCACAGTTCACTTGCCATTTCTTTCTCCTTTTTTTAATTCAAATATTAGAATGCCGTCCGGGCTGAATTCCGAGCGGCACGGAAATCGGCGGCGCGCGCTTGCGCGCGTCTGCTCGAATTAAAGTTGGGCCGCCGTATCAGCCATGAGCCGCCTCGGCGTGCAATCTCAGCCCCAGGGCATTTACCACTTTGAGGATTGTGTCGAAGTCGGGACTGCGTTCACCGGAGAGCGCTTTGTAAAGACTTTCACGGGACAGGCCGGTGTCACGAGCCACCTGCCCCATGCCCCTGGCGCGTGCAATATCGCCCAGCGCCTTGGCGATGAACGCTGCGTCACCTTTTGCCTCATCAAGGCAAGCCTCCAGATATGCCGCCATTTCTTCCGGCGTTCGAAGGTGATCGGCGACATCGTAGCGAATAGTCTTTGTCTTGCGCATCGTGTGCTCCTTCGACATCACCGGCGTTACCTGCGGCGAGTCGCTCGATCCTGACTTGAACCCGTGCCCGCGCACGAACGTCGCGCAGCCCGTCAAGCCACCGGGCGAAAGTCTCGGTCTTGCGAATCTGCAGCATTTGACAATGTAGCCCCGTGGCTACATATTGTCAATGCTGGATACCCGCGAGGCGTGTCAGAGGCCGAACGTTCGCGTTCAGCGGCGCGCGGCTTCATGCGCGTCCGCTGCGACGCATAGTTGGACCGCACCTACACTGATTCACGCAGAACATTCGCCATGCGTGTCTGCCAACCTGGGCCAGTAGCCTTCCAGCGCGCCAGCGTATCGGGTGACAACCTAAGACTAATTGCAACTTTTGATTCCGGAGACTTTGGGCGGCCACGGGGCTTCAGCATGGTGGCCGCGGTACGGGCATCAAAGATTTTCGGCAGAACCTCTTTCGCCGGGCGGGCCTTAGCAATCATCTCCATAGTCCATTCCGGATTATCGCGGCTGGTTTTTTCAGGTTTGGATCGCTTTTTCATATCTCTTCACCTCTCGTTTGTTAGCTTTACGCAGACTGATGACCCGAGGTTTTCCCTCGCGGGGTGTGAACACCACGCTATGCAGGCGATCCTCAATAAAGCCGAGCACGCAGTAGCGCCGTTCTCCATAGTCTTTGCGCGTGTCTTCCCAGATCAGGGCTGTCGTCCAGTCGAGGTTCTCGGCAAGGTTCAATGAGAGACCGCGCTCTGCAATATTGCGGCCTTCTTTGTCGGGGTCTTTGTCCACTTGTTTATTGTATATGCGTATATACAATAAAACAAGCCTGCCCAATACCGCGTGCCACTCTTACAGTGCGGTCCAACGAACCAACCTCAACACCTCCGAGCGGTTAGCCCAAGGTGTCAACTAATTCGGGGGAAGCTTACCGTCCGCTGGAACCGGCTGTTAGCTGACCGTTTCTGCCGCCCCGTGAAGCCCTCGAAGACGCTCATGCACGATCAGGCGAGGTCGAAGCGGTCCAGATTCATCACCTTGGTCCACGCGGCCACGAAGTCCTGCACGAGCTTCTCCTTCGCGTCGTCGCTTGCATAGACTTCGGCGAGGGCCCGCAGCTGCGAGTTCGAACCGAAGACGAGATCAACGCGTGTGCCGGTCCACTTGACCTTGCCCGTCTTGCGGTCGCGCCCTTCGAACACGTCCTCGGCGCCCGAGACCGGCTTCCATTCGGTGCCCATGTCGAGCAGGTTGACGAAGAAGTCGTTGGTCAGCGCCTCGGGTTTGGAGGTGAAGACCCCGTGCTTCGCGCCACCGACGTTGGTCCCCAGCATGCGCATGCCGCCGACGAGGACCGTCATCTCGGGCGCCGTGAGCGTCAGGAGCTGCGCCCTGTCGACCAGCAGCTGCTCGGCGGAGACCTCGAACTTGCCCTTCAGGTAGTTGCGGAAGCCGTCGGTGATCGGCTCGAGCACGGCGAAGGACTCGGCGTCCGTCTGGTCCTGCCTCGCGTCCATGCGTCCGGGCTTGAAGGGCACCTTCACGGAGACGCCGGCCTTCTTCGCGGCCTGCTCGACGCCCGCGCAGCCCGCGAGCACGATCAGGTCGGCGAGCGACACTTTCTTGCCGCCCTTCGCCTTCTTGTTGAAGTCGGCCTGGATGCCCTCGAGCGCCTTCAGCACCTTCGCCAGTTGCGCCGGCTGGTTCACGGCCCAGTCCTTCTGCGGAGCGAGCCGGATGCGCGCGCCATTGGCGCCGCCGCGCTTGTCGGAGCCGCGGAAGGTGGACGCCGACGCCCAGGCCGTCGACACGAGCTGCGACACCGACAGCTTCGAGGCGAGGATCTTCTTCTTGAGGTCAGCGATCTCCTTCTCGCCGATCAGCTTGTGGTTGACCTCGGGGATCGGGTCCTGCCAGATCAGATCTTCCTTCGGCACTTCCGGCCCGAGGTATCGGGCGTGCGGGCCCATGTCGCGGTGCGTCAGCTTGAACCAGGCGCGCGCGAAGGCATCGGCGAAGGCCTGCGGGTCCTCGTAGAACCGGCGCGAGATCTCGCCGAATTCCGGATCGAAGCGCAGCGTCAGGTCGGTGGTCAGCATAGTCGGCTTGTGGAACTTGCCCGGGATGTGCGCGTCGGGAATGATCTCCGGGGCGTTCTTGGCCACCCACTGCTTGGCGCCGGCCGGCGACTTGGTCAGCTCCCATTCGTACTTGAACAGGTTCTCGAAGAAGTTGTTGCTCCACAGCGCCGGGGTCTTGGTCCAGGTCACTTCGATGCCGCTCGAAATCGTGTCGGCGCCGTGCCCCGTGCCGTAGTCGCTCATCCAGCCCAGGCCCTGCGCTTCCAGCGGCGCGCCTTCCGGAACCGGACCCTTATGGGATTCCGGGGCGGCGCCATGGGCCTTGCCGAAGGTGTGGCCGCCGGCGATCAGGGCGACGGTCTCCTCGTCGTTCATCGCCATGCGGCCGAAGGTGGCGCGGATGTCCTTGGCGGCGGCCATGTAGTCGCCGCTCGCGTTCGGGCCTTCCGGGTTGACGTAGATCAGGCCCATGTGGGTGGCGCCGAACGGCTGATCCAGCTGGCGGTCGCCGCTGAAGCGCTTGTCGACGCCCAGCCACGCGAT
>JBGPYQ010000146.1:0-8376 GCA_041493345.1 Gammaproteobacteria bacterium | reverse complement strand
CTGGGTACGCCGGCGCCAGATGCGCCCCGGCGGCTGATCGGGAGGAAGAAATGAAAACGCAATTCGACGACCTGGTAATCGGCAGCGGCCAGTCCGGCCCGGCGCTGGCCGCGCGGCTGTCCGGCGCGGGCCGCAGCGTCGTCCTCATCGAGCGCAGCCGCTTCGGCGGCACCTGCGTGAACACCGGATGCATTCCGACCAAGACCTTGGTGGCGAGCGCCTATGCCGCGCATCTTGCGCGCCGCGCGGCTGAATACGGCGTGACCACGGGCGGCGAAGTGAAGGTGGACATGCGGCGGGTGAAGGCGCGCAAGGACGAGATCAGCGGACGCTCGAGCAAGCTCGTGGAGAAATGGCTGAAAGGCCTCACCAACTGCCGCGTGATCGAGGGTCACGCCCGATTCGAATCGCCGCGCACGGTGCGCGTCAACGGCGAGCTGCTCTCGGCGGATCGTATTTTCATCAACGCCGGCGCTCGGGCATTCGTGCCGACCCTACCCGGGCTGGGCGGCGTGCCCTTTCTCACCAACTCGACCATGATGGATGTCGATTTCCTGCCGCAGCACCTTATGATCCTGGGCGGCAGCTACGTCGGACTGGAGTTCGCGCAGATGTACCGGCGCTTCGGCGCCGAAGTGACGGTCATCGAAAAAGCGCCGCGCCTGATCGCACGCGAGGATGCCGACGTGTCGCAGGGCGTGCTGGACATCCTGAAGAACGAGGGCGTGCGCGTCGAGCTGGGCGCCGATTGCACCGGAGTGGAAAAGCGCGGCGCGCAGATTGCCGTGAAACTGGAGCGCGGCGGCAGGCAAAGCGAAGTCGCGGGTTCCCACCTGCTGCTCGCCATCGGCCGGATCCCGAACACGCACGATCTCGGCCTGGACAAGGCCGGCGTCGCACTGGATGCGCGCGGCTACATCAGCGTCGACGACCGGCTTGCCACCAGTGTTCCCGGCATCTGGGCGCTGGGCGATTGCAACGGGCGCGGCGCCTTCACCCACACCTCGTACAACGACTACGAGATCGTCGCGGATAATCTGTTGAACGGCGACAAGCGCAGCGTCCGCGACCGCATCGCGACTTATGGATTGTTCATCGACCCGCCGCTCGGACGCGCCGGCATGACCGACGACGAGGTCCGGCGCTCCGGGCGCAAGGCGCTCACCGGCACGCGACCGATGACGCGCGTGGGCCGTGCCGTGGAAAAAGGCGAGACCCAGGGTTTCATCAAGATCACGATTGACGCCGAGACGAAAAAGATCCTCGGCGCGGCGATCCTGGGCGTGGGCGGCGACGAGGCGGTGCACTCGCTGCTCGCGACGATGTACGCGGGCGTGCCTTACACTTCGGTGACGCACTCGGTGTACATCCATCCGACCGTGTCGGAGCTGCTGCCCACGGTGCTGGGCGAACTGAAACCCCTCGACTGACGCATCGCTTTGCGCAGTCCGGGGCCGATCATGCCGAACGCGATCTGGAACAACGCGGTTATCGCCGAGAGCGAGCGTTTCGAGACGGTCGAAGGCAATGTCTACTTTCCGCCGGTTTCGATACGCAAGGAATATTTCCGTCCGAGCGATACCCATACCACTTGTCCCTGGAAGGGACTGGCGAGCTACTACAACGTCGTCGTGGACGGAAAAGTGAACAAGGACGCCGCCTGGTACTACCCGGACCTGAAGCCGGCGGCAATGAACATCAGGCACCACGTCGCTTTCTGGCGCGGCGTCATGGTCCGGAAGCAAGTCGCGGCCCGGGCAGGTCCCGGTTCTCCGGCGCGGCCGGCCGCGGGCGCCGCTAACTCAGCTTCAGCGTTCCCGGCGCGAACAACTCCTCCGGACTGAATTTTCCCGGTACTGCGTGCTGGTCGACGGCAAACCGGGTGATCGCTTCGAGCGCCTTGCGGTTCGCATTGACGCCGAAGGGGAACGGGTCGCCGCCCACCACGCCTTTGAGCGCGACGGCGGTCTCATCCGCGGGCGAAAGGGTTTTGCCCGCATCCAGGCGGGCGAGGTAGCTCGCTTTGGCGGCCTTGAAGGCCTTGAAGAGCTCCTCCGCCACCCAGGGCTCGGCTTCAAGGAGGGAGTTCTTGATCACCACCGTGTGATTGATCGGATAGATCCCGGTCTTGCGGAAATACGCGAAGCCCGCCTGGCGGGCGTCGGGAATAAGAGGCCTGATGTCCGGGGAGTCCGTACGCACGTCCCCGACCGCGGCGTCGATTTCGCGCGAGAGAAGCAGCTCCGCGATGGATTTCCCCCGATACGAGTAGTCCACGTTGGGCGGCGCGCGATACTCGGCGACGTGCTCGTCATCGGTTGCGGCC
This sequence comes from Gammaproteobacteria bacterium, assembly GCA_041493345.1. Classification (GTDB taxonomy): domain Bacteria; phylum Pseudomonadota; class Gammaproteobacteria; order Burkholderiales; family SG8-39; genus VBDM01. The sequence continues at coordinate 6,050 of JBGPYQ010000146.1, read as the reverse complement.
CAGACGATCTTGTCGAGGTCCACCCCGTACTCGGTCTGGAGTATTCCCCTCACCCAGACGCCGGTGGTGACGGTGTAGCCGCGATTGACCCCTACTTTGCGACCCTCCAGATCCTTGGGCCTCTTTATTCCGGATTTGATGTTGTGGAAGACCGCCCAGTGGTGGAAGTTCCGGGTGAGGAACACGGGGATGGCGGTGACCGGCTTGCCCAAGGCCTTGGCGCAAAGATAGGTGGTGAAGGCCATCTCGCAGATGTCGAACTCGAGGCCCCGCACCATGCGTCGCATCGCCGCGGTGATCGGGTCGACCTGGATGTATTCCAGCTGCAGGCGATCGGAGCGCACGCTTCCGTTTTTCAGGGGTTGGGTGAGTCCGTAGTTGCCGATGGCGATTCTCATGGGACGCTCCAGCGCGGCTCGGTTCGAGTTCGCGCAGAGAATATCATTTCTTCGCGCCGCGACCATCATCGGGGACAGCCCGCATTGCCGGGGGCGCCGCGAACGCGGCAGCGGAACTTGTTGCCTCCGCGAGGCACATGCGTCATTATTCAGCCAGGCGGAGCCCGGGCATGAACACCGAAATTTTAAAATTCCGCGCCGGGACGACCCTCGCGCAGCGGTTCGTGCTCGCGGCCTGCCTCCTCTGTGCGTTCGCGCCCGCGGCCGTTGCCGCCGATCCGCCCTCCGGGGATCCGGCCGTTCCCGACCGGCGCAGGGACCAATTCCCGAATGATTTTGGCTACGCGGCCTTCCCCTACCCGTACCGCTTGCCCGGCATCGGCTCGGGCGTCGGCCTCGTCGGCGGCGCGCTGAACATCGCCGACGGCTACACGGACGTCTACGGCATCGTATTCGCGGGAGACGTCAGGGGCGTCGCGCTCGGCGCGGGAGACATCCACCTCATTCCCAAGACTCTCATCGTCGATGTCGGCTACAGCAACATCAGCAAGGCGACGGTGCAGAGCTACGGCCAGCGCGGCATGAACACGGACAAGAACGACTTCCGCCTGCTCGAGATTGGAGACACCGAATTTTACGGCGCGCGGATGACCGGCACGTTTTTCGACCGCCGCTTCGAGGTGTACGGAGCCTGGTACCAGGGAGCGTCGAAGCTGAAGAGCATCCGCGACAGGGACGGCAACGTCATCGCCGAAGCGCAGGACCCGCCCCGCGAGCGCGGCCACACCACATTGTTAGGGACCCGCCTCGACCTCACCGACGACTATACCGATCCGCGCCGGGGAATCCGGTTCGACCTCACGCGCACGCAGACGCCGCCGCGGGGCCTGGGGCCGGATTACTACGTGATGGACTACAACGCCAGCGCCTACCTTCCCTTCGGGCGGCGCAATACCCTGGCGTTCAACCTCCTGCGCTCGGACGCGTTCGTGACACGTCAGGGTGAAACGGACTCGGCCACGCTCCAGCAGCAGCTCGGCCTGGATTGCGGCGCGATCGCCGATCCCGCGCGGCAGAAATTCTGCAATCAGGTGATAGCCAACACGATCGCGAACAACACATTCGGCACCGCCGCCTCGCTCGGCGGATTCAATCGTTTGCGTTCCTATCCCCAGGGGCGCTTCGCGGGCGCCCACACGCAGTTCTTCGGCACCGAATTCCGCTGGAACCTGACCGATGAAAAAACGCCCTTCGACATCTTCGTCATGAAGGGCGTGCGCACTTCGATCCAGCTTGCCCTGTTCTACGAAACCGGCATCACCTCGGATGCGCGAGGCGACCTCTCACAGTGGAAGAACTACCGCGACTCCTATGGTGTCGGACTGAGGATCGTGACTGCATCCGGCGTCGTGCTTCGTGGCGACGTGGGATTAGGCAAGGAAGGGTTCAACACCGCGATCTTCATCGGTTACCCGTGGGAACTTTAGAGAGCGTACTTCTTGCCGCAGACGCCCCGCATGGCCCGCGCCGAAGCGGGGCCGGGCGACTTCATCTACGTACCGCCCTACGTCCCGCACCAGGAAATCAACGCGAGCGACGTTCAGCCGCTCTCGTGCATGATCGTGCGCAGCGGCCAGGAGCACGTGGTCGTGAACCTCGACATCCCGGTTGTCGAGAAGCCGGAAGAGGTGCATTGGGTGGATAACATCCATCCAGCGCCGAAGCGGTAGCACTCCCTTCCGTCTCAGCCTACCTGCGACCTCGTTTCCGATCAGGTTGTGGAACGATCCGGGTCCGGCTTTCGGCGCGTTTCGAGCCGCCGCCGCTGGAGCACGCCGAACGCGAACCAAAGCAGCGCCGCAACAATCAATATCAGCATCAGCCAGCGCGTGGCGCTCGCGAGCTGCGCGGCGCCGAGCTCCGGCCACGGGAAGCGGCCGAGGCGCTCGCCGCGCTCCATCATCCAGTGCCAGGCCGTGTGGCCGACCAGCATCGAGAGAATGATGGTCCCGATGCGCTCGGCGACGGCAAACCGGAAGAGAAACCCGAGCAGCGGGACGAGCAGCAAGAGCACGAGCACCTGCCCCAGCTCGACGCCGATATTGAACGACAAGAGCGACGTCAGCAGATGAGCGCCGGCGAACTGGAGCTGCTGCCTGAGCGCGAACGAGAAACCAAAGCCGTGCACCAGGCCGAACGCGAAAGTGATCATCCAGCGGCGCCGCACGTTGCTGCCGAGGACGTTCTCGACCGCCATGTACAGGATCGATACCGCGATCAGGGTTTCGATCAGCGGCGGAAACCACAACGCGTCCGGCCCGAACTCGTAGGCGGAGGCGATCAGCGTGACCGAGTGCGCGACGGTGAACGAGGTGACCACCATGATGAGCGGCACGAGGCGCCGGAACGGGATCACGAGGCACAGCAGGAACAGCAGGTGGTCGGTCCCCTCGAGAATATGGAAAAACCCCGACTCGACGAACCGCAGCGCCGCCTGGTACCAGCGCGGATCGAGCCTGACGAGCCCCGCGTCCGCCGGGAATTCGAACGCGCGCGCTTCGCCTCCGGGCGGCAGGAACCGCAGCGCGACCCGCACCTTCAATCCCAGGCGATCGAGCTTCGGGCGGATCGAAAATTGCGCGCGCTCCGATCGAATCGGGACCTCGAAGAGCACGTCGAGCAGCCCCTGCTCCCAGAAAAGCTGCATGCTGTTCGGGAGCCGCGGGCCGGTGACGTGCGCAAGCGCCTCGTCGTATGAACGGAACGACAGGTCGGACTCGAGCGACACGCGGGTTTCGACCACACGCGGGGACGCGAGGCGCACATCGCCTTCGTACAGCTCGATGTTGTCTGAAAGCCACAGCGTCGCCGCGTTGCGCAGCGCGGCGTCGACGCGCGCGAGATCGAGGAAACCGCCTGAGCGCCGCGGAACATCCACGTCGCGCATCGCCTTGAGCGGCACGCGCACCAGCAGCCGCAGCCGCTCGCCCTCGGGCTTGACGAATGCGTTGACCGTGATGTCGTTCGGAATGTCGTGCGCGAACGCGCGCCACGGCAGCGCCACGATCAGCGCCGCCGTCAGCGCGAGGAACAGACACCGCATGAAAATGCCGCGGCCGCTCTCCGGCACGGTTCCGCCCTCCCGTTTTCCACTTTTGGTTCAGCTTCGGGCATCTAACATAACAACCAGGCCCGTTTCTGGAAAGATGCGCTTATACTGATACGAGGTTCGCAGTCTCCCACGGCTCGCCATCCACAAGGAGGAAAAAATGGAAAGCTCGACCCGCAAGCGCAGCCTTTACGCCGGCGCGGCCTTTGTTTCGGTCCTGGCGGCGCTCGCAGCCTGTCAGAGCATGCTCGAAGACAAGGCGGCCGCACAAGCCGGCGCCAGCGTGCAGGCGCCGAGATTCGAGGTGGATCCGCTGTGGCCGAAGCCCTTGCCGAATCATTGGCTGCTCGGCTGGACCATCGGAGTGTGGGTCGATGAGCAGGACCACATCTGGGTCATTCATCGCGGCGCGGGGGGGCTGCATGTCAACGAAAAGGGGCTCGAACTGAATCCTCCCATCTCCGAGTGCTGCCGTACGGCTCCGCCCATACTGGTGTTCGATCAGGCCGGCAACCTGGTCAGATCCTGGGGTGGCCCGGGCCCGGGCTACGAGTGGCCGGAAGGGGCGCACGGCGTCCACGTCGATTACAAGGGCAACGTGTGGATCGGCGGCAACGGCGCGAAAGACGCCCATGTCCTGAAGTTCACCCAGTCGGGGAAGTTCCTGATGCAGTTGGGCCGCTATGGCAAGAACGGCGGCAGCAACGACCTCGAGAACTTCGGGCGGGTGGCCAAGATCTGGGTCGATCCCAAGACCAACGAAGCGTACATCGCCGACGGCTACCTCAACAAACGCGTCGCCGTAGTCGACGCCGATAGCGGCAAGATGAAGCGCTACTGGGGTGCGTACGGCAACAAGCCGGACGACGCTCCCATGGGCAACTACGACCCGAAGGCACCGCCGGCCCGGCAGTTCCGCAACCCGGTGCATTGCGTCGAACGCTCGAATGACGGCCTCGTGTACGTGTGCGACCGCCAGGCCGACCGGGTGCAGGTATTCCAGCCGGACGGCAAGTTCGTGAAGGAAGCGTTCTATGCCAAAGAGACGCTCGCTTCGGGCTCGGCCTGGGATATCACGTTTTCAAAGGATCGCGAGCAACGGTTCATGTTCCTCGCCGATGGCCAGAACGAGAAGGTGCGCATCATACTGCGCGAGACGCTGGAGGAGATTTCGAACTTCGGCGACGGCGGGCGCCAGCCGGGCCAGTTCTACGGCGTGCACAGCATCGCGAGCGACTCCAAGGGCAACCTCTACACCACCGAGACTTACGAAGGCAAGCGCGTGCAGAAGTTCGTCTACAAGGGCATAGGCGCGGTTGCCAGGGGGAGCCAGGGCGTGCTGTGGCCGCGTTAGGGATGGTGGTGAGTCGGCTTCGAAGCCAGTAGGCCGCTCCAAATTCACGAGTGCTTTCCGGAGACCCGCGCCCGGCGCGGCTCTCCGGGCGATTGCTATAACGAAACTCTTATAATATGGCCATCGAATTATTCGAATCTTGTCTGCGCAAAACCTGAATCCGCCCCATGACCGAACGCAAACACGCCTCCACCAAGGCCTACCAGAATCCGGGCTTCCTCAACAGCAAGGACGCGCGCGCCCTGCGCATCCTGTCTGAGTATCTCGAACCCAAGAGCCGCTTCGACCACCACAAAGTCGATGACACCATCGTGTTCATGGGCTCGGCGCGCATCAAGTCGCGCGAGGCCGCCGAGGAAATGCTGCACAAGGCGAAGAGCGGCAAGGACCGGGAGCGGGCGCAAATGGCGCTCAAGATGTCCACCTATTACGAAGCCGCCCGCGAGCTCGCTTCGCGCCTCACGAAATGGTCGAAGGGGCTCGATCACGTGGAGCGCCGCTTCGTGGTGTGCACCGGCGGCGGCCCGGGAATCATGGAGGCGGCGAACCGCGGCGCGGCCGAGGCGCACGGCCTGAACGTCGGCCTCACCATCTCCATCCCGGTGGAAGAATTCGACAACCCTTACGTCACGCGCGAGCTCGCCTTCCACTTTCATTACTTCTTCATGCGCAAGTTCTGGTTCGCCTACCTCGCAAAAGCGGTGATCGTGTTTCCGGGCGGCTACGGGACGCTCGACGAGCTGTTCGAGCTGCTGACGCTGGTGCAGACGCGCAAGATGCGCAAGCCCATGCCGATCGTGCTCTTCGGCACCGAGTACTGGGGCGAGGTCATCGACTTCGACGCGCTCGCGCGCCACGGCACCATCGACGCCAAGGACATCGAGCTCGTGCACCGCACCGACTCGGTGGACGACGCCTACGAGTGGATCGTCCGCCAGCTCGCCGAGAAGGCGCTGGGGCAGCCGGGAGCGACGTTGTAGCGGGCCGAAAGAGGAACGGGACTAGCCTGCGCCGAGCCCATGTGCTATGATGCGTTGGTGTTAAATCACCAAGGCACCTATCATGGCTCGGTTGACTATTACTTTGAGCGATGAGCGCCATCGCGCCCTGCGCGAGGCGGCGGTGAAGCGCAGCAAGACGATCGGCCAGTTGATCGAGGAGAGCCTGGAGTTCTACGGCATCAAGACCG
>JBGPYQ010000150.1:0-8257 GCA_041493345.1 Gammaproteobacteria bacterium | reverse complement strand
GGTGATGGAGGTCTTGGCCGACGCCACCAACACAATCGCCGAGGGCGAGGTACTGCAACTGATGAACACCCACAATTTCGGGGTCAATGAGTCGGCCTACCTCGATGTCATCCGGCGCAAGACGGCCAAGCTGTTCGAGGCCGCGGCTCAGCTTGGCGCCATTCTCGGCGCGGCAAATGTGGGGATCGAGCAGGGGCTGGCGCGCTACGGCATGCATCTGGGAACCGCGTTCCAGTTGATCGACGACGTGCTCGACTATTCGGGCGACGCGGCTCAAACCGGAAAAAATCTGGGCGACGACCTGAATGAAGGCAAGCCCACGTTGCCCTTGATTCATGTAATGCAGCACGGCTCGCCTCAGCAAGCAGAGCTCGTACGCGCGGCGATCGAGCACGGCGGTCGGGACGAGTTCCAGCCTGTGATCGCCGCGATTCGCGCGACCGGCGCGCTTGAATACGCCCGGCGCATGGCCGAAGATGAGGTGCGGGAAGCGCGCGCAGCCATTGCCGAACTTACAAATTCAAAATACAAGGATTCTTTGCTAGAATTGACCACCTTCGCGGTCGAGCGCGATTATTAATTCCCGAATCGCTCGTGCCTCCGCACCGCTTCCTGTTCGACTCGGGGTGTAGCTCAGCCTGGTAGAGTACTGCGTTCGGGACGCAGGAGTCGCTGGTTCGAATCCAGTCACCCCGACCAGTTCCCGCCAACTGGGAATTTCTGCGCTCGACGGACCGACGGGTATAATGGTCTCGTCGTCGCCAGCCGCGGCGCTTGTCCGGCATCCCAGCGTGACCAAGATTCTTGTCCTGATCATTGCCGTCGCCGTCATCTACGTGGCACTGACTGGTGTTTCCCGCAAGCGCCGGATGCGTGCCGAGTCTGCGCCTGAAAAGTCCGCGGAGCCCATGGTTCCCTGTGCCCACTGCGGTGTGAATCTTCCACGCAGCGAAGCCCTTGAATCCCGGGGACGCTTCTACTGTAACGAAGAGCACCGCCGGCTCGCTTCCGGTTGAATGGCGGACGTGGCGGGCCTCGCAATGCTGCCGTTGTCCTGGCCGCTGCCACAGGAGGCGGTGGCTGACTCGTTCTGGATTTCGCTGAAGTACTTCAATTTCTACCGCATCGCCGTTGCGGCGATGTTCCTGCTCGTGGCCCTGATCTATGGGGACGCACTCAGCCTTGGAAGCCACGATCTCGCGGTCTTTACCTACACCGGCGTCCTCTACCTGGTGCTCGCCGTGCTGTTTCAGGTCGTACTGCGCAAGGTGCCGGCGTATTTCAATCTGCAACTCACGCTGCATGTAATCGCCGACATCGTTTCGCTGGTTCTGCTGATGTTTGCCTCGGGCGGCATCCGTAGCGGGCTCGGCGTGATGCTGCTGATATCCCTGGCAGGCGCGGCGCTCGTGAGCCGGGGAACGCTGATGCTGTTTTACGCGGCGCTGGCGTCAATTGCCTTGCTCCTGGAGCAGTCATACTGGGTTCTGGTGCAAGATGTCAGCACCGCAAATTTCCTTCAGCCCGGGCTGCTGTCGATCGGATGTTTCGCGACCGCGCTGATTACCAACCAGCTCGCGCAGCGCGTGATTTTGAATGAGCGACTCGCGCGGCAACGGGGCGCCGACCTCGCCGACCAGTTGCGAATCAACAAGCTCGTGATTCAGGATGTGCAGGACGGCGTTCTCGTCGTGGACGCCAATGGCCTTGTACACCAGCACAATCCGCGCGTGGCGGCTTTGCTCGGGCGGCCCGCACCCGAGTTGGGACAGATCGAGGAGTACTCCGCGGAGCTGGCGCATCGGCTTGCCGACTGGCGGGGCCGCGGCGGATCGAGCAGCGTGAACATTCAATTTGCCGAAAGCGGCCGCGTTGTGCGCGCGCGTTTTGTCGCGGCGGGCGTCGCCGGCGGGAGCTTCAGCCTGGTGTTCCTGGAGGACCTTTCCAAGCTTCAGGAGCAGGCACAGCAACTCAAGCTCGCCGCCCTTGGACGGCTCACCGCCAACATTGCGCACGAGATTCGCAACCCGCTTTCGGTCATCACGCACGCGGGCGACCTGCTGCAGGAGGAGCGCCGCGAATCACAGAGAGATCGCATGGTACAGATCATCCGTGTTAATGCGCGGCGCCTTGACCGCATGGTGGGCGATGTGCTGGAGCTGACGCGGCGCGACCGAGTCCAGCCCGAGACCATTCGGGTGGAGCAATATCTTGCCGCATTCATCGACGAGTTCGCCCAGAGTGAAGGCGTCCCGCGCCACATTTTTGCCGTCGAAGTTCCCGATGATCTCGCGGTAGAGTTCGACCGCGTGCATCTCAACCAGGTATTGTGGAATCTGCTGGGCAACGCCTGGCGGCACTGCCGCAAGCAGGCGGGCAGCGTGCGCTTGGCGGCCTCGCAACGCGCCAAGCGAGTAGAATTGCATGTGATCGACGACGGCGACGGCGTGGCGGCGGCTTTGCGGGGACAGCTGTTCGAACCGTTTTTCACCACCTTCTCGAGCGGTACGGGATTGGGTCTTTATATTGCCCGCGAGTTGTGCGCAGCCAATGGCGCGAGTCTCGAATATCTCGATAGCGCCCAAGGCGCGGATTTCAGGATCCTATGGCAGGCAGCGTAGCGAGCCGGGGCACGGAACGGCGGGCGAGTTCCCAGCGCACGGTGCTCGTCGTCGATGACGAAGCGGACATTCGCGAATTGCTTGAATTGTCGCTTGTGCGTATGGGGCTCGCCGTCGAATCCGCCGGTTCCTTGGCGGCAGCGAGGCAATTGCTGCACTCCAGGCAATACGATCTTTGCCTCACGGACATGCGGCTGCCTGACGGCGATGGACTGGAACTTGTACGCTACATCGGCTCGCAATGCGCCGACTTGCCGGTGGCGGTGATTACCGCGTTCGGGAGCACCGAAAACGCAGTGGCGGCGCTCAAGGCCGGCGCCTTCGACTACCTCTCCAAACCGCTGTCCCTCGACCAGTTGCGCGCGCTCATCAAATCGGCGCTGTCGCTTCCGCAGAAACCCGCAGTAGCCCGCTCTGGCGACTACGAGATTCTTGGCGCGAGCCCTGCAATCGAGCAGGCGCGCTCGACGATAGAGAAGCTGGCGCGCAGCCAGGCGCCGATTTACATCACAGGCGAGTCCGGTAGCGGCAAGGAGCTGGCGGCGCGACTGATTTACGCCAAAGGGGCGCGGCGAGAGAAGGCATTCGTACCGGTCAACTGCGGGGCCATTCCCGAAAACTTGATGGAAAGCGAGTTCTTCGGCTACAAGAAGGGCGCGTTTACGGGCGCCGAAAGCGATCGCGACGGATTCTTCCAGGCTGCCAACGGCGGCACTCTGTTTCTGGACGAAGTTGCCGACCTGCCGCTCGCGATGCAGGTGAAGCTTTTGCGCTCGATTCAGGAGAAGCGTGTTCGCAAAGTCGGAGCGACGGCCGAAGACAATGTGGACGTACGCATTATCTGTGCAACGCACCAGAATCTGGCGGCAAGTGTCGAGTCTGGCAAATTCCGCCAGGATCTGTATTACCGGCTGGCCGTGATCGAGTTGAAAATGCCGCCGCTTCGGGAGTGCCGCGAGGACATCCCCTTACTCGCCGATGCGATCCTGGGGCGGCTTTCGGCTCAGGAAGGCAAAGGTGCAGTCCGGCTCTCTGCGGAGGCGAAAAAGGCGCTTGCAGGCTATGATTTTCCGGGGAACACCCGTGAGCTGGAGAACATACTGGAGCGCGCCATCGCGCTTGCGGCGGCCGAAGAGATCCAGCCGGAGGACCTTCAGCTCTCACCGCCCGGGTTTGTCGCCGGGGAATCGGCGGCGCCGGACTCAAAGTGGCCGCTGCAGGAATATCTCGATCGCGTCGAGCGGGCGGCAATACTGGAAGCGCTCGAGAAGACGCGCTTCAACCGCACGGCGGCGGCCAAGCTTCTTGGCATCACGTTCCGGGCGATGCGCTACCGCATGGAGCGGCTTGGCATTCGCTAGTGGTGCTCTGCATGATCGAAAACTGCAACCCGGTGAGGTGCAAGCGGAACGCGGGACTTTGCTGGCAGAGTGCGATTGCGCGGATCGGCCGGCCGATCCGCGCATTGTGCGGTGACCCTTGGGACCCGTAAGTAACGATTTCCCGCCGGGCCTCGATTGGCTGGCTGCAGAGGATGGGCCGGCTGCCGCGGTCCAGATTGCCTCGCCGAATTGTGATGAGCGGCCCGAGGAATCGGACGTGACACTGCTCGTGGTGCACAACATCAGCTTGCCCCCGGGCGAGTACGGCGGTGACGGGATTCTGCGGTTTTTTACCAACACGCTCGATGCGGCCCGCCATCCGCACTACCGGACTCTGCAAGGCCTGGCGGTTTCGGCTCATTTTCTCATCCGTCGCGATGGCGAACTGATTCAGTTTGTGCCTTGCCGAATGCGCGCCTGGCACGCTGGCTCGTCTGTCTGGAAAGGGCGCGAGCGCTGCAACGATTTTTCGGTGGGCGTTGAGCTCGAAGGCACCGACGAGCAGCCTTACTCGGAGCAGCAATATCTGCGATTGGCGGCGCTCACGGATGCGCTCCGCCGCCGCTACCCCATCAGCGACATGGTCGGACACGCCGATATTGCCCCAGGCCGCAAGTCCGACCCAGGTCCCGCTTTCGACTGGGGACACTACCGCGCGTTGTTGGCGCGGTTCCAGTGACCCGTCGCGCGTTGTTGGCGCGGTTCCAGTGACCCGTCGCCCGCTGTTGGCGCGGTTCCGGCAATTGTTCGCGCCGGCGCGCGGTACCCATGATCGTTTCGGACGCAACTTGCCCGCTTGCGCTGAGCCATCGCCCCGGTTCGACGCAAGTTTCCCCGGATTTTTCCGGTTTGGACCCTAAAAGTTGCGAAGCTGCTTGAGCAAAGATCGCTTGCATCTTGACAATACACTAGAATTAGTTGCAAACTTCTGCCTGGATACTATATATTGTGGTCGTAAGGCGAAATATCCTAGGATTCCTTCGCCGGCCTCGAGTCTTCGGGGTGGCATAAAAGCGTAGAGGATACCGTACATGCAAATTGCCGCTGACGCGACGACTCTCCAGTCGATTCCCGGCACGAGCCTCCCTGAAGTCTCCGCAAACATCCAGCCCCAGTTTTCACAGTACAAGGTTATCCGCCGCAATGGCGTAGTAGTGGGCTTCGCGCCCGGCAAGATTTCGATCGCAATGACCAAGGCCTTTCTCGCGGTCGAAGGGGGGCAGGGGGCGGCCTCGGCACGGATCCGCGAGTTGGTCGTGGCATTGACTGAAGCGGTGGTCTGCGCATTGGTGCGACGCCAGCCGGTGGGCGGCACCTTTCATATCGAGGATATCCAGGATCAAGTCGAGCTGGTACTGATGCGCTCCGGCGAGCACGAAGTGGCGCGCGCCTATGTGTTGTACCGGGAAAAGCGCGCCGAGGCGCGCGCGCAGGAATCGGCACAGAAAAAAGCCGCACCTCAGTCACCATTACACGTGGTCGAGGATGGGGTGCGCCGCCCGCTTGACCTGGCTGGCCTGAATGAGCTGATCGGTTCTGCGTGCGACGCATTGGGTAAAGCGGTGGAACCCAAGGGGATAATCGCCGAGACGCTCAGGAATCTCTATGACGGGGTGCCGGCCGAGGAAGTGAGGAAGTCCGCCGTGCTCTCGGCGCGAGCCCTGATCGAGAAGGACCCGGCCTACAGCTACGTTACCGCGCGGCTGCTTCTGCATACCATCCGACGCGAAGTCCTGGGCGAGGAGGTGTCGCAGGCGGAGATGAAGAAGCGCTACGCCGAGTACTTCCCCGGATTCGTAAAGCGGGGCATTGAGTCCGAGCTGCTCGATGAGCGTCTGGCCAATTTCGACCTGAAGAAGCTCGCTGCCGCCCTTGACGCATCGCGTGACCTCAAATTTGGGTATCTCGGCCTGCAAACCTTGTACGACCGGTATTTCCTGCATGTGCACGGCACCCGTATCGAATTGCCGCAGGTGTTCTTCATGCGCGTGGCGATGGGTTTGGCGCTGAACGAGATCGACCGCGAGGCACGCGCCATCGAGTTCTACAACGCGCTGTCTTCTTTCGATTTCATGAGCTCGACGCCGACGCTGTTCAATTCCGGCACGGTGCGCTCGCAGCTTTCGTCCTGCTATCTCACCACGGTGTCGGATGACCTGGACGGCATCTACGAAGCGATCAAGGAAAACGCACTGCTCGCGAAGTATGCGGGGGGCCTCGGCAACGACTGGACCCCGGTGCGCGCGCTCGGCTCCCACATCAAGGGGACGAACGGCAAGTCTCAGGGAGTGGTGCCTTTCCTCAAGGTGGTCAACGACACGGCAGTGGCCGTCAACCAGGGCGGCAAGCGCAAGGGTGCGGTGTGCTCCTACCTTGAGACATGGCACCTCGATATCGAGGAATTCCTGGAATTGCGCAAGAACACGGGTGACGACCGTCGCCGCACTCACGACATGAACACCGCTAACTGGATTCCGGACCTGTTCATGAAGCGAGTGATGGAAAACGGCGAATGGATCCTGTTCAGCCCCTCCGACGTGCCTGATTTGCACGACAAACATGGGCTGGCATTCGAAAAAGCCTATGTGGAATACGAAAAAAAGGTCGCCAGGGGTGAGCTCAAGCTGTACAAAAAGCTCCCGGCGACGCACCTGTGGCGGAAGATGATTTCCATGCTGTTCGAGACCGGACATCCGTGGATCACGTTCAAGGACCCCTGCAACATCCGTTCGCCGCAGCAGCATGTGGGCGTGGTGCACAGCTCCAATCTGTGTACCGAGATCACCCTCAACACCAACGACCAGGAAATCGCGGTGTGCAATCTCGGCTCCGTCAACATGGTCGCGCACATGATAAACGGCAGGCTCGATCATGACAAGCTGAAGAAGACCATCGCCATCGCGATGCGCATGCTCGACAACGTCATCGACATCAACTATTACGCGGTGGCGAAGGCGCGCAATTCCAATCTCAAGCACCGGCCGGTGGGCCTGGGAATCATGGGTTTCCAGGATTGTCTGCATATCCTGCGGGTTCCCTATGGATCGCAGGAAGCAGTGGAGTTCGCCGACCGTTCGATGGAGGCGATCGCCTATTTCGCTTATTGGGCGTCGACGGATCTCGCCGAGGAGCGCGGCCGCTACGCATCGTACCGGGGGTCGCTCTGGGACCGCGGCATCCTGCCGCAGGATACGCTGAAGCTGCTGCGCGAGGAACGCGGTGGTTACGTCGAGATCGACATGTCGGTGTCCATGGACTGGAAACCCTTGCGCGAGCGCATCAAGCGCCACGGCATGCGCAACTCGAACTGCCTTGCAATCGCGCCGACCGCAACGATTGCCAACATCGTGGGGGTGTCGGCCTCGATCGAACCGACCTTCCAGAACCTGTTCGTGAAGTCGAATCTCTCCGGCGAGTTCACCGTGGTCAATGAATATCTGGTCGACGATCTGAAAAAGCTGGGACTGTGGGACGAGGTCATGGTGGCGGACCTCAAGTATTTCGACGGCAACCTCGCGCGCATCGACCGTGCCCCGGCCGAGTTGCGGCGGCTTTACGCGACCGCGTTTGAAATCGACCCCACGTGGATCGTCGAGGCGGGCGCGCGCAGGCAGAAATGGATCGACCAATCGCAATCCCTCAATATATATATAGGCCAGGCTTCCGGCAAGAAGCTCGACGAATGCTACAAACTCGCCTGGCAGCGGGGGTTGAAGACCACTTACTACCTGCGCTCGATGGGGGCCACCCACGCCGAGAAGTCTACGGTGAAGGCGGGCCAGTTGAACGCAGTGCCGGAAGGCGGCATGCAAGCCTCGGCCAAGGGCGGGGACGCGGCTGCCTCCGGGGCCACGGGCGATTCCGAAATCAAGTTCTGCAAGGTCGACGATCCCGTATGCGAAGCCTGCCAGTGAATGCAGGCGAACATAAGAAGCCGAGGAGGAAGATATGCTTTCTTTTGACGACGACATGGGCGTGAGCTCCATACCGGGCCTTGACCTGCAACCGGTCACCGGGTTCGTGCCGTCGTCGCCGGCTCCGGCCGAGTTATCCAACGAGCGCTATTCGGCCGGCAACAGCCACCGGCGGGTGCGCGTGGAAGACAAGGCCATCATCAACGCCCGGGCCGATGTCAACCAGCTGGTCCCATTCAAGTACAAGTGGGCGTGGGAGAAGTACCTCGCAGGCTGCGCCAATCACTGGATGCCGCAGGAAATCAACATGAGCCGCGACATCGCCCTGTGGAAAGACCCG
>JBGPYQ010000159.1:0-7791 GCA_041493345.1 Gammaproteobacteria bacterium | reverse complement strand
GATCCAGGCTGCCAGTCGTAGCGGCGCGGTTCCTCGCCTTCCGGCCACATCATGCTGTAGCCCTCGCCGGCGAGGATCACTACATGGGCTCCCGGACCATGCGCGTGGGCCTTCTTGTAGGTTCCCACGGGAAACTGGGAAATATGGCTGTTCATGGAACCCCTGGCCATATTGAAGCGGATATGGCCTCCGCCGGCGCCGCGTTCGCTGGCGCCGACCAGAGGCAGATTCACTGCATCCGCCACGAAATTGGTTTCCAGCAGCAAGCCCTTTTGTTCCCCTTTGTTGCTGAAATAGTCAGGCTCCCCGGCGAAACGGCCTTTGAAATCGTATTGGGTATTGAAAACAAAATCGATGTCTTCGTACAGATTTATGACCACCGGTCCGTTTGTCACGGCTACGTACCGCGCAGGCGACGTCCCCGAACCGTTGAAATGCTGGTGCCAGGCATTGAGCGGAACGGCGAACAGAGAACCCGTATTCCACTCGAAAGTAATGCGCTGGCCCGCGTCATTCCAGACGGTCGTCGAGCCGCGTCCGTCAAGAACAAGGATCATTTCCTCGAACAGCTGGCGCTGCGGAGCGAGCTTTCCACCCGGGGGGATTTCGCACACGTAGCAGTCGTTGGAGGTGCGTGATGCTTCATGATTTATGTAGACGCCGAGTCCACCTCTTCTCGCCCAGGGCTTCAATTCGACGGCGTGAAGGTTGGGCACATAGTGCGCGCCGATGATCTCCAGGCCCTCGCTGCGCACCCAGCGGGTATAGGGAGTTTCCTTTTCGCTGGCGAACTTTCTTGCCAGTTCTTCAGACACCATCGCGGTTTTCGTCATGGGATATTGTTGCGATTCGTGCAAGAACTATCGGCCATTGGCCGGCCAAGATCAGCGCAGAGGGAGCCTTCAGAGGACATCGCCGGTCGTGCCGTGCACGCCTCCGGTCTGGGCCGGCATGCGGAAAATAAACAGATTGGCGACCACGATGGTTGCAGCGAGAAAGTAGAAAGTCGCCATGAGCCCGTACTTGTCCGCGATCAACCCGCCGAGCGCCGGCCCGATCGCGGCCCCGAGCGCCTGGGCACCGAACAGGATTCCGATGCTTGTTCCTCCCAATCCCTTCGGCGTCGATTCCAGCAGCCACGCCTGAAGCACCGGACGGATCGCATAGAGGAAAAAACCCAGGATGGCGATGAAAAATATGAAGGCCTGGGAGCGACCCGCAAACGCCATGCAGATCAGCACTACGGCAGTCATCGCCATGCTGGATATCAGGATGCGTCGGCGGCCCATCTTGTCCGAGACGTGGCCCGCAATCGGCGACGCCACAAACCCCGCGGCCTGAAGAGCGAACATGCACGCCCCCACCCAGAACGGCGAATAGCCCAGGTCGTAGGCGAGAAAAACCGGAAGAAAGGTGAGCAGCGTGGCCTGGGTCATCGTCCGGAAGCTGGAACTCATTACCAGAGTGAGGAGGCTGCGGTTCTTGAGCAGATCACGCACACCGTGAAGATACTCGGCCACGCTCCGCCGTTCCGCCGCGGCGGATTCCCTCCTGGTGGGATCCCTCTTGCCGGTAAACCCCATGGTGCCGAGAAACACCAGAATCAGGCACGCAATGATGACCCCGGGTACCACGTTCATGACTACGACCTGCCGCCAGGTGAATACAGCCAGCAGGGCGCCGATCGCAAGCGGCGCCAGGGCGTCGCCCATGTTGCCGCCCATGCCATGCAGGGACAGCACCAGGCCTTTGCGTTCAGGAAAACGATCTGCCAGGGTGGGGATGGCAGCCGGATGCCAGAGATTATTGCCAATGCCCACCAGCGAGATGCAGACCAGCAGCGCCAGGTAACTATGGGTGACTCCCATCAGCGCGTAGGGAAATCCGATCCAGAAGAGCGACAGCGCCAGAAGGAAGCCCTTCCTGCCCACGGTATCGACCAGCATGCCTCCTGGAATATTGGATAAGGCGCCGGCGATGTACTGGCTCGTCATGACCAGGCCGATCTGGCTGTAGCTCAGGCCGAGCTCCTTGCCGATCAGGGGCAGCAACAGATAGAAGGTGGCGGGATACCAGTGGGTCAGACCGTGGCCGATGGTAATCAGCCACACTTCGCGAAATGACTTTGGCGCAGCAGCGCCGGAGGCCGTGGCAATCGCGGTCATTTTTTTCTTGTCCGCCTGTTACAGTCCGGCACGACGTTCGTGAACCCCGCGCAGATGCGCCAAGCCGGTGCTACGCGGGTACCCTGATCTTGCGCGCAACGTAGCGCTCGATCAGTTCCGCGCTGAGCACCACCCTGGAATCGTATTCGGGTGCGTTTTCCAGCTGCTCGAGATCGTTCAGCCCGCAGTGCCTGTAGATCCGGTTGATCGCCGAGATCAATCTCACCGGACGTTCGGCGTCCGCATTGAAGTGCTGGTGAATCGTGCTGGGCGGAATGTAGATCACGTCGCCTGCCTCCCACTCGTAGCGCTTGACTTCGTCCTGCGCCTTCCAGTGGTAGGTATCGGTGATTTCCACATCGCAGTCCTGGTGCAGGTCGTACCCCCGCCCTTCCAGCACGTACAGGCATTCCTCGGCAAGATGCCGGTGCTTGCCCGAGCGGCTCCCCGGCGGGACGATCTGCATGTACGCATCCACCGTTTCCATCCTGGTGTTCATCTGCTCGTTCAGCAGGTGCTTCAACAGCCCCTGCCGCGCCATTTCCCACGGCATCTCTTCGGGACGCACGACCTTCTTTCGCTTTGCGTTGCGAATCGGCTGATTCAGGACATCGTCCAGCATGCCCTGGTACATCTTGCCGCTCACCGTGCCGCGCTTCCAGACTTTCGACTCATCCCAGGCCATTTTGCTGCTCCTTCCCGTCCCGCCGCGACGGCAGCCGGTTCACCGCACGCTGCGGTTCATTCCGCATGGTTGTAGTCATTCTCTGATTCCCTCGCCCGAAAATCTTTCCCGCCCGGCGCCGGCTCGGTGGGACGCGGTTCGATCAGCTTCTGGAACAGCATGTTCAGGAACATGTACATGGGCTTGGTTTTGAGAACCAGTGCCCGGGCAGGCCTTTCGGGCTCGGCGTTGAAATGCTGGTGCACGCAGTTGTTGTGCACGACCACGACGTCTCCAGCCTGCCAGTCGTAGCGGATCCCGTCGTGGATCTCGTAGCCCCGCCCGTCCAGTATGTAAAACGCCGCTTCGTTTACGTGGCCGTGCTTCTGGGACTTGCCTCCGGGGCCATATTCCTCCACGTGGATGTGGAGCGTCTGCGTGATCCCGTTCACAGGCTCGATGTAATGGCGGCTGTAGGCCTGCGGGCCGTCGACGAACTTGATCTCGCTGCCTTTGCGCACCCGCGGCAGCGCGCGCAGCCGGGCGAGCTCGTCCTTGAGGGCGTAGTGTCCCGCAAGGGCCCGCACGAACACCCGGTCCTTCTTGCTGTGATAGTGCGACTCGATACCCATGGGCTCCTCCGGCTGCGCCGCGATCACGCGCTCGCGCCGCCCTGTTCCTCGCCGGCATTATACATTTCCGTATCGTCCTGCCTTTGCCCGGACGGCCCGGTTTCCCGGTCCCGGCGAACAGACAAACAGCTTGGCCTAAGTCTCCCGTTCGCGCCTGCCGTCGTGAACGTGCGGGTGGGCGTGATCATGCTGGTGATCGTGGTCACGATGGTGATCGTGCGGGTGAGAGTGAGCGAGCGGCGTGCGCGGGTCCTCCCTGAACACCAGCGACTTCACGGTGACGGGTACGGTTCGGGAAGGCATGCGGATTCGCCCAAGGTCTATGTAATCGAAGTCCCACAAACTCACCCCGTCTATTACGAGAATCTCGCTGGCAATGTGCAGCTCATCGCGGAGAATTGCGCCAAGGGTCTGGGCAATATCTCCGTCGAGCATGATGTACACGGGCTTGCCCTTCGCAATCGTGTTGACGAGCCCCCTGCTGATGCCCGATGCGAACGCCGCGATGCGCTCGTAAGACGGCGCTCCCTGCCAGCGAAACGCCAGCGCCGCTTCGCCTTCTCCTTCGACCAGATCAAAGGCTTTGAAATGTTCCCGGATCGTCCGGGCAAGATCGTCCGCGTCGATCTGCTCTCCGCAGGTGTATCCGGGCTGCAGAACCTGCAGATTTTTCCGCGGAAGAAGGTCCCCCGGGCTGGAGATATAAATCGTGTTGCCGCTCAGCTGGACGCTGTATTCAGAGGCGCCCAGCGCCGTCGCCCGGATGCATTCCCCGGGGGGAAGCAGCGGCCAGGGCAAGGCGCCCGCATCGATTTTCCGCCGCAATGCCTCGCCAAGCAGCCGTCCCATGTCGCCGAAATCGCGCGTTTCCCTCTGGTACAGATATTCGGCGACGCCGCCGGAACACATGATGCCCTCGATCGGGCCCAGATCGGGGAGAGGTTCCGTCAGGTACAGGCTCTCCACCTGGAAAGGCAAGGGGCGTGTCAGAATCGCCGCAAGCAGCGCATCGGCCATCCATTCTGCGACAAGCTCCATGGCACCGGGCTCCGCAATATCGCCGCGATTCCAGGAGAATCCGGCCTGCGCGGCCAGACGCCGGCCCGCCGGATCCAGCCGCACAATTCGGTTGTTCTCGTCGACAACCTGAAGGCGGCCGCCGATGTGGACCGCAGCCGTACCGGTCACCCGCCCGCGCTCGACCAGGGCGAGCTTGGTGGTGCCGCCGCCGATATCGATGTTGAGAATGCGCTTGCCCGAGTCGTGCGATACCCGGGACGCCCCGGAGCCGTACGCCGCCAGCATCGCCTCCATGTTGTGCCCGGCCGCGGCACAAACGAATTCCCCGCCCTGCTCAGCGAGCACACCGGCGATGGCCTCTGCATTCTCGCGCCTGAGCGCTTCTCCCGTCAGGATCACCACGCCGGTGTCGACATCGTCCGGATACAGCCCGGCCTCGCCATAGGCCTTGTCGATGATCGCTCCCAGCGCCGCATCGTCGATGCGCTCCTCGCTCTGATACGGGGTAAGCGCAACCGGCGACTGGAAAATCGTTTCCCGGGAAACCACGATGTAGCGGCTGGAAAGATTCTCGCCCATGCGCCGCAGATTCAAGCGCGAGAAAATGACCTGTGTTCCCGATGAACCGATATCGATCCCCACGCTGAGCAGAGAAACATGGTCCTGGATCCAGAGCGGGTTATCCTCGGGCGGACCGCCGGACTCGAAATCGTGATCGTGGTCGGCGGCGTCGTTGCCGTCATGACTGTGATCGTAATCCTGGCCGTACAGATGGTCCGCCACCTTGTGGGGCTTCGGGTTGGAGTCTTTCTTATCCGGCATGGGGAATCAGACGAAAAAAGGGCCGCCTCATGCAAGCCCTCGAAAATTGGCGCGCCCGGCAGGATTTGAACCCACGACCCCCTGGTTCGTAGCCAGGTGCTCTATCCAGTCTGAGCTACGGGCGCGAAATGAGGCTGGAATTATAGCAAATGCAGTAGTGAAACCGCATTGCGGAGAGTGCCGCTTTCCCGACATTTCCGTCTTGTTTGCAACCTGCCCTGGCACGCAACGCGCGGCAGGACTCCCAGCGCGTCGTCATAGCTCGTGATGAGGGCAAAACATGCACTTTCCCGTGCTGCTCCAGCTGGTACGGTAATTGCGTTACTTCTAGTGCGTGACAGGGATGGGTTCTGTCATGGGTCGCAAGTTCAGATAAAGGCAAACCCGGCCGAAAGGCCGGGGGCGCAAAGTCACCGGTCTACAGGGCGCAAGCCCCATGACAGCGGGATTGCCGGAACGGACGACTAGACATGAAAATGGAAAGCGGAAGTGAAATGGTAAATTCCTCCAGGAGTTTTCTGCGCGGAGCCCTTCGGAAATCAAAACGCGTTTTTCTGGTGATTCTGTTCACACTCACCGGATGCCTGACGACCGCCGCCGCCGTGGCGGATGAAATGAGCCTGCTGGTCAATGGCAAGGCGGTTCATATCAATACGCCCGCCGGCAAGCATATGAACGAAAAAAACTGGGGCCTCGGGCTTCAGTATGACTGGGATCTCGCGGATTCAAAGTGGATCCCCTTCGCCACAGCCTCCGGATTCATCGATTCGAACAGCAATCCTTCCTATTATGCCGGCGGGGGCTCGCTGCGCCGCTTTCAGTTTGAGGACATGCGCGTGGATTTGGGCGCCATCGGGTTCCTCATGACGCGCAAGGGCTACAAGAATGAGCAGCCCTTCCCTGGTGTACTGCCGGTGCTTTCGGTGGGAACCAAGAGCGTCGCGCTGAACATAACGTACATCCCCAAGGTGGAGCCCAAGTCCGTGGCGCTCTGGTTCTTCCAGCTCAAGATCAACCTGAGAATTTTTTAATCGCAGTCACCGGCTGGATAATCGGCGGCCGCGGAACATCCATTCGCCGACCCGCTCGGCGTTCCACCGCCAGGCGCGGTTTCCGAAGGTGGAATATGGGTTTCCTGGCGGAGAGAGAGGGATTCGAACCCTCGATACGGAGTTAATCCGTATAACGCCTTAGCAGGGCGCCCCCTTCGACCGCTCGGGCATCTCTCCGCGGCGCTTGCATTACGATTCGCGGCGCACTATATCACACCAACTATTACACCAACCTGCCGCGCCCGACAACCCTACCCCGGCTGATCGAGCCCGAACGCCTTGTGCAGTGTGCGCACCGCGAGCTCCATGTATTTTTCGTCGATCACCACCGAGATCTTGATCTCCGAGGTCGAGATCATCTGAATGTTGATGCCTTCCTCGGCGAGCGTCCGGAACATCTGGCTGGCGATCCCGGCGTGCGTGCGCATGCCCACGCCGATCATGGAAACCTTGCAGATCTTGTCGTCGCCGCGCACATCGGATGCCTTGATATGCTCCCTTACCTGCCTGTTGAGCACCTCGAGCGCCTTATGATATTCGTTGCGGTGCACGGTGAAAGACAGATCGGTCATGCCGTTTACGCCGGCGTTCTGGATGATCATGTCGACGTCTATATTGGCGTCGCCGATCGGCCCGAGAATGGCATAGGCGATCCCGGGACGGTCGGGCACCCCCATCACGGTGATCTTTGCCTCGTCGCGGTTGAAAGCGATTCCTGAAATGATTGCCTGTTCCATCTTCTGGTCTTCCTCATGTGTGATCAGCGTGCCCTCGCCTTCCTCTTCGAAGCTCGAAAGTACGCGCATGCGCACCTTGTACTTTCCGGCGAATTCAACCGAGCGGATCTGCAGCACCTTGGAACCCAGGCTCGCCATCTCCATCATCTCCTCGAAGGTGACGGATTTCAGGCGCCGCGCTTCGGGCACGACGCGCGGGTCGGTCGTATACACGCCGTCGACGTCGGTGTAAATCTGGCACTCGTCGGCCTTCAGCGCCGCAGCCAGAGCCACGGCGGTCGTGTCCGATCCGCCCCGCCCGAGCGTGGTCACATTGCCATCGGCGTCCACCCCCTGGAATCCGGCAACGACCACGACCGTCCCTTGCGCGAGCTCGGCACGCATGCGCTCCTCGTCGATTTTAAGAATGCGCGCCTTGGTGTGCGAGCTGTCGGTCAGGATACGCACCTGCGCGCCGGTGTAGCTCCTCGCCTTGACGCCGAGGTCCAGCAGCGCCATGCACAGCAAGCCGATCGTCACCTGCTCGCCGGTTGATACGACGACGTCGAATTCGCGCGGGTCGGGGTTGGAGTGGATCTCCTTCGCCAGTGCAATGAGCCTGTTGGTTTCCCCACTCATTGCTGAAACTACGACAACGAGCTGGTGGCCCGCCGTGCGAAATTTCACAATTCGGCCGGCAACGTTTCTGATTCGCTCCGT
>JBGPYQ010000181.1:0-7110 GCA_041493345.1 Gammaproteobacteria bacterium | reverse complement strand
CGAGGTCTCGAAAAAATACCGCGAGCCGGTGCTCGTCTCGGGCACCGACGGCGTCGGCACCAAGTTGAAGCTCGCATTCCAGCTCGGGGTGCACGATACCGTCGGCATCGACCTCGTCGCCATGAGCGTCAACGACATCCTGGTGCAGGGCGCCGAGCCGCTATTTTTCCTGGACTATCTCGCCTGCGGCAAGCTCGACGTCCCCACCGCCACCGAGGTGATCAAGGGCATCGCCCGGGGCTGCGAGCTCGCCGGCTGCGCGCTCATTGGCGGCGAAACCGCCGAAATGCCGGGAATGTATGCGGAAGGCGAATACGACCTCGCCGGGTTTGCGGTCGGCGCAGTCGAAAAAAACGCCATCATCGACGGCCGCGGCATTGCGCCCGGCGACGCGGTGCTGGGACTCGCCTCGAGCGGCGCGCATGCCAACGGCTATTCGCTGATTCGCAGGATTATCGAGCGCGCCAACGCCGATCTGAAGGCCGATTTCCACGGCAGAAGCCTCGGCTCCGCGCTGCTCGAGCCGACGCGAATCTATGTCAAGCCGCTGCTCGCGCTGACGCGGCAATTGCAGGTGAAGGGCATGGCGCACATCACCGGCGGAGGCCTGGTGGAAAACCTGCCGCGCGTCCTGCCCGAAGCGGTCAAGGCGGTGATCGCACGCTCGTCCTGGCCGATGCCGCCGCTGTTCCAGTGGTTGCAGCGCGAAGGCGGGGTCGCCGACGCCGAGATGCACCGCGTGTTCAATTGCGGCATCGGCATGGTGGTCGTGGTCGCGGCCGAGCACGCCGACACCGCGGTCCGCGCCCTGTCCGGCGCCGGGGAAACGGTGTTTCGGATCGGCCGCATCGAAGCACGCAAAGCCGCCGAACCGCAGGTCTCGATCGCCTGATTCCGGGTGACCTGGAATCCGCCCGGGAATGGGAAGCGGAAGTGCGCCGCTACCCGGTGAAATAAGCAGAAGCGAAACCAGCCGGCGGGCTTCGGTTTGACCCCGAGGCCGCCGCGCTTCCCTTTCCCCCGGTAAAACGTTTGTCCACTGATGCCGTGCGGGGCGGTCGGCGCTTGCGGGACCCGGTTCGCGTCCCCCGCACTTGCCGCGCTTGCCGCGCTTCACCGCACGAACTGCCCGTGCGATCCGACCACGACCACGTCGACGAAGCGCGAGCCCGGGTGGCTCCCCGCCGCGTAGCTGATGGTCAGGCCGCCGACGTCGTAGCCGCGCATCGATTCGAGCGCGGTGATGAGGCTCTCACGCGTGAGTTTCCGGCCGGCGCGGCGCAGCGCCTCGACGAGCACCTTGGCGTTGATGAACCCCTCCAGGCTGCTGAACGAGGGCTCGGTTTGCGGCGCATAAATCTTCAGCGCGTCGCGATATTCGCGCACGATCGGCGTCACTTCGAACCAGGGATACGGCACAACCTGCGTGAAGATAAGTCCCGCAGCGTCGCCGCCGAGCAGCCGCACCATTTGCTGTGCGCCGGAATTGACCGCGAGAAACTGCGTTTGGCTGCCCTGCTTCTTGGCCGCACGAATGATCTCCGCGTATTGACCGTACGAGCCGTGGTTGATCACGGCTTCAACGCCCGCCTTCGCGATCTCTCCGGCAATCTTGGCGGGATCGAACACGTCCTTGCCCAAAGGCAGCGGCAACGCGAGAGCAACTTCGACGCCGTAGCGATCGGCAAGACGGCGCACGTTCGCGAGATGCTTCCGCCCAGTCTCGCTGTCCGAGTGGACGAAGCCGATTTTCTTCCGGCCGAAGATCGCCGCGTATTCCACGAGCTTCTCGAACTCGTCGAGGTGAGCCGCGCGGATCGGGAAGGAGAAGGGATTGAAAGGCTCGCGCAGCTCCGGCGAGCCGCCGGCGCAACCGACCACCGGGACGCGAAGCTCGCTTGCCAGCGTCGTCGCGGCAACGCACGGGCCTCCTTCTGCGCCGGAGAAGAGGGCGATAGCCCTTTGCTCGAGAACAAGCTTGCGCGCGTTTTCCTGGGTGCGCTTGGAATCTCCGGCGTCGTCGAGCGTAACGAGCACCATTTTGCGGCCGTTCACCCCGCCGCGATTGACCTTGTCGAAGTAGGCTTGCGCGCCCAGCGTGAGCGCCCGGCCGTGCTCGCCGATGCCGCCGGAAAGCGCGACCGTTTGGCCGATCGTCACCTGGCTATCGGTGATGCCCTGTGCGAATGCTCCGGAAGCGAGGAAAGCGAGAAAGCCCGTCAGCGCGGGGCCGGCCCGGCGGCAAATTCGAGATCTGGCGGTTGAGTTCATAGCTCCCCTGGCTTCGCAACAATGCAAAACCTGATAACGCCGATGCAGTAAACACTTTCCCCGCTACGCTTATTCCTCCCTGCTACGCTGGTTCTGTCAACTTAACATCGTAATGAATAGAAAAGGCCAACACGTGGGCTGAGACTATTTCCGATGTGCGACATTCTCGATCGTATCACTGGCGCCAGGCAGAGGTGAGGGGGTAGAGCTATGGACTGGCGATCAATTGCAGCATTGCGAGGTTGCCCGTACTGGCGATTATCTGTTTATCCCCGCAAAGTACCTCATGTCGCGGTGAACCGTAGTCAGACGATACCGGCAGTTTTTATCGGAGTTCGAAATTAACCTACCGCCCAGGAGAGCGTGGTGATGCGTCCCGACCTCGATCCGAAAGTCCCGTAAAGAGAGGCTGAACGTCCGTCGGCGGCGACCTGGGCTTCCCCCGAATTTCCGGACACTCCCTGCATGGGATTTGCCTCCATCGGGCCGGTCGCGGTAGACCCGTTGTGTCGGTAGCATCAAATTCTTAGCAGCATTACGACTAGCCAAGAGTACCCACTTTTGCCCTCTATGGGGAACCGAGCGGAGCTCGAACGTCTCAGGCTATTCGATCGATATGACCTGTCTCGCCAGTGTCCGCTCCCAGCCGGTTGCCGCCATCTCCGAAACCCAGGTGTGCATGAGAATGCGTGGCGGGAGTACCATCACTCGAGCGGCACGGCCCATTCCCGGAAATGCCCGGTTTTTCCCTGGTCGGGGAACCGGCACTCAACGCCTGATATCGATCTATTCCGTTGAAAAACTCGGTTTCTACCGACGATGAATACAATCTAGTCCTTATAGGACGCGAAGGTCGCGTCAAGCTGGGGGGGTACAAGGACGAACTGATATTGCGACGCAGGGCCTCTCCATTGCTTCACAAGCGAAAGGTTGATGGCATTTTCGATCGGATCCGCATCTGGCGGAAATTTGCTGCCCTCGCGATTTCGAGTTTTTCAACAGAATAGATCCAAAGCGGACAATATCGATTGCGGATCATTTCCGGCGTCCCGTTGCAGCAGGTGGGAGGGTGAAGAAGACGCTCGCTCCGCGCCCCGGCGTGCCCTCCGCCCCCATGCGGCCGCCGTGGCGCTCGACGATTCGGCGCACGGTCTAATCTGCTGTTACAGGAAATCCCGGACAGCTCACTAGTGCAGCGCTTCGCGCAGGCGTGGCGTTCTGCTGGCAGCCGATTCAACCGAGCCGAGCTGCCAGGTCTCGCGCAATACACCGAGCAGCGCACTGACGAGCGGGTCAGCCGCGCGTTCGGCTTGGTAAATGAACCACAACTTCGTGCGCAGCCGCACTTTTTCCCAGACGCACACCTCCCCGGACTGCTGTTTTTCGAGCGCGAAGTTCTCGCGCATCAGTGATACGCCGACGCCGGAGACCACCAGGTTCATGATGACGGACTCCTGATCGGCTTCGACGTGGCGAGTGGGCGGCTTCACGCCGTGCTCGGCGAACAGCTTTGTCACAAGCTGGTTGTGAGTGGAGATGGAGGGCGTGAGCACCCACGGCATCGCGGCGATTTCGCTCCAGCCGGCCTCGCGCACGCGATCACACCACGCCGCGGGCGCCGTTACGCGGTACGCCATCTCGTCCAGCGCCAGCCCCGCGACGCTCGGGTTCGCGATGTCGCCAAAGTAAAAGCTTGCGTCGAGCCTGCCTTCACGCACCGCTTCCAGTGCTGCGCCCGTCACTTCGTGATGTAACTCGATCTCGACCATGGGGTAGCGCTCAACGGCGCGGCTCAGAAAATCCCCAAGCCGTATGTACTCCGGGTCGCTGATGGTGCCGATTCGCACTATTCCAGCAAGGTCGCCCTTCAGCGCTTTCGCCGCACGCCGCAGCTCCTCCGCGCTGCTCAGAGTGCGCTGCGCGTACTCAAGCAATTCCCGTCCCGCCTGGGTGAGCGCAACGCCGGCGGGTCCTCGCTCAAACAGGCGTACGGCGAGTTCCTCTTCGAGCGCCTTTATATGGCTGCTCACCGCGGGCTGGCTCAAATGGATTCGCTCGGCGGCGCGCGTCAGGTGGCCTGAGTCGGCGACGGTGACAAAGGTGCGGAGTTGATAGAGCTCCATGGATCGCTTTAATACCGGTCTGGCTACATTTCAGAACAGTGATATTGCGTAGCAACAATGACTTAACAATAGTATAGCGGTTTCTTATGGTAACGATTTGATAATATTATTTTAAATAAGTTCATCTGGCCTCTATAGTTGCCATGTGCGATGCAGCAAATTTAAGCTTGAAAAGGAGCCATTCATGAGAACCACCCCACCATTGTATGAAGGAGACGGATACGTTCACCCCGCGCCTGTCGTAACGGAACCGGTGGATGTGTGGGAGATCGAACAGCGCGCGAAAGCGATGCGCAGAGCCGTTATCGGCGAAGCGCTTCGACGCTTCGGCGATTGGATCGGGAAAAAGCTGCGCAGCGCGGCGCGGCGCGACCTCGAGAACTATCTCTCGCAATCCACCGATCACGCGGATCTGGAACGCCGCCTGAGAGAATTCGAACTCCGTCGCCAACCCAGCCCGTATTACTGACCGGGCGTCACCGAATCCGACCGCGCCGGGCCGAAGTCACCGGCGATTCCTCCTCCTTTCGCTGGCCAGATGCCCGGCGCGGCTCGGACCTGACAGCCTTGGAACAACACACGGTCGCGACACTGCAGAGAGGTGGCCCCATTTGTTTAGACATCGAATCTGGGGCTGAATAAGTGGAAGCGATTCTAGTGCAAATTTTTCACAATTCTAAGGAGGCGAGTGGTTCAAACAGCGTTATGAATACAAAGGAAATTTTGTTATGAGGTTCATCAACAAGGTGGCGGAGCCCAGGTCGAGCATGGTGGCCTGGTTGGATAATGTACAAATGAGCGAGCAGGACCGCGAGATCGCCAAAGCATACCTGCGCAAGACTGAGGCCGTGTTCGACCTGCTTTGGCTCGCCGGCGCAAGAATTCGCGCCGCATTCGCGCGGGGCCCCCAATCGCATGCGGGCCGCGAACGGGTTGAGTGGCCAAAAACGGGTCGTGGTCCAGCTGCCATAAGAGTTGGCGGAAGTGGAGAAAAGGACAGTAAATGCCTGAAACCATGATCTTTACAAAAAGTCTGTCCACCGCTGATCGCGGCGCCTTGGCTGCACACCTACTTGCGCTCTCCACCGAGGACCGAAGGCTGCGTTTCGGTGTGGTGGCGTCTGACGCGACCATACGCGATTATGTCGCGCGCATCGATTTCGACCGCGATGCTGTGTTCGGCGTCTTCGCTGATGACTTGTCGCTCGCAGGGGTGGCGCACGTCGCCATTGCCGACGACGTTGTGGAACTCGGTGTGAGCGTGCTCGACGGATATCGACGCCGCGACATCGGCTCGGCGCTGTTCCAGCGGGCCTCGGGTTTCGCGCGCAACCATTTCATCCGCACCCTGTTCATGCATTGCCTGACCGAGAATGCCGCGATGATGCACATCGCGCACAAGTCCAGAATGAAAATCGTCACCGGCGGTGGCGAGGCCGACGCGCATCTGGAGCTGCCGCCGCTGGACGGGGGAACCATAGCCACCGAATTCCTCCAGGAACGCCTCGCGCTGTTCGACTACAGCCTCAAAGCGCACGTGCTCTCCTGGCATCGCCTGCAGACTGCATTCACCGGCCGGCCGATGGCGGCGACCGCGCACTAGAACGCAGCGCGTCCGCATCGCGTCCATTTGCCGCCAATTCCGGAACCCAGGTGTGCATGAGAATGCGTGGCGGGAGTACCGTCACGCGAGCGGCACGGCCAATTCCCGGAAATGCCCGGTTTTTCCCTGGTCGGGGAGCCGAAAAAACTTAGAGAAACCGAAAGGTGCCGGCGCTTGTCGGTGGGTCTGTGCAAGTGAAGGCGGGCCGATGGCACGACAAGTTGGACCAGGAACTTCAGCGCATAATGACGTTGCAAAGCCGCCAGGCTTGCAAGGAATCGCGTGGAGCAGGCGTGCACAGTGGCCGTCAACGAAGAATCGCTGGATTGCCGGGAACGGGTAGTCTGTCCCTGCTGCCGCAAACGGTTCCTTGAAACGGCGCGAGTTGGATCGGGCCAGAAGAAAAAGGGCGGCTTTTGCAGTTTGAATTGCCATGTCAAATACTACGAGCTCGAACTCCGTGAACGCCTCAGACGATTTGTTGACCCGAACCGAGCAAATGGATGACGCGCGGACGCTGGAAGGCGTCCGCGGCGCAACGGAAGCCGACTCGGGCGGTGCGGTCCGCACGACCGGGATATTGCCTTCGCAGGAGCTGGAATATCTGGTCAGGGTAACCCGGGAAATTCTCCCCCTTGAACCCATCCAGGACGATCAATATCAGCCGGCCAGCCTCGACCTTCGATTGGGGCCCGTTGCGTACCGGGTGCGCGCCAGCTTCCTTCCCGGGAAGGAAGCGACGGTCAAACAGAAACTCGAAGACCTCGCAATGCACAAGATGGACATCGGCAACGGCGGCGTGCTGGAGCGCGGCTGCGTTTACATCGTTCCGTTGCTCGAGGGCTTATCGCTGAGAAAACGCACCTCCGCGATGGGCAACCCCAAGAGTTCCACGGGCCGTCTGGACATATTCACCCGGCTCATTACCGATTACGGCACGGAATTCGATCGCATCCGCGAGCAGTACAGTGGCC
This sequence comes from Gammaproteobacteria bacterium, assembly GCA_041493345.1. GTDB lineage: Bacteria > Pseudomonadota > Gammaproteobacteria > Burkholderiales > SG8-39 > VBDM01. The sequence goes on along the minus strand of JBGPYQ010000181.1, from coordinate 139 downwards.
CTCTCTATGCCGAGGTATCGCCCCGGACTTTCAGCGTCCTGGTGCGCAAAGGTTCCAGGTTGAACCAGATTCGCATACGCCGCGGCAATCCGCCGAGCAGCGACATGGCGATGAGGCGTTTGCAGGCGGAGCACCAGGT
>JBGPYQ010000242.1:0-4623 GCA_041493345.1 Gammaproteobacteria bacterium | reverse complement strand
TGGTCGGGGCCGTGCCCTTCGACCTCGCGAGCGCCTATTCGCTGTCGGTGATCCCGCTTTTTCTTTTGATGGGGGCCGTCGCCTCGCGCGCGAACATGGCGCAGGAACTGTTCCAGGCGGCCAACGCCGTGTTCTCGGGCTTCCGCGGCGCGCTCGCCAACGCGACCATCGGCGCCTGCGCGCTGTTCGGCTCGATCTGCGGCTCCTCGATCGCGACCGCGGCGACGTTCTCGAAAGTCGCGATCCCCGAGATGAAGCGCCACGGCTATCATCCGCACTTCGCCGCGGGCGCGGTGGCCTCCGCCGGAACGCTCGCCATCCTGATTCCGCCCTCGGTGCTGACCGCGATCTACGCGATCGTGGCCGAGCAATCGCTGCCCAAGCTCTACGCCGCGGCGTTCATCCCGGGCGTCATTCTCGCGGGGCTCTACGTGGTGACCGTGCTGATCGTCGCGCGCCTGCGTCCCCGCTGGGTGCCGCGCGTGGCCTCGATGCGCTGGCGCGAGCGCCTGCGCGCGGCGATCGGCATGTGGAAGCTGGCGCTGCTGTTTTTTTTCGCCGTGTTCGGGATCTACCTCGGCTGGTTTTCGCCCACCGAGGCCGCGGCGGTCTCTGCGTTCGCCGCGATCGTCATCGCCTTTGCCACGCGAATGACGGGCTGGAAGGGCCTCGTCGATGCGCTGACGGAGACCGTCTACGCCACGGCGATCGTGTTCTTCATCGTCGTCGGCGCGTTCATCTACTCGCGCTTCATCGTGCTCACCCAGTTTCCGAACGAGCTGGTGAAATGGGTGCAGGCGAACGACTTGCCGCCGTCGCTCGTCATGCTCGCGGTGATTCTGCTCTACTTCCTGCTGGGCACTTTCCTGGACGAAGTCAGCATGATCCTCATCACGGTCCCGGTCACACTTCCGCTGGTGGCCAGCATCGGCTACGACGGCATCTGGTTCGGGGTCTTCGTCACGGTCATGTGCACCATCGGCCTCATCAGCCCGCCGACCGGCTTGACGGTGTTCGTGATCCAGGCGCAGAACCCGGACATCCCCGTGAGCAAAATCTATCTCGGGACGCTGCCGTTCCTGGCGGCGGACTTCGTTCTTGTCGCGCTCCTCATCGCGGTTCCGGGAATCGCCTTGTGGATGCCGCGCGTGCTGGGCATGTAGCGATGGCCGCAAGCGATCCTCCGGAAATAGTCATCGCCGGCGGCGGCATCGGCGGGCTGTCGGCCGCGCTCGCCCTCGCGCTCCAGGGGCGCCGCGTGCGCGTGCTCGAGAAGGCCGGCGAATTCGGCGAAATCGGCTACGGCATCCAGATGGGCCCCAACGTCTATCCGATGCTCGAGCGCCTGGGCGTCGTCGACGCGATGATGCCGCAGGCGGTGTTTCCCGACGCCCTGGTGCTGATGGACGCGATCAGCGGCAAGGAAATCAGCCGCATCTCGACCGGGGCCGCTTTCCGGGCGCGCTACAAATATCCCTATTTCGTCATCCATCGCCGCGACCTGCACGGGGCCATCCTGGAGGCCTGCCGGCAGCACCCGGGGATCGCCCTCGAAACTTCGAAGGGCGTCGCGAACTTCGAGGATCGCGGCGAGCGCGTCGCCGTCCTCTGCGAGGACGGCTCGCAATACGAGGCCGCCGCGCTGATCGGCGCGGAGGGCCTGTGGTCGCCGCTGCGCGCGGCGATCGTCGGCGACGGCCCGCCGCGGCTCATCGGCCACGTCGTGTACCGCGGCGTGGTTCCCACCGACCAGATCATCGACCAGAGCCACCTCGACTCGATGGTCATCTACATCGGCCGCAACATGCACCTGGTGCAATACCGCCTGCGCGGCGGCACCGTGATGAACAACGTCGCCACGATCGCGAGCGAGCGCTTCAAGCGCGGCGAAAAGGAATTCGGCGGCCCGGAGGAGCTCGACGGGATCTTCTCGCAGACCACGCCCAGCGTGCGCGAGATGCTCCGCTATGTGTCCCGGGACCGCAACTGGGTGCTGCACGACCGCGAGCCGGTTTCGAACTGGACCCGGGGCAAGGTCACTCTGCTCGGCGACGCGGCGCATCCCACGGTGCAATACCTCGCCCAGGGCGCCTGCATGGCGATCGAGGACGCGCTCGTGCTCGCGGCCAAGGTCGGCCCCGAAATGAAGGATAGTGCGACCGACTTCAACCGGGCTTTCCTCGCCTACCAGCAGGAGCGGTTCTTCCGCACCGCCCGCGTCCAGCTGACGGCGCGCTTCTTCGGCGAGCTGATCCACGTCGGCGGTGGCGCGCGCGAGCTGCGCAATCATCTCGCCTCAAAGCGCGACCCGGACAACTGCTGGGAAGTGGACTGGCTGTACCGCGGCATCGAGATCCGCCCCTGAAGCCCGGCGCCGGATGCGGCGAATCGCCGCTTCTGCGCGCGGCCCTAGATCGGGTAGATGAGCGACCCGGGCAGGACCTCCGAGTCGAATACGCAGATCTTTTCCCTGAAATTCAGCCGGCCGTTCGAGACCGCGATGCGGTCCTGGTAGCAGCCCGAGGCGAATAACTCGGTGGGCCGCTCGGGGAAGGTGCGCAGCACCTGGAAATTCGCCTGCACCCGCAATTCGCCCTCCGAGGCCGCCTGGATGCGGAAATTGGAAATGGTGTGGCGCTGCGCGTGCGGCTCGTAGTCCTCCGATTGGCCGATCGCCACGATGTGGTCGCGCAGCGATGCCGCGCTCCTCAGCGACACGAAGTCCTCCTCGGGACCCAGGCGCAGGCGGTGCGGGGTGGTGATCCGGTAGACGCAGGCATCGAGGAAAAACTCCGGCCACTGCTGCAGCCTGCCGCCGTCGAGGCACTCGGCGTAGCGGAAGTAGAGTTCCTGCGCGTCCAGGCGCAGCTCGGTCGTCAATGCTTCATGGTCGGCCAGGGCCATAGGGTCTCCATTCTACGCAGCGGCGCCGCCGGCGCGCTCATCCGTACACGGGCGCGATTTTCACCTCCGCCTCGCCTACGCCCTGGACGTACGCATGCATGACATCCCCCGGCTGCACCGGGCTCACGCCCGCCGGCGTGCCGGTCATGATGATGTCGCCCGGATACAGCGTGTACATCGCCGAGCCGAATTCGATCAGCCGCTGCACGTTGTACACGAGATATTTCGTGTTGGAATTCTGTCTGAGCTCGCCGTTTACCTTGATGGAGAGATCCAGATTGTTGGGGTCGGCAATTTCGTCCGCAGTCACCAGCCAGGGCCCGAGCACGCTGTAGGTGTCGATCGACTTCCTGAAGCACTGCAGCTCGGGCCCGCGCACCGTCATATCGAGGCCGATGGAGTAGGCGCAGACATATTCGAGCGCTTTTTCCCTGGGGATCTTGTTGCCGCGCTTGCCGATGACGAGCGCAAGCTCGACTTCATGGTCGTTGCGCCGATCGGGCCAGCGCAGCTTGATTTCCTCGCCGAACCCGATGAGCGAGGAATTCGCCTTGAGGAACAGGCCCCAATCGCCGATGCCCTTGGCGATGTTGGTGCGGCCTTGGGCGATGCCCGGGTCCTTGATCGACTCGGCAATGTGGTCGTTGTAGTTGATCGGCGCGCCGATGATCTTCGAAGGATTCGGCACCGGCGAGAGCAGCTTCACCTTCGCAAGCGGCTTTCTCTTTGCAGTGCGCGCGAGCTTTTTCGCCGCGGCGAGCACGCGCCTGAAATTCAGGATCAGGGGATCGCCCTGCGCAATGGGCCAGCGTTGCTCGGGAATCGTCTCGAGCGCCTTCGTCACATCGAGCACCTGGTCGCCCTGCACGATGCCCAGGCGGTTGTTGTCGTAGCGGCAGAGTTTCACGTTCTTCTCAACTTAGAGAGTCGGGTTGTTGACCTCGCCGCCGAGCGCGACCAGCCCCCAGGTCGAGGCCTGGGTGTCGAAGCTGAAGCTGATGTGCCCGGCGAGCGAATGCGCGTCGCGGAAAATACGCTCGAGCGGATAGGACTCGTAGATTCCGTTTGCGCCGGCCATGGCGTGGAGGGAATCCACGGCCTCGGTGCACAGGTTCACCGCGTAGGCGAGATTGCGCTTGCAGCGCAGCTTCGTCTGGGCGTCGGCGATGACATTGCGGTTCGCGATGTCCTGCGCCTCGGTGCAATCGTTGCGCAGGATGAGCCGCGCCGCGTCGACCTTCGCACCCGCCACGCCGATGCGCAGCTGCACCGCCTGGAAGTCGCGCATTTTCATCCCTGTGTAATTGGTGCTGCGCTCCTTGACGGAGTTGATTGTCAACTCCAGCGCGGTCTGGGCGTTGCCGACGGCGCAGGCGCCGATGCCGTGGCCGCCGAGGGCCGAGAGCGGCACGCGGTAGACCGGGTTCGGGTTGGTCTTCGCGCCGGGGAATTTGTCGCCGCCGCGCGCCTCGTACATGCCGAGCGCCTTGTACTCGGGAACGAAGACATCCTTGGCGACGACGGTCATGCTGCCGGTGGAGCGCATGCCGAGCACGTTCCAGTCGTCCACGACCTCGTACTCGGACTTGTGCAGCAGGCACATGCGGTGGTCGATGACGCGCTCGCCGTCTCTCACCATCACGGCGAGCATGTTCCAGTCGGCAACGTTGACGCAGCTGGAGAAATTCCAGCGGCCGCTGATGACGAATCCGCCGTCGG
>JBGPYQ010000167.1:0-7529 GCA_041493345.1 Gammaproteobacteria bacterium | reverse complement strand
GCTCTTCAGCAGGTCGTAGGTCGCCTTGGAATTCTTCGGGCTGCGCACTTCGGCGCCAAAACCGATGCCGGTCTTTTCGGTGCGGTTGCGCACGATCTTCTCCATGCCGTCGAAGGCGCCGCCGCACACGAAGAGAATGTTCGTGGTGTCCACCTGGACGAAGTCCTGGTTGGGATGCTTGCGCCCGCCCTGCGGCGGCACCGAGGCGATGGTGCCCTCGATCAGCTTCAAGAGCGCCTGCTGCACGCCTTCGCCGGAGACGTCCCTCGTAATGGAAGGGTTGTCCGACTTCCTCGAGATCTTGTCGATCTCGTCGATATAGACGATGCCGCGCTTGGCCTTGTCGACGTCGTAGTCGCAGTTCTGCAGCAGCTTCTGGATGATGTTTTCCACGTCCTCGCCAACGTATCCCGCCTCGGTCAGCGTGGTCGCGTCCGCGATCACGAACGGGACGTTCAGCAGACGCGCGAGCGTCTGGGCGAGCAGCGTCTTGCCCGAGCCCGTCGGGCCGACCAGGAGGATGTTCGACTTGGCGAGCTCAACCTCGTCGTTCTTCGACAGGTGCTTGAGGCGCTTGTAATGGTTGTAGACAGCCACCGACAGAATCTTCTTCGCCAGCTCCTGGCCGATCACGTACTCATCGAGGATCTGGCAAATCTCGCGCGGAGTGGGCAGGTCGGACTTCGCGGGCTTGCCGCTCTTGTCCGCGGCGCTCTCCTCGCGGATGATGTCGTTGCACAGCTCGATGCATTCGTCGCAGATGAACACCGACGGCCCGGCAATGAGCTTTCTCACCTCGTGCTGGCTCTTGCCGCAGAAGGAGCAGTAAAGGAGCTTCTCGCCGCCGGTTTTCTCGGTCATCGTTGTTCTACGCCCTTATGCCGCCGCCGTTTCTATGCGCGAAGTCAGGACGCGGTCAACCAGGCCGTATTGCACCGCCTCCTCTGCCGACAGGAAGTTGTCGCGGTCGGTATCGCGCGAAATGCGTTCGACGCTCTGGCCGGTGTGTTTGGCCATGATTTCGTTCAGCCGCTGGCGAAGGTAGAGAATTTCCTTTGCATGGATCTCCACATCGGAGGCCTGCCCCTGGAACCCCCCCATTGGCTGATGGATCATGATGCGCGAATTCGGCAGGCCGTAGCGCTTGCCCTTGGCCCCCGCGGCGAGCAGCATCGAGCCCATGCTTGCTGCCTGGCCGACGCACAGGGTCGAAACATCCGGCTTGACGAACTGCATGGTGTCGTAGATGGCAAGGCCCGCCGACACCAATCCGCCCGGCGAATTGATGTAGAAAGAGATGTCCTTGTCGGGATTTTCCGATTCGAGGAACAGAAGCTGCGCGACGATCAGGTTGGCCGAGATCTCGTTGACCGGACCGACGAGAAATACCACGCGTTCCTTGAGCAACCGCGAGTAGATGTCGTAGGCGCGCTCGCCGCGACCGCTCTGCTCGATCACCATGGGGATCAGCCCCAGGTTTTGAGGATCCTGGAGGGACAGCTGATGCGACGCTCCCGGCTGTGAGGCCGTCCGGTTCTGCCAGTTCACACGGCTCTCCCCATTAGTTCGTCGAAGCTGATCGACTTTTCCTCCACCTTGGCGCGACCAAGGACCCAGTTCACCACGTTCGATTCTACCGCGAGACCCTCGAATTCCTGCAGCCGCCGCGGTTCCGAATAGACCCATTTTACCACTTCAAAGGGCTGCTCGTACGTTTGAGCGTGCTCGGTGACCAGCGCCCTAACCTGCTCGGGCTTGGCGCCGAGCTCGTGCGCCTTTACCAGTTCCCCAATGATGAGCCCGAGCGCAACGCGGCGCCGCGCCTGCTGCTCGAAGGTCTGCGGACTGATCGGCAGCTTGCCCACCTTGACACCGCGCCCCTCGAGATCCGCGCGGGCCTGCTCGACGAGACGCTGGTTTTCGATTTCGACCAGCGATTTCGGCAGCTCGATCCGCGTGGCATCGATGAGCGCCTGCATGACTTTCTGCTTGACCTCGTTTTCGATCCGCTTCTTGACTTCGCGCTCGACGTTGGCCTTGACCTCCTCGCGCATCTTCCCGGTGTCGCCGTCGGCAACGCCGAGCGCCATGGCGAACTCGGCGTCGACCGCGGGGAGTTTCGGCGCCTCGACTTTCTTCACATCGACCTCGAAAGTCGCGGTCTTGCCGGCCACTTCCTTTCCGGCATAGTCCTTGGGAAAAGCGAACGCAAAGGTCTTCGGCTCGCCGGCCGTGGCGCCGATGAGGCCGGATTCAAACTCGGGAAGCATGCGGCCTTCGCCGATCACGAGCGCCATGTCCGTCCCCTTGCCGCCGGGAAACTCGTTGCCGTCGATGCGCCCGGTGAAATCGACCGTGACGCGATCGCCCGGTTCCGAGACGCGCGCAACCGCGTCCCAGTTCTGGCGCTGCTTGCGCAGGATCTCGATAGTCTTGTCCACCTCGGCATCGCCCACCGCAAGCGCGGGGCGTTCAACCCTTGCCAATGCCATGTCGCCCAGCCGGACCTCCGGATAGATTTCGAAGGTGGCGCTGAATGCAATCTGCTTTTCGTCGGCGCCCTCCTTGCGCTCGATGCGCGGATAACCGGCGACCCTGAGGTTCTGCTCCCGCACCGCATTCGCAAAGATCTTCTGCACCGCATCACCGATCACTTCCGAGCGCACCTGCGGTCCGTAGTGCTGCGCCACGATCTTGAGCGGCACCTTACCGGGTCGAAAGCCCGCCATGCGCAAGGTGCGCGAAAGCTTTCTGAGCCGCTCTTCGACTTCCTTGTCGATCTGCTCGGCCGAAACCGCCATGTTCAGCCGCCGCTCGAGCTGGCCCAAGGTTTCTATATTCGTCTGCATTCGAAAAACACCCTGTTCCTGGTGCGAAGGAAGGGACTCGAACCCCCATGCCTTGCGGCGCTGGAACCTAAATCCAGTGCGTCTACCAATTCCGCCACCTTCGCAGGGCGGACTCGGCTCCTGACGCGGCACCGCAACATGCCCGGTTCCCCGCCACAGCCGGCCATGCAACCCGCGCGCCATTCTAGCGCAAACCCCCCTATACTGTCAGTCAAAGTTTATGAAACCCATTGAATAATAGGACAATGTCGGCCGGCCACTACGAAAACTTCCCGGTCGCCTCATTGCTGCTGCCCGCACGGTTTCGATATCCCGTTTCCGTTGTTTACCGCTTCGCCCGCACCGCGGATGATCTTGCCGACGAAGGCAGTGTGCCGCCCGCCCTTCGGCTTTCATCGCTCGAGGTCTTCCGGGCGGAGTTGCGCCGGCTGCAGGCCGGGGAAGCCGCTGCCACTACACTTTTCCACGAGCTGGGGACGGTGATCGCGGCGCACCGCCTGCCGTTCAAACTCTTTTTCGATCTCCTCGACGCGTTTTCCCAGGACGTTACGAAGATTCGCTACGCGAATTTTGACGAGCTCGTGGAGTATTGCCGCCGTTCCGCCGATCCGGTCGGCCGGCTGATGCTGCATATTTGCGGCCAGGTCAATGGAGAAAATATCGCAAACTCGGATGCGATCTGCTCGGCGCTGCAGCTCACCAACTTCTGGCAGGATGTCGAGATTGATTTCCGCAAGGACCGCATCTACCTGCCGCAGGACGACATGGCGAGATTTGGCGTCACCGAGTCACAGATCGCGCAGCGAAACGCTTCGGGCGGCTGGTGGGAGCTGATGCGCTTCCAGGCGGGCCGCGCGAGGTCGATGATGTTGAGCGGAGCTCCACTGGCGACGCGCCTGCCCGGCCGGACCGGCCTGGAAATCCGCGCAGTCGTCCAGGGGGGACTCAGAATCCTGGAGAAGCTCGAGCGAGTGCGCGGCGACGTGTTCCGCCACAGGCCGGTGCTGCGTACCTGGGACTGGCCCCTGCTGCTTGCCCGCGCACTGACGATGTAGCTAACGCGTCAGTTGTCGAAAAGCCCAACTCACCGCCAAGGACGCAAAGGACGCCAAGGAAAATCATGTCTTGTATTCCTTTGCGTCCTTGGCGTCCTTGGCGATTAACTGAATTCTGTTCATGACTCCCGACGAGTACTGCCAGCAGAAAGCGGCGCAGAGCGGCTCGAGCTTCTATTACAGTTTCCTGTTCCTTCCGCCGCAGCGCCGCAGGGCCATCACCGCGCTCTACGCGTTCTGCCGCGAAGTGGACGATGCCGTGGACGAACCCAGCGACCCGTCCGTCGCGCGCTCGACGCTGGCGTGGTGGCGAACCGAAGTCGCCCAGCTCTACGCAGGCAGCCCCCGGCACCCGGTGACGCGAGCGCTGCAGCCCGCCATCGGCGCATTCGGAATCACCGAGGCGCGGCTGAATGAGATCATGGACGGCATGGAGATGGACCTCAACCAGAACCGCTACGCGGATTATGCCGGTCTGTGCCTCTATTGCCATCGCGTCGCAGGGGTCGTCGGAGGCCTCGCGGCGGGCATCTTCGGCTACCGGAACCCGAAAACCCTCGAATACGCGGAAAAGCTCGGGCTCGCGTTTCAGCTCACCAACATCATCCGCGACGTCGGCGAAGACGCGCGAAAAAAGCGCATCTATCTGCCGATGAGCGAGATGCAGGAATTCGGCGTGACGGCGGCAGACATTCTCGGATCGCGCCATACCGGGGAATTTGCGCGACTCTTGCGTTTCCAGGCCGAGCGCGCGATGCTCTGCTACGAGGAGGCGCTGGCGCTGCTTCCGCGGGAGGACAGGCGCGCGCAGCGCCCCGGTCTGGTCATGGCCGCCATTTATCGCGCGACACTCGACGAAATTCGCCGCGACGGATACAAGGTGCTGATGCAGCGCACGGCGCTGACGCCGCTGCGAAAGCTCTGGATTGCCTGGACGACCTGGGTGACGGCATGAGATTTGACGACGATATCCGGATTGCTTCGTCGCCCACCCGGGAGCGGCCGGGGTCTTCCGGCAAATGCGGCGGTTCGGATGCTTGAGGCCATCGACATCGAGTGCGTGCGCGGAGCCCGCACCTTGTTCGCCGGCCTGAGCTATGCCCTGCGCGGTGGCCAGCTTCTTCGCATCGCCGGCGCCAACGGCAGCGGCAAGACCAGCCTGTTGCGAATCGTGTGCGGCCTGCACGCGCCGGCCCGAGGCGAGGTACGGTGGCTCGGCGAGCCCATCCTGCGCATGCGCGAGGAGTTCTGGAGGCAGCTCGTCTATGTCGGCCACAGCAACGCCGTCAAGGACGATCTGACCGCAGCGGAGAATGTGATGGTGACTTGCACGCTGGCCGGCCTGACGGTAGCGCGGGAAGACGCGTGCGCCGCGTTGCGCAAGCTCGGCCTGGCCGGGTGTGAAATGCTGCCCGCGCGGGTGCTGTCGCAGGGACAGCGCCGCCGCGTGGCTTTGGCGCGTCTCGCCCTGAGCCAGGCGATACCCTTATGGGTCCTGGACGAGCCTTTCACCGCGCTCGATGCGAATGCAGTGAAGTACGTGCAGGAGCTCATGGTCGAGCATGTTGCGCGCGGCTCGATGGCGGTATATACGACCCACCATGAGGCGCAGATCGTCGCCGCGGAATCGCTGCGCATCGACCTTGATACTGCGGTGAATTGACATGCTCGCGACACTGCGCTGCGTGATCTACCGGGACGTGCTGCTCGCCGTGCGAAGGCGCTCGGACGTATTTACGGTGGTGCTGTTCTTCGTGATCGTCGTCAGCCTGTTTCCGCTCGGGGTGGGCGCCGAACCGGCCCTGCTGCGCGCCATCGCCCCCGGAGTGATCTGGGTGGCCGCTCTGCTATCATCCATGCTCGCGCTCCAGCGCATGTTCTCGTCGGACCATTTGGACGGCACGCTGGAACAAATGCTGCTCAGCGCCACTCCATTGGGGGTGATCGTGGCGGCGAAGATCGGCGCCCATTGGCTGATTTCGGGCCTGCCCTTGGTGCTGATTGCGCCGGTTTTGGCACTACAATTCGATCTTTCTCAAGACTATCTGGATATTTTGGTGCTTTCATTGCTGTTGGGAACGCCTGTATTGAGCCTGATCGGCGCCATCGGCGCGGCGCTGACGCTCGGCCTCAGGGGCGGCGGCGCGCTGCTGTCGCTGCTGATATTGCCGCTCTATATGCCGGTTTTGATCATCGGAGCGGGTGCCGTGGAATCGGCGGCCGCCGGATTGGGCGCGCTCGCCCACCTTTCACTGCTCGGCGGGTTCCTGGTTATTGCGGCGGCGTTCGCCCCCTGGGCCGCGGCGGTGGCGTTGCGGATTTCAATCGAATAGAGGACAGTCATTGGCCGATACCCACATGCGGGAAAGCCTGATCGCGAGCGGTCCGATCTGGTTCAGATACGCCTCGCCCCAGGCGTTTTTCCCGCTTGCGGGCACGCTGGCCCGCTGGTTCGGTGCCGCGGCGGCCGCGTTCTGCTGCCTCGGCCTGTACCTGGGATTTTTCGTCGCGCCGACCGATCACCAGCAGGGCGAGGCGTATCGAATCATTTTCATTCATGTGCCGGCCGCCTGGATGTCCATGTTCCTTTATCTGGTGATGGCGTTCTGGGCCGCGGTCGGCCTGATATTCAACACCCGGCTCTCCGGCATGATGGCAAGCGCATTGGCGCCAACCGGCGCCCTGTTCACGTTCGTGGCGCTGTGGACCGGCTCCCTCTGGGGCAAGCCGACCTGGGGCACCTGGTGGGTGTGGGACGCCCGGCTCACTTCGGAACTCATCCTGCTGTTCCTGTATTTCGGCTTCATGGCGTTGCAGGCGGCGATTGACGATCCACGCCGCGCCGACAAAGCGGGAGCGCTGCTCGCCCTGGTGGGCGCCGTCAACATTCCGATCATTTATTTCTCGGTAAAATGGTGGAATACGCTGCACCAGGGCGCTTCGGTAAGCCTTACCGGCGCCCCGACCATGGCGGCCACGATGTTCGCGGGCATGGCCGTGATGGCTTTCGGATTCTGGTTCTACAGCATCGCCGCCGCGCTGATGCGCGTGCGCTGTATCATCCTGGAGCGGGAACGCGCCAGCCCATGGGTCTCGCAAACCGGGGTCGCGGATCGCGCAGGGAGAATCGCGTGAACTGGGCCAGCTGGGGCGATTTCCTTGCCATGGGCGGCTACGCGTTTTACGTCTGGGGATCGTACATGGTGACCGTTGCAATGATCGCGATCGAAGTCTTGATGCTTGCTCGGCGTAAACGCGGCGCCCTCGCGCGAATCGGCCGCGCCGGCGCGGCGAACCGGAGCAGCCCATGAAGCCACGACACAAGCGCTTGGCGATGATCGGCGGCGGCATCGCCGCCCTCGGCATTGCCGCCGCGCTGATATTGAGCGCATTCAACCGCAACCTCGTTTTCTTCTTCACCCCGACGCAGGTCGCGGCCAACGAAGCGCCGCAGGGACGCACATTTCGCATCGGCGGGCTGGTCGCGCCCGGCAGCGTGAAACGCCAGCCGGACGGCGTCACGGTGCAGTTCGTGGTTACCGACACCGCCAAGGACCTTGTCGTCGCCTATCGCGGCATCCTTCCCGACCTGTTCCGCGAGGGCAAGGGCGTGGTGACGCAGGGC
>JBGPYQ010000115.1:0-10121 GCA_041493345.1 Gammaproteobacteria bacterium | reverse complement strand
GTCACGAGCTCCTGAAGAAGAACCGCACCCGGATTCTGGAGCAGAAGATCGACGAGGCCACGCGCGAGCTGCGCCGGCGCGAGGTCGACACGCTGTTCCGCCTGGCCAAGGTTGCCGAACAGCGCGACAGGGTTACGGGAATGCATCTCGTGCGCATGGCCAAGTACTCTGCGCTCATCGCCAAGAATGTCGGCCTCTCGCCCGTCGAGCAGGAGGCGATCGAGCTGGCCGCGCCGATGCACGATATCGGCAAGATCGGCATTCCCGACCGTATCCTCCAGAACCCGGGCAAGCTCGGCGGCGAGGACCTGCGCATCATGCAGTCGCACGCCCGCATCGGCTATGACATGCTGAAGGACAGTTCGTCCGGCTATCTGCAATTGGGCGCGATGATCGCGCTCGGCCATCACGAAAAATTCGATGGCAGCGGTTATCCCACCGGCCTGAAGGGCGAGCATATTCCGATCGAGGCGCGCATTGTGGCGATCGCGGACGTCTACGACGCGCTGACCTCGGTGCGTCCCTACAAGCCGGCTTGGCCGGTTGCCGACGCGCTGGCCTACGTGCAGCAGCAGGCCGGCCAGCATTTCGACTCGAGGTTCGTCGGGGTGATGGTCGAGAGTCGCGACGAGATCGCTGCGATCGGCGAGCAGTTCGCGGACCAATCGGTGCAATAGCCACGGACGCCTTTCTTACTCCATGATAAGGAAATCCATCCTCGCCCGCATGCGCGATCGCTGGTCCGCGCGCCCGGACAGCGAAACCGAACAGGCGATCGTCCGGCTGGTGGTGGGGGCGGTGTTGGTCCTGTACCTGGTGCCGCAGGCATTCATCGGTTACCAGGCCCACGGCCGGGCCGATCTGCTGTTCCTGGTGGCGTTGGTGTGCTACCTGCTCTTGGCGAGCGCGATATTCGGCTGGATTTACCTGCTGCCGGCACCTTCGCCGGCGCGCCGCGTCTGTGCGGCCATCCTCGATATCGGCATGGTCACCTTTTGCATGTACAACACAGGTGAGTACGGCGCGCCGATGTTCATGGTCTATTTATTGATCATCTTCGGGCACGGCGTTCGCTACGGCAAGCCCTATTTGTACAACGCGCTGGCGTTCAGCATCGCCGGCTTCGCCCTGGTCCTTGCGACCAACGACTACTGGATACTAAACCGCACTCTCGGCATCGGTCTGATGGTGGGCATGATTTTGCTGTCGCTTTTCGTCGGCAAGCTCGTCACCCGGCTGTTCGATGCGCTGCGTCGTGAGGAAGCGGCGAACCAGGCGAAGCGCCGTTTCCTGTCCACCGTGAGCCACGAGATGCGCACGCCGCTCAACGCCATCATCGGCATGAACGACCTCTTGCGCGACACGGCGATGGACGCCGAGCAGACGGAGATGGTGAAGACGATGCAAGAGGCGTCGAAGTCGATGCTCAAGTTGATCGAGAACGTGCTCGACATCTCCAAGATCGAGGCCGGAAAGATCAGCATCGAGGAAACCGACTTCGACCTGCACGGACTGATCAACGGCACCGCCGGAGTGCTCGCGCACCAGGCGGAGATTCGGGGTCTGTATCTTCACACCCACGTCATGCCCGAGGTGCCGCATGCGCTGCTCGGCGACCCCTACCACCTGCGCCAGGTGCTCTACAACCTGATGGGCAACGGCATCAAGTTCACCGAGGCGGGCGGTGTCACGCTGGCGGTGACGAGCGTGGGTGAGAGCGAGCATGCCGTGCGCGTGCGCTTTGCCATCACGGACACAGGGATCGGCATCGCCCCCGAAGCGCAGCAACGCATCTTCGAGAGCTTTGTCCAGGCGGACGATTCCACGACCCGCCGCTACGGTGGAACCGGTCTCGGGACGACCATCTCGAAGCAGCTCGTGGAAATGATGGGCGGGCAAATCGGCTTGCAGAGCGCCCCGGGCAAGGGCAGCACGTTCTGGTTCGAGCTGTCCCTGAAGAAGCAGGTAGCGAGCCAGTCGCCCGAGACCTCGTTCCGCCTGAATGACATCCGGATTCTGCTGCTTGGCTTCAGCGAGCCGGACCAGCGCTCGATCGAACAGGACCTCGCTACCTGGGGCGCGCGCACGGGAAGAGCGGCGGGCGTGGAGGCGGCGGCGGCGCGCCTCACGGAAGCGCAATCTCTCGGACATCCCTACCACATGGTTCTGGTGGGGGAGGACATGGAAGTCGAACCGGGCCATGTGATGGCCGGCCTGCGCAACAGCCGGACCCAGAAGGCGCCGCCGGCCGTACTATGCACGCCGGGCGTCTCGGCGATTCGCCACAGCGAAGCGCTGGCGAGCGGGTATTCCGCGGTGCTCGAAATGCCGTTCCAGAAACGGCTGCTGTTCAACGCCATCCATTCGGTGACCGCGATGCGGGGCGGCCAGGAAGGCGTCATATCGCTGAGCGATTACTATGCTGCCCGCGACGCCAACCGGCGCCGCTACCAGATCCTGGTCGCCGAGGACAATCCGACCAACCAGCGCGTCATCGTCGGAATACTCGAGCGCGCGGGTCACCGTGTTCGGGTGGTTGGCGACGGCGAGCAGGCGCTCGACAGGCTGGAAAACGAGCGCTTCGACATCATCATCCTGGACCTGAACATGCCCGAGCTGGGCGGGCTCGACACGGCCAAGGCCTACCGCTTCATCGATCCGGACGCGATGCAGATCCCGATCATCATGCTTTCCGCCGATGTGACCTCGGAGACGATCAAAGAGTGCGAGGACGCCGGAATCGACGCGTTCCTGCCCAAGCCGGTGGCGGCGCGCAAGCTGCTTGACACCATCGCCAGCCTGATTTCGCAGCGCGCCGGAGTGCCGGCTGAAACCGCCACGGGCGATGCCGAAGAGAGGCCGTCGGTCATCGATGCGGAAACGCTTGCGGAAGTGGAGCTCATCGGCTCCGGCAGCGGCTTCATGACGGAGTTGATCAACGGCTTTGTCCAGGACGGAGAAGGGCTGCTGCGGCAGATGGAAGCGGCGGTCGCAGCAGGGCAGTACGAAACCCTGAAAGACCTGGTGCACGCCATGAAGGGCTCGGCCGTCACGCTTGGCGCCGAACAGCTTTGCAAGTCCTGCGTGGACATCAACGCACAGACGAACTCCGAGTTGGAGGCGAGCGGGGCGCGCGTATTGAAGGTCGTGCGCGAGCAGTTTCAGGAGGCACGCGGCTCGCTGCTCGAATACCTCAAGAAACGCCAAAGCGCGACGCGCTAGCCGGGCCGCGTCAAGGGGCCCGGACTCTGTGTGGCGCGTCTGAACGCGCCGATCAAACCGATCGTGACCTCCTGCCGCCCGGCAGGCAGGCGTACGGCTAAACTTCGCCCTGTTCAGCCAGGGTTTCCGCGACTAGCGCGGCAAAGCCGCACCGCGCTTACGCGGTCGCGAACCGCACCTCCTCAACCGGCTCCGCTGCGGCCCCGCCGTGGGCGAGCTTGAGCTGCGAGCGCCCGAGGCGACTCATCAGCTTGAGGTCCCTGTCTTCCAGGCGCATGGCCGCGTCGACCCAGATGTTGGTGATATTGAGCAATTCGTCGTAGGAGACCGGACTGAAGTGCTGGCGGCAGTTGAACACCGCCTGCATGCCGTTGCGGCGCCGCGCGTTACGACCGATATAGTCGTACACCGCTGCTTCGCCTGCGCCATCCTCGGCCACGATGTCCACTACGCCCATCTCGTGGAGCTCAGCGGCGGTGTAGATGCGCCCGGAAAAAATCATTTCCTCCGCGCGCTTCATCCCCACTCGCCGGCCGAGCAGGCTGTAGGCGCCCATGCCGGGAAACAGATTGAACAGGATTTCGGGCAGGCCCATCCGCGAGTGCCGCTCCGCGATGATGACGTTCGAGGCGAGCGCGGTTTCGAATCCGCCGCCGAGCGCCTCCCCCTGCACCAGTGAAATGGTGATCATCGGGCTGTGGTAATTGCAGATTCGCGCGTACATGTTGTCGACACACAGCTTGGCATAGTGCATGAGCGTGCCGCGATCGCGCGACTTGATCAGCGGCACAACCCAGGCCAGGTTTCCGCCCAGGCTGAAAATGCTTTCGATCCTGGATCCGATCACGATGTAATGAATCTGATGCAGCTCCCCCTCGTACAACACGCGGCCGCCGCAGGATTCGATGACGCCCTCGTGAGCGCGCAGCTCGTTGAGCATGTCGAGGTTGAAACACGGTGCCCCGGAAGGATTCATGTAAGTCCAGGCCACCGCATGCTCGGGATCGAATTGGACTTCGATCTGTTCGTAGTTCCTTTGAAATATGCCCTGAATTGCTTCAAAATCGACGCGTGCGTTCATGGCTGTAGTCCTTTCGCGTTTGAGTGGGAAAAAGTGCGGGTGTTTTTTGTATTTTCTGGGAAAACTATACTCCCAAACCTGCAAGATGAAAGCGATTTTATTCCATTGTCATGGGTTTGCCGGCTGGCTCTGTCCGGCGCAAGGGCGTGCCAGTCCAATGCCGGTGTTGCCGAAGGGGCGGGCAGGTGGGCGCGTTGACAAGATCGGGCCACCGCTTATGACGTATCTACGTGCAGATACAGCGGGTGATGCGATGTTGACAAGGAACTTGCGGATGGAACTGAGGGTATCGAAATGGGGCAACAGCCTCGCCATACGCCTGCCGGCGGAATCGGCCAGGAAGATCAGCGTGGTCGAGGGCGATATACTTATCGTGGAGGTCTCTCCCGACGGGCGCCTGGTGCCCGCCCCTCCGGAAAGCCGTGCGATCGGCAAGGCCGAGGCGCGCCGGCTGCGCCAATTCCCTGGCAACCATAAAGAGACGGCAACAGTGGTCGGCGAAATGAGCCGCGTAGCGCGCTACTGATAATTTACGATACGAGCGCCCTGATTCCGGCCTTCATCCGGGAGCCGAAAAGTGAAGCCGTCATAGCCTGGCTCGAGTCCTCGGGTGGGCGTCTGGCGATCAGCGAGGGGTCTTGGGTCGAGTTCGCCTCGGCCGCCGCGATCAAGGGGCGTACAGGCCGGGCGGCGGCGGACTTGGTGAAACAGGCCACGACGCGGGCCCATGAATTCGCGCAATCGAGCTGAAACGGGGCGCTGGGGCATCATCCCGCATTGGTGGAAGGACGCCAAACCGCCGAAGTCAGGGCATCGTCCGCCCTTGCTGCAGGACGTTCTGTTCGCTATCGGACATAAGGTGTAAGATGTGGCCATCCCCGAGGTTCGGGCACGGGGACTTTGCTACGGCCTTGATGGAGGTGACCATGAGCAGGAATCTCGCCGCATCCGGAACCCATGCTCCCACTCAAAATGATCTTCTTGCCGCGCTGCCCGCGGCGGATTACGAGCGCCTGCTGCCTGACCTGGAGCTCGTGCCGCTGCCGCTCGGCATGGCCGTCTACGAGTCCGGCAGTAAATTGGACTACGTGTATTTCCCCACCGACTGCATCGTGTCGCTGCTCTACGTCATGAAAGACGGAGCGTCGGCCGAAATCGCGGTCGTGGGTCATGAAGGCCTGGTCGGCATTGCGCTGTTCATGGGCGGGGAATCCACGCCCAGCCGGGCGGTGGTGCAAAGCGCCGGCTACGCGTACCGCCTCTCATCAAAGATCCTCAAAAGGGAATTCGAGCACGGCGGCCCGCTGCAGCATCTGCTGCTGCGCTACACGCAGGCGCTGATCACGCAGATGGCGCAGACTGCCGTTTGCAACCGGCACCATTCGGTGGAGCAGCAACTGTGCCGCTGGCTGCTGTTGAGCCTGGACCGGCTGCGCTCGAACGAGCTGAGCATGACCCAGGAACTGATCGCGAACATGCTGGGAGTGCGCCGCGAGGGCGTCACGGAGGCGGCCGGAAAGCTGCAAACGGCCGGATTGATTCAGTACAATCGCGGTCACATCAAAGTGCTCGACCGGCCAACGCTGGAACAGCGGGTCTGCGAGTGCTACGCAGTAGTCAAACAGGAATCCGATCGCTTGCTTCCCGAAAGGGTCGCAGCCTGATGATCGGCCCCGAGCTTCCGGGGCTTTCCGCATCTCGGCGCTGACGATCTCCCGCCTCACCGGTCATACACGTATTCCCGCGTGAGCGGCAGGGGATTGGCCCCGGTGTTTTCGGCCTTGCATCCGAGAACCTGATAGACGTTCATCCAACCTCTCGCAAAGCCGTAAGCGCAACCGGCGAGATAGATCTGCCAGATGCGAAGCCGCTTGTCACCGACCATGCGTACCGCACGCTCGCGGTTCGATTCGAGGCGGCTTGCCCATTCGTGCGCCGTGCGCGCGTAATGGCGCCGCAACGATTCCACGTCGGTCACCTCCAGCCCGGCCGCAGACATCTCCTGCAGCACGAGGGCGAGGTGCGGCAACTCGCCGTCCGGGAACACGTAGCGGTCGATGAATTCCCCCGCCCCCAGACCCATCCAGCGGCTGTCTACGTCGCTGGTCGTGATGCCGTGATTGATGAACACCCCGTCGTCTTTCAGGAGCGAGCGGATCTTGCCGAAATAGGCGCGCAAGTTCTTCAAGCCCACGTGTTCGAACATGCCGACGCTCGCGATTTTGTCGAATACGCCCGTCCCCGGCACTTCACGATAGTCCCGCAGCTCGACGACGCAGCGATCCTCAAGGCCTTCGGCACGGACCCGCTCGCGCGCATGCTCGAATTGTTCTTTTGAAAGCGTGACCCCGGTTGCAACGGCGCCGTACTTCTTCGCCGCCCGTATGATCAACGCCCCCCAGCCACAGCCGATGTCGAGAAAGCGCTCGCCCGGTTTCAGCATCAGCTTGTCCAGAATATGGTCCAGCTTCTGCACTTGGGTCGTCTCGAGAGAGTCGTCCTCTTCCCGGTAGTAGGCGCAGGAATAGACCATGTTCCGATCCAGGAACAGTGAATAGAAGTCGTTCGAGACATCGTAGTGGTACTCGATCGCCTTGCGGTCGCGGTTGCGGGTGTGGGGCGTGAACCGGTGGAATCCGGAGCGCGTGGTGGCGGCGGCGCGGCGCGCCAAGCTCTCCGCGATCCTGAAAACGTCGTGGATCGACCCCTCCACCCGGATGTGGCCCTCGACGAAGGCCTCACCCAGCTTGTTCAGATCAGGGGAAATGAAGTACCGGAGCGCCGACAGCTTTGGAATGGCAACCGTGACCGTGGGCTTCTGAGATAGATCGAAGCAGCGCCCGTTCCACAGCTCGAGCCGCAAAGGAATGGGCCCGGTGGCCCGGATCTGATCAACTACCCGCTGAAAGCGGCTCTCGAGAAACATATGGGCGTACTCCGAACATGGGTGTACTCCAAACATGGGCGTACTCCACGCAAGCTTATGACGAGGATTTGGCGCCGTATGTACGCTGGCGAACGGAGCGAACGCCTCACCAGGCGGACAATTGCCGGAACGATGGAGCGAACTATAACCGAAGGAGATCGACATGAACCGGGATCGTTTCGAAGGCATCTGGAAGCAGTTCAGCGGAAAAGTGGAAGAAGAGTGGTGCAGGCTGACCGATGATGTGCCGGGTGTGGTCGCCGCCAGGCGCAATCAACGCGCCGGCTGGATCCAGGAGGGGCGCGGGATCTCGAAAGAGACGCTCGAGCGTCAACTCAAGGAGTTTCAGATTCGCACCCGCGGTTGGATCCTCTGATCGTTAGACGTCCGGGTGATTCAATTCACGACGCAAGATCGCGTGGATAAATAGGAGCAATGATCATGGCCGTAACAAAATTTCTGGTCTCTGCAATTATCGTTGCGGCTTTGTTGCCCGCAGGCAGGGAGATGCTGGATGACCTGGTGCGCGACCTCTCGAGCACGAAGCAGCAAGCCGTCCTCAAGACCGGCCAGCCCGACCACATCGGTAGCGCCGACTATAACCGGAAGCCCTCGAACGGGATGGTTAGTGACGCGGCCGGCGCCAAGGATTTCGTAACGGTTTCGCGATAGCGGTGTCAGTCCGCCGCGTGAACTCTCTAGTTTTTGCGCGTTGAACAAAGGAAAAACCCACCATGCTCTATACCATCGCTGTTGTTCTGATCCTCCTGTGGCTCCTGGGGTTCGTCTCTGCGTACACCATGGGCGGTTTCATTCACGTTCTCCTGGTGATCGCCATCGTGGTCATCCTGGTTAGGGTGATAAGCGGACGGAAGCCGCTCTGACGATTTCATCGAGTCGGCCATGATAATCAGAAAGGGGATTTTTCAATGAACAAAACAATCTCGCTCGCAATTCTTGCCGGCGGCATTCTTGTCATGATCTTCGGCATCAACGCGGTTAACTCGACCGGCTCCGACATTTCCCGATTCTTCACCGGTGCCCCTACCGACCGGGCGATATGGATGCTGGTCGGCGGCGTGGTCGCAAGCGTTATCGGGCTGGCAGGACTGTTGTCTGGATCAAAGGCAGGATGAGAGCATTGGCTTGTCGGGAGCCCTGCTCGAGTCCGGACTGCCGGAACGGATTTACCGTTGCCCGGCCAGGCACTTCAGGTGTTCATCAGGAAGTGGGACACCCGTAGCCGAGTGCTTTTGCCGCAATGCCCAGGAATCCCTCAGAAAGCTGGAAAAACGTTGCCAGCCGAAACGAATTAAAAACGCTATTGTCGGTTTCGCTTCCAGTTGCCGTCTGGTAGCGAGGAAAAGCGGATCCCGGCTCATTCTTATTCAAACGGACGTCATGATCGCCGCGGCCAGCAATTGGCTGGCGAGATCACAGTTACCGCAGTCACCCATGGGATGCCAAGAGAAACGGCCCGCAACGCCATTGCGGCCATAAAACCCAACCATGCGGGTGACGACGAGAATTGCGGCAACCGCGCCACAGGCCACCATCCATACGAGCGTAAGGCCGGCACGGCGGGTTTCGAGCGACAACAACTCGAGGAAATCGGAGATGATCCGCCGAGCCGATGCAAACGTGTCAGACAGCTCGTCGAGAACACTGTGGGGCGGCGACTGGGTTCCCTCGGGAGCGCCCGACTTGCCCCCCAATGAAGCATCGCCCGTCCGGGCCACGCTGCCGTGCCGAGGGAGCGCGGTGTTATCAGAGCCCTTGAGAGAGCCGTCCAATCCGCGATCCGAATAATTAACGAACGATGCGGCCGATCAAGAGGCCGGCGACCAGCGCGATAGCCACAGATTTGAGCGGGTTTGCCGCAACGTATTTGCACGTGCCATCAACAAGTTTCTTTGGCGTTGCCATCAGACTCTCCCCTTGCTCGCCAAGCCATTCGGCGGTCGGCGCAGCAACATCGGCCGCCTTGTCAACCGCGTGGTGGGCAAAGTCCGCTGCGCGATCGATGACAGGCTTGGCTTTGCGTGCCGCTTCGTCGGCTGCCCCGGCGACTCTGTCCACGGCAGCATGCGCACTGGTTGCAGCCTTATTCAGGAGGCCATCGCCTTTTGCGGAATTTCCGGAAGTGGGAGGAAAGGGGGTGCGTACGGTGGTTTCCAC
The DNA here is from genome assembly GCA_041493345.1 of Gammaproteobacteria bacterium. Classification (GTDB taxonomy): domain Bacteria; phylum Pseudomonadota; class Gammaproteobacteria; order Burkholderiales; family SG8-39; genus VBDM01. The sequence goes on along the minus strand of JBGPYQ010000115.1, from coordinate 714 downwards.
GGTCATTCTCCTGTAGGAACATCAAAAACTGGAAAACAAAACCTGCTGCATCATGGTCCTTGCACTGACAATTTTCATGAGTTGAGACGATTCTCCTCCTCCGCGCCAGAGCACACTGTGCGCCAGCCGACATAAGACACAATATTTCTTGTGATTACCGGAGGGTGCCGCGTGGTCGGGTTGCCCGCGCTCGATGCAGGCCCGAGGCTGGAACGACTTGCGTGATTTTTCGTGGGATTTGCTGCTTCAGGGTTTCGCCGTTGACATGCTTTACGGATGGGCGGGGCCGTGGTGCCGATCGTCCTCGCCATACTGCTTCCCATCATCGAGATCAACGGGCGGGTGCGTTGAGTGGTCTGTGCGCTAGCGCGCATAAAACAAACATTCTTTGTGCTTCTTCCTGTTCCTACGTGGTTCCTGAGGGTCTATAGTGGCAAGGCAGCCATATCAGAACAGTCGGTTAGGGCGGTCGCGGCAGGAACCCGGATGTTCCTGACTCCGCGGCTCACCGCCTTGAAAGGCGTGACCGTGAAAGCGACGAAAAGCGCGGCCCCTCAACCTCTGCCCAAGATCGCCACGGGCATCCCCGGATTTGACGAGCTGAGCCACGGCGGACTGCCGCGGAACCGCACCAGCCTTCTGAAGGGCGGCCCGGGCTCGGGCAAGACCGTGTTCGCCCTCCAATCCCTCGTCAACGCTGTGCGCCGGCGGCAG
>JBGPYQ010000248.1:0-4438 GCA_041493345.1 Gammaproteobacteria bacterium | reverse complement strand
GCGGCGGACGCTGCTCGAGGGCCATCCGAACCGCAGCGAGTTTTTCGACTTGAAGCACGACCGCGGCGGCATGATCGACATCGAATTCGCCGTCCAGTATCTGGTGCTGGCGCACGCGCACCGTCACCCGGAGCTCACCGCGAACGTCGGCAACATCGCGCTCCTGAAGCTCGCCGCGAAGCTCGGACTGATTGCGGCGGATGCCGCCGAGAAATCAAGCTCGGCCTACCGTGAATTCCGCCGGCTGCAGCACGGCTTGCGGCTGAACGGCGCGAAGTACGCCCGCGTTTCGCACGCGGAAGTAACCGACGCGGTCCGCGCAACGCAGGAACTGTGGCGAAGCGTGTTGGGCGCGGCCGCAGTGCAGCAATAGGTGCCCGGACACCCGTGGCAAGACCGGTTTCCGCTAAAATAGCATTTTCAAGAGCCCCTCCGGAGATTCACCATGTCGATGGCCGATCGTGACGGATTCATCTGGTTCGACGGCAAGCTCGTGCCCTGGCGTTCCGCGACCACCCACGTCCTCACCCACTCGCTGCATTACGGCCTTTCGGTATTCGAGGGCGTGCGCGCTTACAAGACCGTCGAGGGAACCGCGATCTTCCGCTTGAACGAGCACACCGAGCGCCTTTTCAACTCGGCGCACATCTACATGATGAAGATCCCCTTCAGCCGCGACACTATCGTGGAAGCGCAGAAGGAGGTGGTGCGCGCGAACAAGCACGAATCCTGCTACATCCGGCCGATCGCGTTCTACGGCTCGGAGAAGATGGGCGTGTCGCCCATCGGCGCGACCGTGCACGTGGCCATCGCGGCCTGGCCCTGGGGCGCCTATCTCGGCACGGAAGCGATCGAGAAGGGCATCCGCGTCAAGACTTCGTCCTACGCCCGCCACCACGTCAACGTGACCATGGCGCGCGCCAAGATGGCCGGAACTTATCCGAACTCGATCCTGGCGAACCTGGAGGCGACCCAGCACGGCTACGACGAGGGGCTGCTCCTCGACGTGGACGGTTTCGTCGCCGAGGGCTCGGGAGAAAACCTCTTCCTCGTCAAGGACGGCAAGCTGCACGAGCCGGAGCTGACCTCGGCGCTCTCCGGCATCACGCGTGCTTCCGTGATCACGCTCGCGAACGAGCTCGGCTACGAAGTCATCTCCAGGCGGATCACGCGCGACGACGTCTACATCGCCGACGAGGCTTTTTTCACCGGCACGGCAGCGGAGGTCACGCCGATCCGCGAGCTCGACGGGCGCACCATCGGCGCGGGCAAGCGCGGTCCGGTGACGACCAAGATCCAGAGGCTCTTCTTTGACGTGGTCGCCGGCAAGGTCGCGAAACACAAGGACTGGCTCTCGCCCGTGGACGAGAAGAAAACAGCGAAGGTCTCCAGGATCAAGGCCTGATGGGTGCGAACGACCCCACCAGCCGCGTCGTCGAGGTCTCCGAGGCCGATCTGCCGCTGCATTGCCCGACGCCGAATTCGCCAGTGTGGAACATGCACCCGCGAGTGTTTCTCGATGTCGCCAAGGCGGGCGAGATGCTGTGCCCCTATTGCGGCACGCGCTACATCTACAAAGGCCAGCCTCCGAAGGGGCACTGAGCCCTTTCTTTCGTGCCGAAAATCCTGATCGTCTCGCCGAACTGGATCGGCGATGCGTTGCTCGCGCAACCGCTTTTTGCGCGCCTGCGCAAGAAGGCCCCGGGCGCAATCATCGACGCGCTCGCCCCGGCCTGGACTGTGCCGGTGCTCAAGCGCATGCCGGAGATCGGCGAAGTCATAGCCGCGCCGTTCGGGCACGGCGAGCTCAAGCTCCCCGCGCGCTGGCGCCTCGGCCGGAGCTTGCGCGCGCGCGCCTACGACGAGGCCGTCGTATTGCCGAATACGCTCAAGTCGGCTCTGATTCCGTTTTTCGCCGGGATACCGCTGCGCACGGGATTCGTGGGTGAATCGCGCTACGGGCTTCTGAATCGGATTCACAAGCTCGACGAGAAGCGCCTGCCGCTGATGGCGGAGCGCTACGCGCAGCTCGCCGAGAAACCGGGCGCGCCGCCGGCGCATCCCCTGCCGGAGGTGCGGCTGCGCGTCGACGGGGCCAACCTTGCGCTCGCGCTCGGAAAGCTGGGACTGTCTTGCGCAAAGCCCGTCGTCGCGTTCTGCCCCGGCGCAGAGTACGGGCCGGCGAAGCGCTGGCCGGCGCGCTATTTTGCCGCGCTTGCGGAAAAGCTCGCTGCGAATGGGCGCGCGATCTGGCTCTTCGGCTCGGAAAAGGACCGGGTCATCGGCGACGAGATCGCCGAATTGAGCAAGGGCGCCGCAATCAACCTGTGCGGCAGGACGGATCTCGCGAGCGCCATCGACTTGCTGTCGCTCGCCGAAGTCGTGGTGAGCAACGATTCGGGGTTGATGCACGTCGCCGCGGGAGTCGGCCGGCCGGTGGTGGCACTGTACGGATCCTCCAGCCCCGAGCATACGCCGCCGCTTGCGCGGATCTCACGCATCGTGAGGACCGGGATCGAGTGCAGTCCGTGCTTTCAGCGCGAATGTCCGCTCGGGCATTTCAAGTGCATGATCGAACTTGCCCCGGAGCGCGTGCTCGGGGAGATTCGTGGAATCGAAGCGAAATTCCACTGACGGGGAAACGTTTCCGGCCGATCCCATGCCTTCGAACGCCATCATTCTTTTCGCCCACGGCGCGCGTGAACCGGGGTGGGCGCTTCCCTTCGAAAATATCCGCGACCGCCTGCGCGCCGCCGGCCTTACGGTCGAGCTCGCCTTCCTTGAATTCATGTCCCCGTCGCTCGACGAAGCGGCGGCGCGGCTCGCGGGCAAAGACTTTCACAGGGTGAGCATCGTGCCCCTGTTCCTGGCAACGGGTGCGCACTTGAAGCGCGAGCTTCCGGACATGGTGGCGAGGATCCGGGAACGCCATGCGAAGACGACATTCCGCGTAAGCGCTCCGCTCGGTGACGCCCCGGAAATTGTCGCGGCCATCACGGCCTGGATACAGGAAACGGCGCGCTGAACGAAACCGGTCCCCCGGGTATTGCGGAAAAAAGTGAAGCCGGCCGGTAAGCCGGGTTCTGTCGTGGACAGTCATTCCTCTAGGCCTTGAGTTGCCCCAAGGCTCGAGCCACCTACCCGCGGACTCGGCGAGCAACGTCAGCGTCCGCCTATTTGGTGTTGCTCCGGGTGGAGGTTGCCTCGTTTCACCCGTAACGCGCAGTTTCGTCTACCGCCCGCCACGACTCGTCTCTGTGGCCCTCTTCGTCGCCTTGCGGCGCCTGGGCGTTACCCAGCACCCTGCTCTATGGAGCCCGGACTTTCCTCTGGCAAGTGAAACACCTGCCAGCGACTGTCTGGCCGGCTTCGGGGCTCATTCTACCGCAGCGCGCCCCGGTCTGAACTGCGAAGTGTCCTCGTAATACTCCGCGCGCTCGTTGGCCGCTTCCCATCCCGGAATGCCGAGGACGGGAAGCGGCGACAGCCGGCGTGTCGAGATCAAGGCTTCCGCGTGCGAAAAATACTCTGCGGCGCGCGCATCGAGCTCTGCGAGCTGATTTTTGAGCGGCGCGTTGACCAAAGCCGGCGCCACATCGAGGATCAGGGCCTTGGCGGTCACGCCCTTGTAAGGCTCGAGCGCTTTTTCGTAGATAGCGTGACCGAAGACGTAAAACCGCATCGAGCGCAGGACCCGTGCGCGCTGTCGCCAGAACAATTCCTTCCACCTGCATTCGCGCAGCAGCGCCGACAACACCGTGTCGGCCGAGGCCACGATGATCCCGCCTTCGTCGAACAGAGTGAGCACGTCGCGAGCCGTTCCCCGCAGCTTCTCGCCCCGGCGCGCCCTGATCTGCTCGCAATGGTGGCGGTTGAGGACCGCCTTGGATTTCGGAAAAATCAGCCAGACCAGCGCGTTGAACAGGTCGTGCCAGCTGCCCGGGCGCGTCTGCACTTCCCCGGTCTCGAAGACGCGGATTTCGTATTGGGCGGCCCTGGACAATGGTGTGGGCGGCACGAAGCGGACCGGCGCTCCGCCTCCGCTCGTAACGGAAGACTCCAGCAATGCGTTCAGTTCGTCGAGCCGGGGGAAACGGTCGCGCGGACAGCGCTCGATCAAAGGCGCGAGCGCGGCGAATACCGGCGCATCGAGCAACCGGCGCAGATCCTCCGCCATGCCAGCTTCTAAGCGAGCCGCCAGCTCAGCGATTCGCCCGCGCGCAAGGGCACCAGGGTGTCCGCGCCGAAGGGCATCTCGCCCGGCACGGGCCAGGATTCCCTGCGCAGGGTGATCGAGTCCCGGTTTCGCGGCAGACGGTAGAAATCGGCGCCGTGGAAGCTGGCAAAGGCTTCGAGCCGGTCCAGCGCGCCCGCCTGCTCGAAGGCCTCCGCGTAGAGCTCGATCGCCGCGTGCGCCGTGTAGATGCCGGCGTGGCCG
>JBGPYQ010000236.1:0-5002 GCA_041493345.1 Gammaproteobacteria bacterium | reverse complement strand
GCAGGGGAAAAACCGTCATTGCGGCCAGTTCTTGATGTAGCCCTTCAGCATCCGGTTCTCGAACTCCTGCTCCTCGAGCACCGCCTTGGCGACGTCACGGAAGGAAATCACTCCGGTGAGCGTGTCGCCGTCCATGACCGGAAGATAGCGCGCGCCGGAATCGAGCATCGCGCGCCGCAGGTCGTTCACGTCCATCGCCGGGCTGGCCGTCACCGGGTCGCGCACCATGATATCGCCCACCTTCAACTCGCCCAGCGCGCCGCGGCCCTTGTTCAAGGCCTGCAGGAGTTCCTTGAAGGTCAGCATCCCGATCATGCGTCCCTTGTCGATCACAACCAGCGAACCCATGTTGTGCTGGGCCATGGTCGCGACCGCTTCGGTCACCTTGCCTTCGGGGGGAATCGTAAAAAGCGCGGTGCCTTTGACCTTGAGGATTTCGCTGACTTGCATGTGTCCTCCCTGGGCGCACGGATTCTTGGGGGATCATACTCCCGCGTGCGCAGAGGCGCCACGCGCGCCGAGCCGATATTCACGCCCGCGGAGCGGCACTGCGGCTTCACGGCTTGCCGCGTTGGTACACGAATTTTCCGCCCACCATCGTCATGAGAGGCTTGATGTCCTTGATCTGGTCGGCGGGCACCTTGAGATAATCCCGGTCGAGCACGACCAGGTCCGCGTACTTTCCGCGCTGGATCGAGCCGAGATTGCCCTCCTGGAAAACGAAATACGCGTTGCTGCGCGTGTGGGCGACGAGCGCTTCCTCGCGGCTGACCGTCTGCCGGTTCACCTTCTGCCCTCCGATCATGCGTCCGGTCACCGCGAACCCCAGCGTGTAGAACGGGTTGGAGGTCGTCACCGCGGTCGCGTCCGACCCCAGTCCCCAAACGATGCCGCTGTCCTGCACGCGCCGCAGCGGCGGCATGTCCCAGGCGCGCTCGCCGTGCACTTTGTGCATGAGCGCGCCCTGAATCAGCGGGCGGCTGTGGAGCCCAGCGTACATGCCCAGCTTCTTCATGCGATCAAGCTGCGCCTCGCTCACCTGGTCGAGGTGCGAAAACGTCCAGCGCAGGCCCTTGATCGGGTGGATCCGGTGAACCGCCTCGTACTGGTCGAGGAAAGCGTCGATCGCCTCCGTCATCTCCACGTGCGCATTGGCGTAGAGGCCGCGCTCGGCGAGCGCCTGCGCGACGCGCCGCATCTGCGCCATGTCCTCGGGTTTCGTGTTGCTCTCCGCGCGCAGCGAATTCGTGGTCACCGGCGCATAGAGCGTCTCGCCCCAGCCCAGGTGATCGAAATAATCGTTTCCCTGGAACGGCTTCAATTGCGCGATCTCGGCGAGCGCCTTGTCCACCTGCTCCGCGGTCGCCGGCTGGCGGATGGTGGTCCAGAACACGCGCGCGTCGAGCTCCCCTCGGCCGGCAAGATACCTGTAAGGCTCGTAGTGCTTTTCGTTCACGCCGCGCCCGCCGGCGTCGTACCACGCGGTGATTCCCATCGCGTTGAGCCCGGCAACGAGCTTGCGGGCATTGGCGATCCATCCTTCGACGTCCGGCAGCGGAATCTTCGCCGCCACGAAAGCGACGCCGCCCGCGCCGTCCACGAAACCGGTCGGCTTGCCGCTCGCATCCTTCCCGATCGTGCCGCCGCGCGGATCGGGCGTGTTCGCGTCGATCCCGGCCGCATTGAGCGCGGCGCTGTTGAGATAGCTGTGAATGTAGACGGCCTGCAATACCACCGGGTTGTTCGGGGCGATGCGGTCGAGCTCCTCCAGCGGGAACCCGCGCGGGTCGTCGCGGAATTGTTCCTCGGACCATCCGCCGAGGGTCACGATCCATTCGCCGGGACGCGCGGAGCGCACCCGCTCGGCGAGCTTGGTCAGGGCCTGCTTGCGCGATGCGATTCCGTCGAGCCGAAATTCGTCGTGCTCCGCCGCGCGGATCCAGTGCGAGTGGTTGTCGATCAGCCCCGGAATGACGGTTCTCTTTTTCAAGTCGATCACCTTGGTGCCGCGGCCCTGCAGCTCGAGCACATCCGCGTTATTGCCGACTGCGACGATGCGCTGGCCCCTGATCGCGACCGACTGCGCGATTGTGAAGCGCTCGTCGACGGTGACGATATGGCCGTTGACAAGAATGGTGTCGGCCGGCTCCGCCGCCAGGACCGGCGCGGGCACGCACAGGCACATTGCCGCCAGAGCGGCGGCAATTCCGAGTGCCTGCGACACGACTGCACTCCCTTTTTGTTCACGGCTCATTTCCGTTCTCCTTTGGGTCTTCCGCGGTTCGAATTTATTTCCGCGAGCCGGCTGCCTTATCCGGAGACCCGGATCAGATTGCCGGCAAAAACTGCGGCCTCAGCCGCGTCGAAGTTGAGCCCGAGCCCGATGCCTTTCGGGCCGTGCGTGGAAAGCCGGTAGAGCGCCTGGCCGTGGGTGGAACTTCAGGTTGCGGCGGCATGGTGCGCTTTCGTTTCCATCAGCCCCTTCGCGCCGAAGGCGCCCGGGCGAAAATGCATCGCGCCGGCCGCGACGGATTGCAGCGAACGGGAACTTCAGCGACAGCCGACGGGGGCGAATACGCAATTGTCGGGGTACGTCGTGTAATACTTCGTTTTCCCCTGCATGTCGAAATGCACCTCGGCGACGTAGGTATTGGTTCCATCAAGATACCGGTAATCCCATGTCTCTTCGTCCAGGTTGCGGAACACCATGGTCATAATGGGCTTGCCGACCAGGCGCTCCACGTCGGCCTTGTTCGTATTGCCGGGCGTGATCGGGGCGAAGTCCTTCGCCTGAAGAGTCCACTTCGGGCGCACGCCCTCCTGGGTGGCGCAGCCGCCAAGAACGATCGCGGCCGCCACAACATAAAGCAGATTTGATTTCTTCATTTCCGTTCTCCTTTGGGATTGAGTGCGTGCAGATCGTCACGCCAACATCTCACTTCCGCGCGGCGAGCTTCTCCGCAGTAATCTGCGGCTCGACGCCCTCGGCTTCGGCGGCGTCGAAATTGAGCTCGACCTTGATGCCGTTCGGGTCGTACATGAAAAGCTGGTAGAGCGCCTGGCCGTTGGCGCGCCGCTCGTTGAATTTCACCTCGTGGCGGCGCAGGTGCGCCATGGTTTGCTTCAGGCCCTTCGCGCGGAACGCGATGTGATCGATCGCCCCGGTGCCCGCGCCCGTGTCCTGGGCGATGCGCCCGAGATAGGTCTTCTGGTCGTCGCTCGCGTGCCTGGCGCTGCGGCCGATATGCACGACGTCCTTGCCCTCGAGGTACATCCAGTAGACCGGAAAGCCGAATTCCGGGTGCCAGCCCTCTTCCATGCCGAGCACGTCGCGGTACCAGTCGCGCGTGCGGTCCATGTCGTCCGCCGCTACGAGGTAATGCTCGATGTGGGATAAAGGCATATCGTGCTCCTTGCAACCGGGCTAGTATTTTTTTATGTCGGCGTTCGTGACCATGACCATGTAGACGAACAGGAACGAGAACAGCGTCGCGGACCACAGCGAGAACATCGAGAAGCCGCGGTGCAGGTCGAACAGCGCCACGAAGGCGAAGAACAAGAACACGTCGATCATCGTGATGTCGAGCACCAGCACCACGAGTTTTGCCGCCCGGGTGCTGAGCGCCGAATTGAATACGGACAAAGCAATGCTGGCCGGAAACCTGGCGACCAGGACGCGCGTCGACCACCAGATTACCGCAAGCACGCATTTTGCCAGCGCAGCGGCGAGGACCGCCTCCTTGAACGCTTGCGGCGTGAGGCTCCATTGGCTGATGATGAAATTGAAAATTATTACCAGATTGGCGTACATATCTCCCCTCCCTTTTCGCCTGGCGTCCCGGTCCTCCGGCAGCGTTTCACGGAATATTCTGTTTCGTCGCCCCGAAAATTCCAGGGTCCCGGGCGACCGGCTCCGCCGCGGACCGGCGGATTAGAGTATCAGTGTAAGCTTTGCGCCCTCAGATGTGTATTTCGGGCGCCGCGCGGCACGATCACCGCCCGGGGAGTGAAGGAGGAGGATCGTCATGAAGCACCCGAATGAAACTGCGGCGCCGCAATCGGCGTCCGGCATTCAGACCGACGCCTACTGGATGCCGTTCACGCACAACCGCTACTTCAAGAAGAACCCGGGCTCGCGCATCATCGCGCGCGCCGAGGGCGCGTACTACACGAGCGCCGACGGCAAGCGCCTGTTCGATTGCCTCTCGGGCCTGTGGTGCTGCCCGCTCGGGCACGGCCACCCGAAAATCGCCGAGGCCGTTGCAAGGCAGGTCAAGGAGCTCGATTACAGCCCCGCGTTCCAGATGGGGCACCCGAAGATTTTCTCGCTCGCCGGGCGCATTGCCAGGCTGGCCCCGGAAGGCATGAGCCACGTGTTCTTCGCAAACTCCGGCTCCGAAGCGGTGGACACCTCCCTCAAGATCGCAGTGGCTTACCACCGCATGAAGGGCGAGGCCTCGCGCACGCGCCTGATCGGGCGCGAGCGCAGCTTCCACGGCGTGGGCCTGGGAGGGATTTCCGTCGGCGGCATCGTTCCCAACCGCAAGATGTTCTCCGCGCTGATGGTCCCCGGGGTCGATCACCTTCCCCACACCTACAACGCGGCTGAAATGGCGTATTCGCGCGGCCAGCCGAAGTGGGGCGCGCACCTTGCCGAGGAACTGGAGCGCCTGGTCGCACTGCACGATGCCTCCACCATTGCCGCCGTCATTGTCGAGCCGATGCAAGGATCGGGCGGCGTCATCGTGCCCCCGGCCGGTTACCTCGAGCGCCTGCGCGCGATCTGCGACCGGCACGGGATTCTGCTCATTTTCGATGAAGTCATCACCGGGTTCGGCCGGCTGGGCAAACCGTTCGGCGCGCATCGCTTCGGCGTCACGCCCGACATCATTTGCTTCGCCAAGATCGTCACCAACGGCGTCATTCCGATGAGCGGCGTGATCGTCAGGCGCGCGATCCACGATGCGTTCATGACCGGGCCCGAGCTCGCGGTCGAGCTGTT
>JBGPYQ010000185.1:0-7024 GCA_041493345.1 Gammaproteobacteria bacterium | reverse complement strand
TTCCACGGGGTAAAGCCCTGCGAAGACCTGCGGCTTGATCTCCTTGAAGCCCGGCAGCGCAGCGGCGGCCGGGCGGTCGGCCGAAGTGAGAGTATCGCCGACGCGCGCATGTTGCAGCTCTTTCACCCCGGCGATGACGAACCCCACCTCGCCGGCCGAGAGCTGCTCGCGGTCCTGGGCCTTGGGCGTGAACACGCCCACTTGCTCGCAAAAATGAATCGCCTGCGCCGACATGAGCAGCAGCCGGTCCTTCGGCCGGATAACCCCGTCCACCAGGCGCACCAGCATCACCACGCCGACATAGTTGTCGAACCAGGAATCGATGATGAGCGCCTTGAGCGGGGCATCGGGATCGCCCTTGGGAGCCGGGATGCGGTGGATCACCGCTTCCAGCGCATCCTCGACACCCTCGCCGGTCTTGGCGCTGACGCGCACCGCGTCCGTCGCCTTGATGCCGATCACATCCTCGATCTCCTGGATGGCGCGCTCGGGGTTGGCCGAAGACAGGTCGAGCTTGTTGAGCACGGGGACGACCTCGACCCCCTGCTCGATCGCGGCGTAGCAGTTGGCAACGGTCTGCGCCTCCACCCCCTGGGTCGCGTCCACGACCAACAGCGCTCCTTCGCACGCGGCGAGCGAGCGCGACACTTCGTAGGAGAAATCGACGTGGCCCGGCGTGTCGATGAGATTCAAGTTGTAGGTCATGCCGTCGCGCGAAGTGTATTGCAGCGCCGCGGTCTGGGCCTTGATGGTGATGCCCCGCTCACGCTCCAGATCCATCGAATCGAGTACCTGCTCGGACATCTCGCGCTCGGACAACCCGCCGCAGCGCTGGATGAAGCGGTCGGCCAGCGTCGATTTGCCGTGATCGATATGGGCGATGATCGAAAAATTTCGGATATGCTGCATCGCTGCCGGCCGGTTATAAAAAAGGGTGCCTTTCAGCACCCTTCGAAAGCTGCAAAGTATTGAATTTTAGCGCATGTCAGCCCGGGGCACTTTCGCCCCTGACGGTGACGAACAGGTTGCTCTCGCCGCGGCGCACGTGCAGGGTCATGGTCGTATTGCGCTCCAGCTGAACAAGCAGCTTATTGAGCTGATCGGCCGATTTCAGTTCTGTGGTACGGCCCTTGCTGGTCACGGCCGTAATGACGTCGCCCGCGCGTACATCGGCGCGGCGGCTGCTGCGGACATCTTCCACGATCACGCCGCCGCCCACCTTCAGGTCGCGCTTCTGCTCCGCGGTGAGATCGCTGACGACGAAGCCAAGGCGGTTCGCCGCCTGCTCGGCCGGCCGGCTGCGGCGCGGGTCGCTGCTCGCGACGCGATCCTCGGGCAATTCGCCGACTGTTACCGAGATCTCCCGGGTCGCGCCCTTGCGCCACACTTCCATGCTGGATTTGCTGCCGGGCCTGGTGTTGCCGACGATGCGCGGCAGCTCGCTTGAACTCGTCACCGCCTTGCCGTCGAATTTCAGGATGATGTCGCCCGTTTCGACGCCGGCCTTCTCGGCCGGGCCGCCCTTCTCGACCGCGTTGATAAGCGCGCCCGACGGCCGGGGGAGTCCGAACGACTCGGCCAGCTCTTTCGAGACTTCCTGGATGACGACGCCGATCCGGCCGCGGCTCACGCGCCCGGACTGCCGCAGCTGATTTTGCACATCCATGGCGACGTCGATTGGGATCGCGAACGACAGGCCCATGAACCCGCCGGTGCGGCTGTAGATCTGCGAATTGATTCCCACCACCTCACCGCGCAGGTTGAACAGCGGCCCTCCGGAATTCCCGGGATTGATGGCGACGTCGGTCTGGATGAAGGGAACAAAGGTTTCCTGAGGCAGGCTGCGCCCCTTCGCGCTGACGATTCCCGCGGTGACGGAGTTGTCGAATCCGAACGGGGATCCGATCGCGACCACCCATTCTCCGACCTTCAGCCGGTTGGGGTCGCCGAAGCGCACCGTCGGCAAGCCGGCCGCATCGATCTTGATCAAGGCGAGGTCGGTGCGCTTGTCGGCGCCGATAACGCGCGCCTTGAATTCGCGCTTGTCGGTGAGGCGCACCGTGATCTCGTCGGCCGAGTCGACCACATGCGCATTGGTAAGAACGTAGCCGTCCCCGCTGATGATAAAACCCGACCCGAGCGAGCGGCTTTCGAATTCGCGCGGGCCCTGTCCGGGCCCCTGCCCCGGACCCGGTTGTCGCGGAATGAAGCGCCTGAAAAAATCGTACAGTGGATCGTCTTCATCCAGATTGGGAATCTGCGGAACGCTGCGGCGCTCGCGCGCCTGGGTCGTGCTGATATTGACTACCGTCGGACCCTGCTTCTCGGCGAGCTCGGTGAAATCGGGCAATTCCCCCCGCCCCTGGGCAAGCAGAGCGGACGGACAAAATAACAGCAGGATGACGAGCAGTCGTCTGGCCATTGTGAAATCCTTCGGTCGGGATCGGGCGGGAACCGAACGGCGGGCATTCGGCGCCCCGGCAAGGCGGCAGGTAAAGGTCAAGCCGCTTTACCTGCGGTATTCCACCGCATTGGCGATGTATTTTACGCTCTCCGCAGGCGCTTCGCCAACCACGGTAATCCAGTGGCTGCCGACCTGGCGCACGTAGACGTTGATCGCACCCTGACGCGCCAGTCCCGGTTGCGGGGCGGGACTCCTGCTCGCCGCCGGTTGAATGAACACCGATACGGCCGCAAGCCCGTCCGAAAGGACAATATGGCCGACGCCGCTGGTCCCGCCCAGCGTGCGGATCAACTCGGCCACCGTGCGGAATCCGGGAGGCGTCGAACGAATGCGCCAGCCGGATTCAGCGAGATTGGCGCGGGTGGCGCCTGAATCCTCTACGCGCCACGCCGGGCCCTTGCGCGAGAAGCGCGGCTTCAGCTTGTTGCGGTCGATATGCCCGCCGATATCGATCTGCGTGAACGCGAATTGCGCCAGAACCTCGTTGTGCTCGTCGACAGTTTTGGCCTTGAGAAGCATTCCCGTATTGAGATCTGCGCACAACCGGTGGCCATAGCGCATGCGGTCCTTCGGCTCGAGGATGATCAACTGGCAATCGTAGCCCCCGGCTCGCTCCGCTTCTCCTTTTCTGATGCTGTAGTTCTCGGACAGCTCCTTGAACTTCTCCGGCAGGATCGTAAAAAACGATCGCTGGCCGGGCTGTTTGTCGATCTTGAGCGTCATGCTCGTCGGCATGTAGCAGAGGACCTCTTCGCCGGTGCGGATGATTTCGCGCGGAACACCGTCGAGGGCTTCAAGCTTTTCATGCAACCCGGTTGCGTCGACCAGGTGAGTGATGCGGGAGGATTCGACCTGCTGCCCATGCTGATAAACGAACGTGCCGGTGTAGTTGAGCTTCTGCGTGGCTTCGTAAATGCGCTGCAGCCAATGCTGCGCATCCACGTCGGTCTGGGCAGTGGCGGGCGGGACGCTCACCAGGAGCGCCGGGATCATGACCGGCAGCCTTCCCAGTGCCCGCAGCAGGTTCATTTGCGCCCTGCCTCGCGCGGTTCGCTGACGGCACGAACGTAGGTTGCGACGCCCTGCATGGCGCTCGTATGGGAATACGGCTGATGCGCGAGCAGGTAATTTTCATCCTCGGCGGAGGCGCGGCGCGCGTCCAATTCCGGCCCCGGCACGCCAGCAGCCGGCGCCGCAGCCGAATTGGCGGCAAGCTGCGGCTCGCCGCGCATGACCGGCAGCGCCGTCCAGACGACCAGAGCGACGGCGGCGGCGACGGCGGCCGCCGATACGGCGTATCGCGCGACCCGTACAAGGGCGGCCGCACCGGACCGCGGCGCAAGCACGGTGGGCTCCTGTACAAGCCGGGCCGCGACGCGGCTGCTGAAGTCCGGGCTGAGATGCCCTCGCAACGCGTCGCCAATGAGGTGGTAGGTATCCCAGGCACGCCGCAAATCGGCGTCGCTTTTCAGGCAGCCGAGGTGTGTCCGAATCTCCTCGCCGCGGAGCTCGCCATCGATCAGAGCAGACAGTTTGTCATTCATGCATCACCACCTCTGGTCCTTGCGCGTCTCCAGCAACGGACGCAATCTCCCGGCGATCGCCTCTCGGGCGCGAAATATCCTCGACCGTACCGTGCCGATCGGACAATTCATGATCGTCGAAATATCTTCGTAACTCAGGCCTTCGATCTCTCGCAGCGTGATCGCGTTGCGCAACTCTTCCGGTAGTTGCTCCATGGCGTCGTTGATCGTGCGCGCAATTTCCTTCGATATCAGCATGCTCTCCGGCGTGTTGATGTCACGCAGCTGATCGCCGTCTTCAAAGCCTTCGGCCTCCTCCGAATCGAACTCGGTTACGGTCGGAGCGCGCCGTTTCGTCGCCACGAGGTAATTCTTGGCGGTGTTGATTCCGATACGGTACAACCAAGTATAGAACGCACTATCGCCGCGAAACGAAGGCAGCGCCCGGTACGCCTTGATGAACGCCTCCTGTGCGACATCTTCCACTTCTGCAGGGTCCCGGATGAACCGCGCCAGCAGCCGGGCCAGCTTGCGCTGGTATTTCGACACCAACAGTTCGAAAGCATGCTTGTCGCCCCGCTGGGCCCGCTCGACCAGCTGCCGGTCGACATCCCGGTCACTCATCTGCCGCCGTCCCTGATGAAGCGTCGCCGCGCTTCTGTTTGAAGTTATCCACAGACGGCGGCAAGTATAGCCCTGCGCCTGAGGGTCCTCGGCTTGGCCTTGCACCTAAAGACCCACTCACCCCGAAATAGTTCAGGATACCCTGAGGTTATTGGTCGGGCTTTGCCGGTTCCCCGATCTTCCCCGGACCTGACTCACGTCGCCAGCGCAACCAGACCCGGAGGCGTCGCAAGTCGTCGTGCGGAGCCGAATCGGGAAGAAGCACGATCCACTTTCGCCGCATTGCCGCTGCATCGAGCCGCACCACCATAAGAAGAGCCGATACGAAGTGGTCATTGCCAAGCTTCGCTTCGTGCCAGCTGCCCCTGCGGTCCCGCCAGGCCGCGCTTCCGTCCGCGTGCACTTCCAGCGACACCGCGGCTCCAGCCGAGCCATGGAGCGACTCGGCGACGAGGGCGGCAGCGGACACCAGGATCGCGGCCGCTACCAGGTACAACGGCCAACCGGCAAGACTGATGAATGCTGCCAGCAAGGCAAGCGCATGGGCGGCGCCCAAGAGACCTCCCAGAAGATGCGAAGGCCCGAGTTCAATTCGCAGTGTCGATGCTTCGGCCGCCATCGGTCCTCATGCTCATGCCTTACCCATGCTACGGAAGAACGCAGCGCGGTGTTCTTCCCGATCAAACAGGGCGCCGGAGGAAAGGCCCGAGGGAAAGGCCCGAGGGTCAGACCCGCTTGAAGATCAGCGAGCCGTTGGTTCCGCCGAATCCGAAAGAATTGGACAGCGCCGCGCGAATCGGCATGCGTCGCGCCGTGTTCGGAACGTAGTCCAGGTCGCAGGCAGGATCCTGGTTGATCAGATTTGCGGTCGGAGGCGCAATCTGCTCGTTGACCGCCAGCGCCGAGAATATCGCTTCGACCCCTCCGGCCGCGCCGAGCAAATGGCCGGTCATGGATTTGGTCGAGCTGATGGCAAGCTTTTTCGCATGCTCGCCGAAACACCGCTTCACCGCCACGGTCTCGGCGATGTCGCCCAGCGGAGTCGACGTACCGTGAGCGTTGATGTAGTCGATGTCGTCCAGGTTGAGGCCCGCGTTGCGCAGAGCGTTTGCCATGCAGCGCGCCGCGCCGTCGCCATCTTCCTGGGGCGCGGTCATGTGATGGGCGTCGCCGCTCATCCCATAGCCTGCGAGCTCGGCGTAAATTTTGGCGCCGCGCTTTTTTGCATGCCCGTATTCCTCCAGCACCAGGACTCCGGCGCCTTCGCCCAGCACAAAGCCGTCGCGATCCTTGTCCCATGGACGGCTGGCGGTTGCAGGATCGTCGTTGCGCGTCGACAGCGCCCGCGCCGAGGAAAATCCGCCGACCGCAAGCACTGAAATGCAGGATTCGGCACCCCCGGCGACCATGACATCGCAGTCGCCGTATTCGACGAGGCGACCGGCGTCGCCTATGCAGTGCGCGGAAGTCGTACAAGCCGTGACCATCGCGAGGTTCGGCCCTTTGAGGCCGAACATGATCGAAAGATTGCCGGCGATCATGTTGATGATCGTGCCGGGAATGAAGAACGGCGAGATCTTGCGCGGACCGCCCTTGAGCAGATCGTTGTGCGTGTCCTCGATCATCGGCAAGCCGCCGATGCCCGATCCGATGTTGACGCCGATCCGGGCGGCGTTCGCGTCGCTCACTTCAAGGCCCGAATCCTTGATCGCCTGAATTCCGGCCGCCATTCCGAGATGGATGAAGCGATCCATGCGCCGCGCCTCTTTCGGCGACAGATAGGCGGCGACGTCGAAATTCTTGACCTCGCCGGCAATCTGGCAGGAAAGGGACGCCGGATCGAAGCGCGTGATCCGGGTGATGCCGGATGCCCCGGACAGGGCGCCGGCCCAGGCTTCGGCAACGGTGTTACCGATCGGGCAAACGCTTCCTAGGCCGGTGACGACAACACGACGACGGCTCAAATCGACTCCGGCCGTGGAGGACAATCAGGCTTTTTTGGTGTGGGCGTTGATGTAATTGACGGCTTGCTGCACGGTTGTTATTTTTTCCGCTTCCTCGTCCGGGATTTCCGTCTCGAACTCCTCTTCAAGTGCCATCACCAGCTCGACGGTGTCGAGCGAGTCTGCCCCCAGGTCGTCTACGAACGAAGACTCGTTCTTGATTTCCCCCTCGTTCACGCCTAGCTGCTCCGCGACGATCTTCTTGACGCGCTGTTCAACGTTTTCCATTTTCGGGCTCCTTCCCCCTGTATTGGTGAAGTCGAAATTCGGGAGTTGCGGATTGTAGCAGAATCGGGTTGGGTGCCGGAAACATCATTCAGCTCATGTACATGCCGCCGTTGACATGCAGCGTCGCGCCGGTGATGTAGGCGGCATCCGGCGAAGCGAGGAACGCGACGATGGCGGCGACG
>JBGPYQ010000120.1:0-9693 GCA_041493345.1 Gammaproteobacteria bacterium | reverse complement strand
GCTTCCGGCACGCCGGTCACTCTTTCCACCTCGGCCGGGGTCCAGACCTTCATGACCTCTTCTTTCACCTTGTCCATGCCGTGGACACGGTCGTTGATGTACTGCTTGTCCTCCCAGCCGTTCTTGAAGACGTGATGCAGGACGCCGAACAGGAACGCGATGTCGGTGCCGGAACGGATGCGGATGTACTGGTCGGCCTTGGCCGCGGTGCGCGTAAAGCGCGGGTCGGCCACCATGATCCTGGCGCCGGCTTCCTTGGCGTGCAGCGAATGCAGCATCGACACCGGGTGCGCTTCGGCCGCATTGGAGCCGATATACAGCGCCGCCTTGGTGTTGTGCATGTCGTTGTACGAATTCGTCATCGCGCCGTAGCCCCAGGTGTTGGCGACGCCGGACACCGTGGTCGAATGGCAGATGCGCGCCTGGTGGTCGGTGTTGTTGGTCCCCATCAGCCTCACCCACTTGCACATCAGGTAGGCCTGCTCGTTGCTGTGTTTCGACGAGCCGACGAAGTACAAGGCGTCGGGACCGGACTCCTTGCGGATGGCGAGCATCTTGTCGCCGATCTCGTTCACCGCCTGGTCCCAGGAGATGCGCTGGTACTTGCCGTTCACCAGCTTCATCGGATATTTCAGCCGGTGCGAATGCTCGGTCATGCCGTGCTCGCGTATCGAAGCACCCTTGGCGCAGTGCGCCCCAAGGTTGAGGGGGGAGTCGAACACCGGTTCCTGGCGCACCCACACGCCGTTCTGCACCACCGCGTCGATCGCGCAGCCGACCGAGCAATGCGTGCAGACGGTACGCTTGACTTCAATCTTTCCGCCTGCTTTTTCGTCTGCCGCCTCGGCTTTTCCGATCATGTTGAACGGCAGCTGCGTCGCGAACGCTCCCGCGCCCGCGGCGACGCCGGAGCGCTTCAGAAAGGTGCGCCGGTCAATGGTCTTCGCCAGCATTCCGGACAGGCTGCGTGACAGACGGCCGTGGCCGGAAGAAAGATGAGCGGGAGCGCCAGCCGATTTCCTGGTGAGCATCATGGTCATGCCTCCTCGGGTCAGACTTTTGTGGTGTTGTAGTAGCTGCGGACGTGCGCGGTCTCTTGATAGCCCTTGCCGCGTCGCTTGTCGTCGCCGGCAGCGGGTTTTGTCGCTGTCGGAGCGACTGCTCTAGAAGCAATCGCGGCCGCCGTTGCGGCGCCGCCCGCACCGACTGCAATCAGGAAGTTTCTGCGGTTGAGTTTCGTTTTAGTTTGGCTCATCGTGTCTCCTTCCCGTTGTCCACGTCCCAGTATGTGATGCAAGCGTGCTATTAGAACACTTTTAACGATTCCGATTCAACCTCAAGGAATGCCCGGGTAAATTTTCCTACGTGCTTGTAGAAATTGACTTTTGCATTTTCCGATATTGCATCGCACAATCGAAAGTAGCAGGGCTCGATGAATTGCGCGAAGAAAACCTTCTGCTTTTGCAGCGCAGCATCGTCCGATCCCTGCGAAATCAGGTGGCGCATGACTTCGAACAGGCCGGCGATATGATCCTCGGGCTCTCTTGCCTGCCCGGTCCGCGCGAGGCCCATGCCCGCCATTTCCTCCTTGAGCCGGACGAGAATTTTCTCGCGGCCGGTCTCGGCGAGGTAAAACGTCGCGTAGGGCGTGACCGGCGCCTTGCCGGTGCCGACAAAGACCTCGTCGTATTCCAGGCGCGCCGCCTCGGCTTCCATCGCCCGCGCTGCGGCCGAAAGCGAATTCCAGGCGCTCGCGATTGCCGACTGCCCGCCGTCCGCCATTTCGTCGGCGCCGGCAATGGCGGCAAGCAGCGCCGCGTCCGGCCCGGAATAGTAGAGCCGCGCAAGCAGCGCATAGTGACCGGCGCGGGACTGGTCTTCCTCAATCACCGGCGGCTTGAAATTCAGCGGTGTGACCGTGGCGCTCACTACTTACCCGCGTCCAGAATGTTGGCCTCGTCCTTGTTTTCCATCATATCCACCACGCGGCAGTCGCCGCACATCTGCAGCCGCCTGATCGACCCTCCGGCAGCGAACATCGAATGGCCTGAGAGCTTGCCGAGCATGTTGCCCACCATCTGCCGCGTCCCGAACGGCTTGCCGCAGCGCACGCAGTTAAACGGCTCGG
Organism: Gammaproteobacteria bacterium; assembly: GCA_041493345.1. Lineage (GTDB taxonomy): Bacteria > Pseudomonadota > Gammaproteobacteria > Burkholderiales > SG8-39 > VBDM01. The sequence goes on along the minus strand of JBGPYQ010000120.1, from coordinate 7,565 downwards.
CCTCGTTCAGCACGACTTCCTGCTTTGCCTGCGCAGTCAGCAGAAGACGCGGCGCGAGCGAGATCGCATTCTCCGGGCAAGTGTTCTGGCACAAGCCGCACTGCACGCAATTGCGCTCGATGAGCTTGAGCATGGGCCGGTCGCGGCCGTCGAGCAGCGCCGATTCCGGGCAGGCCCCGACGCAGGCCATGCAAAGGGTGCAGGTTTCCTTGTTGACCCGAACCTGCCCGTAGGGCGCCCCGGCGCCCAGGGCGATCTCCTCCTGCGGCGCTGGCGCGAGCTTCGCCAGATGATCGATGGCGAAATCGAGCGTCGCGCGCTTCTCGGCGGCGAGATTGTAGGTCGCCGGTTTCGACGCCGTCATAGCGGGCGCGAGCGCCCACAGCTCTTTTTCAAGCAGCGCAATGCTGTCCGTCGCGAGCAAACGGAAATGCGCACCGGCGTATCCCAGCGCGTTCACGATGGTCTCGGCGAAGCCCATCTGCTTTGTCACCGCGTCGCCGTATTCGAGCGCTTCTTTCGGCGTGGCGAGCACGACCACCTGGCTGGCCCCGTAGGCCAAAGCCGCCAGCAGCACGTCGATGCCCACCGAGGCAGGATGGTGAACTTCGAGCGGGATCACCCGCGCCGGCAGGCCGCGCCCGCGCCGCGCAAACTTCGCAATGAGCTCCCGGCTGCCGGCTGCGTTGTGCAGCAGCAGGCAGGCGTCTTCGCCGCCGGCCTGCGCATAGACCGAGAGCAGGCGCTTGAGCCGCGCGCCAAAATCAGGCACGCGCGGATAGGCGTAAGTCATCGCGCCGGAGGGGCAAACGGTGGCGCAGCCGCCGCAGCCCATGCACAGGTGCGGATCGACCTTGACGTGATCGCCCGCAGGCGAAATCGCACGCGTCGAGCACACGTCGATGCACTGGTTGCAGCCGGTCTTGGCCGAGCGGCTGTGCGCGCAGATCTTCTCGTTGTAGAGAAAAAACCGCGGCTTCTCGAACTCACCCACCATCTGCGCAAGCTGCGCCGCCGCCAGCGCCTGCTCGAGCGGATCGCCACCCGGCGCGAGGTACCCTTGCGGAGGCGGCGAAGTCTTGATGAGCGGCTCGCGGGACAGGTCGAGCACCATGTCGAAGCGCTCGTTGCGCGCGCGCCCGGCGCGCGCAAAATCGATTGCGCCTATGGAGCCGCAGGCCTTCACGCACTGCCGGTGCGCCTTGCATTTTTCCATGTCAATCTGATAGGAATAATCGATCGCCTGCTCCGGACAGGCGTGAATGCAGGCGTTGCAGCGCGTGCATACCTCGAGATCGATCGGATTGTCCTGCTCCCAGGCGACTTCGAAGGCGCCGAGATGGCCCTTCACCGATTGCACCTTTCCCGACCACACCGGATAGCGCCGTTCAGCAGCCAGTTCCCCACCCCGTTGCGAAGTGATCAGCACGTTGACGTCGAGCTGCCCGGCAAGTTTTTCTGCCCAGGGAATCGCCGCCTCCGCGGGCCCGACGATCAGCAGCTCGCCGCCCGACTGGTAAGACACGCCAGGTACGGGTTCGGGCTCGGGCAGATCGGCAAGCGCGAGCAGCGCGGCGATTTTCGGAGTCGCCCTGGCGCCCTCCTTCGACCAGCCGGCGTGCTCGCGGATGTTTATGAATTTCAGCTCCGTCTTCGCATCCGCCTGCTGCGCCAGCTCCGAAAAGAGCGGCGCTTCCTGCGTGCAGGCGACGACGCAAGCTTCGTCCTTCAGCGACTCCTGAAAGCTCGCCACTTCCTTGCGGCACAGCTCGGTGTGAATCTGGATCGGCTGCCTGAGGTTCAGCGCGCCCGCCAGCGCCTTGGCGTCGAGCGCCATGGTCTTGTTGCAATTGCAGAGCTTGAGGGTCTTGTCTTCGAGCGCCATGAGTCGGGGTTATTTACGCGGGCTTTGCCGGCGGCTTCGAATCCTGGGGCGCAGGAGGTTCGGACGCAGGCGTCCCGCTCCCGCCCCCCGCCTGCGAAGACTGCGCATCCGCGGCCGGTGTGGTATCACCCGCAACGGCCGTCTTGCCGGAATCGGGAGAGTCGCCCTGCTCTTTCGCCGCCGCTTCCTCGGGGAAGAGCAGCCGGTTCGCTTGCTTCAGCGCCTTGAGCATCTCGTCCGGGATCGGGTCCGGCTTGGAATAGTCGTCGATGTAAGTGTCGAGCCCGTCCATGACGTTGAAATGCGGGTCGTGGAAGAGTTTTTTCAGCGCAGCCTGGCGCAGTTTCTCGTCCACCTGAGGATGCAGAAAATCTTTGTACTCCGACGCCAGGCCCTGCAGCGAATCGACCGGCGGCAACTCGGGCCGGGGCGCGCTCGGTGCCGCTGCCGGCGCGGCGATCCCCGGCTGCGAGGAAGCCACGGACACGTCGGGCTTCGGCGCGGCCTCTTCCTTTTCCGCATAGAGCTTGCGCCGCGACCAGCGCGAGAGGAACGGTTCCTTGTCTTCGGCGCTCACTATGAATCCCTTTGCGCGCCCTTGAACGACGGCGGGCGGCTGCGCTTTTTCTTCGTCTCGGGCTTGTAATGCTTTTCCACATACTGCGCGAGCCACGAAACCCACTCGCCCGGCATCGGCACGCCATCCACGCGGGCCCCGCCGTCCATCTGCCGCGCGGCCTCGTTATAGCTCACCGTCACGAGCTTTGGCGCGACCACCCCGTCCTCGTCGAGCCAGTTCACGAACACGAAAGGCTGCGGCGAAGCGAGATTGAGGTAGTAGCCTTCGGCTTCGTCGTGAAACAGCTCGAGCTTGAATCCAGGGTGCAGCCATTGCGTGCGCCTGTCGTCCTGCCGCAACACGCGCGGCGGGGAGCCGGGCTCGCTCGAATCGGAAATCACGCCGATCGGCCCCCACTGCTCCGATTGCCAGCGATTGTCGAGCTGCGTGCGCTCCATCACCACCGCTACCGCGAGGGTTGGATAAGACATTTTTCCGGATATACTAACCAGTTACGCGAATCGCTTGTCAAGTCGATTCATGATGCGCGGCAGCGAAGCGGAACGCAACTTTGCGGCATCCGACACACAATTATGACCGACCGGATCATACGGATTGCAGACGGACGCAGAACAAAGCCCCTGCCTCTCGCAGGGTCTTTGAATCCTGCCCATCCGGGCGCCGACACGCTCGGCCGGCCTCTGCGCGACCTGCGCGTCTCGGTGACCGACCGCTGCAATTTCCGCTGCATCTACTGCATGCCGCGCGACGTGTTCGGCCCGGATTATCCGTTCCTTGCGCGAAGCGAGCTGCTGAGCTTCGAGGAAATTACGCGCCTTGCGCGCGTCTTCAGGGATCAGGGCATCGAGAAAATCCGTCTCACCGGAGGCGAGCCGCTGCTGCGCAAGAATCTCGAACGCCTGATCGAAATGCTCGCCGGCATTCCCGGGCTCGATCTGACCCTGACCACGAACGGCTCGGTCCTCGCGAAAAAAGCGCGCGCGCTGAAGGGCGCGGGCCTTACGCGCGTCACCGTGAGCCTCGATTCGCTCGACGAGCGCGTGTTCCGCGCGATGAACGACGCCGACTTCCCCGTCTCGGAGGTGCTCAACGGCATCGACGCCGCCGCCGCGGCGGGCCTTTCCCCGGTCAAGATCAACATGGTGGTGAAGCGCGGCGTCAACGAGGATTCGGTCGTGCCCATGGCGCGGCATTTCCGCGGCAGCGGCCACATCGTGCGCTTCATCGAGTACATGGACGTCGGCGCGACCAACGGCTGGCGCATGGACGACGTCGTGCCCTCGGCCGAGATCATCGGCATGATCGGCGCCGAAATGCCGGTCGAGCCGCTCGAGCCGAACTACACGGGCGAGGTGGCCGGACGCTGGCGCTACCGGGACGGGTCCGGCGAGATCGGCGTGATCTCCTCGGTGACGCAGGCGTTCTGCCGCACCTGCACGCGGGCGAGGCTGTCCACCGAGGGCATGCTGTACACCTGTCTCTTTGCCACCGCGGGCTACGACCTGCGCGCCATGCTGCGCGACCAATCGTCCGACGCCGAAATCGCCTCCGCGATCGCGCGCATCTGGCAGGTGCGCGCGGACCGCTATTCCGAAATCCGCACGGCGGAGACGGCGAAGCTGCGCAAGATCGAGATGTCCTACATAGGCGGATGAAGACCGCCGAATCGAAATTGCGGCGTCCGAAGATCACCCGCGCCTCCAGGCCACTCACCTTCGAGGTCGAGGCCATCAACGAGCGCGGCGAGGCGGTCGCGACGCCGATCGCCGGCGAGCATCCGCTCACGATTTATGTGGACAAGCGCGAGATCGTCACGCTCATGACGCTCGGCCAGGCGCCCGAGGCGCTCGCCATCGGTTTTCTGCGCAACCAGCGGCTGGTCGAATCCGTCGAGGACATCGCCGCGGTGCAGGTGGACTGGGAGACCGCGTCGGTTGCGGTCACGACGCGCAAGCCCCTCATCCTGCTCAAGGAAAAGATGAAGAAGCGCACCGTCACCACCGGCTGCGGCCAGGGCACGGTGTTCGGCGACCTGATGGAGGAAATCGATTCCATCAAGCTGCGCAACGACGTCTCGCTCACCGAAGAACGGCTGCACGCCCTGCTCGACGCCGTGCGCCAGCACGAGACCATCTACAAATCGGCGGGGGCGGTGCACGGCTGCGCCCTGGCGAAGAACACGGCGGCGGGCGCGAAGATCCTCTACTTCGTCGAGGACGTCGGCAGGCACAACGCGGTGGACGCGATCGCGGGCCAGATGTGGCTCGATGGCGTGGACGGCTCGGACAAGATCTTCTACACCACCGGGCGCCTCACCTCGGAGATGGTGATCAAGGCCGCGCAGATGCGCATTCCCTTCCTCGTGTCGCGCTCCGGTCTCACCAAGATGGGACACGAAATCGCCGACAAACTCGGCATCACCATGATCGGCCGCGCGGCGGGCGGCAAGCACTACCTGCTCTTCACCGGCAAGCACCGCTTCAGGAAGGCCGTCGCTCCGACGCTTGTGGCGTAACGGCGGGCGCGCCGTGCTCACTTCGGTCACAGGATTGATCCTTGCAGGCGGCAAAGGCAGCCGCATGGGCGGCGTGGACAAAGGGCTGAAGAGTTTCCGCGGCAAGCGCTTGGTCGATCACGTCTACGAGCGCCTCGCGCCGCAGGTCGGCGGCATCATCATCAACGCCAACCAGAACCACGACGACTACAGGACCTTCGGCGTGCGCGTGGTGAGCGACGCGATCGGGGGCTACGCCGGCCCCCTTGCGGGACTGCACGCGGGACTTTCGGTTTCCAAGCGTCCGTTTCTCGCCTCGGTTCCCTGCGACTCGCCCTTCCTCCCCGCGGACCTCGTCGAGCGCCTGTACGCGCGGCTCGACGAATCCGGTGCCGAGCTCGCCGTCGCAAAGACCGGCGACCAGCCGCACCCGGTGTTCTGCCTGGTGCGCCGCGGCGTGATCGATCATCTCGCCGAATTCCTGAAAGGCGGCGGCCGCAAGATCGACGCCTGGTACGCCACGCTGAATGTGGTGGAAGTCGCCTTCGACGATGAGGCCGAGGCCTTCTCCAATATCAACACCCGCGAAGAGCTCCAAACCTGGGAAAACGTGCCGCCGGAGAAGAACCTGGAGTCGTGACGCTTCGCTGAACTTGAAACAAAAAATGACGCCGGCATGAAACGAAAATGACGCCGGCAGCCAGGATTCATCCCCGAGAAGGAATGTATTGTCCGCCATTTCCATCGCCGGCCCCACTGTTCTCCCAAGAATTTGAACCACTTACCGTACGCCAATTTTCAAAGTCAGTAATCTGTCAATGTCAAAAATATCCAGCGCGAGCCTGGCCGAACCTTCGTCGCACCACTAGGTCTTGACATCGCATCGACGACGCACATAATGTCCGTGAGTTTTCCGACTCAAATCCAAGGGAGGATGTCGCCATGTACTCGCTACGCAGTGTTTTTGCCCTGCTATTCAGCTTTTTCCTGCTGTACCCGCTGAACGCCGCCGCGTGGGAGCGCGGTGAGGTCGAGAAGTTCGCGACGTTTCCTCCCGGGAGCGCAGGCCCCGAGGGTATTACGGTCGACATGCACGGCAACGTATATGCCACGACTTTTGCCGTTCCCCCGTCCGGGGTCGGGCAACTATTCGTGTTCGATCGTAACGGTCACCTGCTGCGCCAAGTGCCCGTCGCCAATTCGAGCAGTCAGCTCCTCGGCCTGGATTTCAACCCGATAACCGGCGATCTGCTGGTGATCGACTTCGGCAATGCCAAAGTACTCAAGGTGAACCCGGTCAACGGCAATTCGTCGGTCTTTACCACTGTCACCGGCTCTGCCGGTCTGAACGCCCTGACCTTCGACAAGCAGGGCAACGTATATATCTCCGATTCCTTTCAGGGCATCATCTGGAAGACCGGCAAGAATGGCGGGGCTTCGACTCCGTGGGTCACGGATACTATTGATCATCCGTTGACCACAACCGGCGTACCGCCTTTCGGCGCCAACGGTCTTGGATTTAACAAGGATTTCAGCACGCTGTACGTCGCCAATACCGGCAACGACACGGTCGTCCAGATTCCTGTTTCTGGTGGTACTCCGGGCACGCCTTCGGTATTGACGAACAGCATCAACGGCGCCGACGGCCTGATCCTCGACGACCACGGCAACATCTGGATGGCCGCCAACCAGGCCGACGAGATCGTGGTGATCGACAAGACCGGAAAGGCGATCGCCAAGCTCGGCGACTTCGATGGCATCGACAAACACGGCGCGCCGATCGGGCTGCTGTTCCCGGCGAGCCTGGTCCGCTTCGGCGAGTGGATCTACATCACCAACCTCTCGCTCGATCTCCGGAAATTCGGGTTTCAAACGGTCGATAGCCAGTGGGCGGCGCGGGTGACTTCACAGACCATCTCCCGCATCCGCGCCCGCATCCCGAGCGTGCGCGGGAACGACCACGACTGACGAAGCAATCGGCGCTTGTCGGTTGCGCCCTCTCACCAAAAGGCCGCGATTCGCGGCCTTTTTCTTTTTGCGTCTTAAAGCGCGATAATTCCGCGCATGGCGACGCTAAAAGAAGTCATCAGCTGCACCAGCGACTACGACCCGGGCGCGCTGCCGGTCGCCAAAGCGAACGAGGTCATCCGCGCCTTCGTCAGGCCGATTTCCGGGGTGGAAAGACTTCCCGTGCGCGCCGCGCTCGGGCGCGTGCTCGCCGAAGATATCGTCTCGCCCATCGACGTCCCGTCGCATGACAACTCGGCGATGGACGGCTATGCGGTGCGCAGCGCCGACCTCGGCAGGGCCGAAGCGGTGACGCTGACCGAGATCGGCGCGGCCTTTGCCGGGAAGGAGTTCACCGGGCGCGTCGGCGCGGGCCAATGCGTGCGCGTCATGACCGGCTCGGTGATGCCGCAAGGCACCGACACCGTGGTCATCCAGGAAGCCGTCAAGGTGGACGGCAAACGCGTCACCGTTGCCGCCGGGCAGGAAACCGGGCAGAACCGCAGGCTCGCCGGCGAAGATCTGCAAAAAGGCAAGCCCGCGCTGAAAGCCGGCGCGCTGCTGCGCCCCGCGGAGCTCGGGATGATCGCTTCCCTCGG
>JBGPYQ010000041.1:0-19292 GCA_041493345.1 Gammaproteobacteria bacterium | reverse complement strand
TCGTGCCGGGGCGCCATGCATCGCTCACCGACGTCACACTCGACGTCGCAGGCGCCGTGCTGGGGATCTGGCTCGCGGCCTGGATCGGATCAAGAATAAGAACCATCAAGCCACAGATAAACATTGATGAACACGGATAACTTCCCGGCGCCGAGAATGACAACGCGAACACCGATCTGCATGCTTGCGGTCGCATTGGCGATGTCGCTCGCGCCAGCGAGCCAGCACTCCGCCGCCGCCGACACGCGGGAAGCGATGCGCGAAGGGGCGCAGCCGGCGGTGCTGCGCGTCGGCGCGAAGCGGGAGCTCAAGCGCCCGAGTGCCGCTGCGCAGATCGCCCGCGATGGCGACGTCATCGAGATCGACGCCGGCATCTACAACGGCGATGCGGCGGTCTGGCGGCAGCATCGGCTCACGATCCGTGGGCTCGGCGGGCGCGCCCACCTCCGCGCCGACGGCGCCCACGCCGAAGGCAAGGCGATCTGGGTCATCAAGGGCAACGACACCATGATCGAGAGCGTGGAGTTTTCCGGCGCGAAGGTGCCGGACCGTAATGGCGCGGGCATCCGGCTCGAGGGCGCCGGCCTGACGGTGCGCGACTGTTATTTTCACGACAACGAGAACGGCATCCTCACCGGCGCCAACCCGGCGAGCGATATCGTCGTCGAGCACTCGGAGTTCGCCCACAACGGGTTCGGCGACGGCCAGAGTCACAATCTCTACATCGGTAACGTGAGATCCTTCACGCTGCGCTTCAGCTACGTGCATCACGCGCTCGTCGGACACAACGTGAAGAGCCGGGCGCTGAGGAACCACATCACCTACAACCGCATCATGGACGAGAAGGACGGCAGGTCAAGCTACGCCGTCGATTTTCCTAACGGCGGGCTCTCGTTCGTGATCGGCAACGTCATCCAGCAGGGACCCGCGACTGAAAACTCTACGATCGTCTCCTACGGCGCCGAGGGACTGAAGCACCCGCTCAACGAGCTCTACTTCGTCAACAATACAGTGGTGAATGACCGGCCTGCCGGCGGCCGTTTCCTCTTCATCAAGGTTGGCGCCGACGCAGCCCGGATCGTGAACAATGTGTTCTCCGGGCGGGGCGACGTGTTGAGCGGGCCCGGCGAGTTGCGCAACAATCTGGCCGTCGCGAGGACCGATTTCGTCGACCCGGCAGATTTCGATTACCGGCTCAAGGAGGGCGCCGCGGCGATCGGCCGCGGCGTCGATCCCGGAAGGGCGTATGGCTTTGAGCTTCGTCCCGCGGCAGAATACGCTCATAAGGCGGCAATGAGAACTCGAAGCAGTTCGGGAAAGCTCGACGTCGGAGCCTTTGAGTACCCGCCTCGCTCAAGGTCCAATCCCTGATTCCAGCCGCCGATGCAGACCCAATGCACGGCGCAATTCAATTTATCGCCGCTGGCCGTCGACAAAGACCCATCAACCCGCGACGGCGTCGAGCAGCCTCGCCAGCTCGATGGTCCTGGCCCTGCGTGAAGCCGCCACGACCGTTGCCTCCCCCGCCACCGGCGCACGCTGCTGCCGCAGCAGCTCGAGGAAAGACATCAGCAGCTGCGAGATCTCCTCCTGTGAATCGAGCCGCGCTATGGTGTCGATGCCCGCATTTCTCAGCACCGCAGCGGTGTCCCCGGCGGGGTCCGTCAGCGCGAGTATGGGGCGCCTCGCGCGCAGGTACTCGTAAAGCTTCGCGGGCACCTGGTTATTGCAGATTGCCGCCTGGAGCAGCAGCAGCCCGTCGGCGGCGAGCATCTCGGCGAGCGCTGCCCGGTAGGGTAGCGCCGGCTCGACCGTTACGATGCCGTCGATGCCGTAACGCGCGATGAGCCCCCGCAGGTAATCGTCGGAACCCGTAGCTCGCAGCACTACCCTCAGCCCGCCGCGCTTGATGCCCCCATTTCCGCACAACTCCGACAGCGCGGCAAAAAAGGGACGCGGGTCGCGCTCCGAAGGGTAAACGGTGCCACTGTGAACGAGCACCAAAGGTCTGCGGCCTGAACGGCCAGGATCCGCTGACTGCTCCGCCCCAACGAAAGACGATTCGTCATAACCATTCTCTATGATCGTGAGGCGTGACCGCAATATATCCGGGTAGCGCTCCGCGCAAAGTCGTAACGCCCCCGGCGACGTAAACACCGCGCGCTCACAATGTTTCAAGGTCTGGTATTCGATCCACTCGAAGACACGGCGCTCCAGCGGATTGGGCGGATAATCTGTCTCCACCATCGGGTCGCGAAAATCCGCTACCCAGCGGATACCGGTAAGGCGGTGCAGGGTGTAGGCGATGAGATGTGCGGTCGAGATCGGGTAGGTGGACCAGAGCACGTCGGGTTTCAGCTTCCGTATCAGCGACAGCCCCGCCGGGACCGCACCCAGCCACCAGCTCCACCACCGGTCGGGAAGCGCCAGCCACTGCGGATACGCGCCCCGCAGCGACAGGTGCCTGGCGGTATCGAGCGCGAATGCGCGTCGCACCTGCAGATGCGGCGGCACCTCGGCGAGACCTGCCGGCGACATGCCGGAATATGCCCGCGGATGGGCGGTGAGAACCGCGGGCTCCCAGTTGAATTCGGGCAGGTATTGCGCAAACCGTAGCGTGCGCTGGATGCCGCTGCTCACGTTCATGGGCGGAAAGTGGAAAGCCACCATCAACACCCGCTTTACCATGGTCGCACCCGGGCTGCGGTCCAGGCGGCGATCGCCTGGAGTGCGCAGGTTCTAAATCGCAGATCGCCCGTCATCACGACGTATCACACGTTTGACGCGCTTGAGAAATCGTTCGACCGCAAACAAAAGACGTGGCTTCTGAATCGCAAACCAATACATCTTCACGTCTGCCGCGCCAAGACTCTGCTTGTAACGCTGCGGTCCCGCCAGGAAGTCGTAGATGCGATTGTCAATCTTGAGGTTATGCATGACTGCCAGATAGTGACATACCAGCCCTGGCCTGAACCTGGGATCCTCCGTGTACTTGAATCCGCTCTGGTAGAAATACACATGGCCGCCCCTCACGAAATTGTAGAGATAGCCGACAACTTCGTCACCCGCCGTCACGCGCAGCATCTGCACCTCCGCGCGCGCCACCGCGTCGCGCACCAGCCGATCATGAAAGTCGCGCGTGAATTTGCTGGGGAACGCGCCGTCTTTGCCCCTGCCTTGCCAGTGGGCATCGTGCAGCTCCTGGAGTGCGTGCAGGTATTCGACGGCGGCCTCTACCGAAGATGCGGCCGATATGCTCAGGCTTCCTGATTTCTCATAGGCCTTGATGGATTGTCGGACCTGCTGGCGCGTGTTGGAACTCAGCAGGGCGAGATAATCGCCCCCGCGGTCCCTCACTGCGTCGAGATCGACGAAATAACAATTCGATTCCTGCCGGAAAACCACCCGCCAATTCGTACCCCGAACCGCAGCGTGCCATGCCTCAAAGGCCCGCGCCTCAACGCCGCTCACCATGAGCTCGTCCCAGCTGATGTTCGCGGCCTTGACGCAATTGACCCCCGCGATGACGACCTCGCGCTCCCTTCCGGTTTCGGCCAGGATCGAGTTGTATTCGATCGTCATTCGATCCATGTCTTTGCTGCCGGTTTCGTGCAGCAGCAGCGCTCGCGATCGCACGAAGCCGTGCCGCACCAGTGTGCGGGCCCCGAACACCGCCAATCCGATTACCCTGTCTCCGTCAACGACCTCAAGCAGGTACAACTCCACCGACTTCGGCAGCTGGGACAGCCACGTCCCGATCCAGGTCCAGGACTGAAAAAAAGAGCAGGAAGACCGCTGCTCAAGTTCTCGCCACTTGTGTCCGAGCGGGCCGATGTGGGTCAACGGCGTCATGGATGCCGCGATTCCATCCTTTTTAACGACGACATCCGAGTGCGTCGCGAGAGTGGTCACAGGCGCAGGCAGCCGGGCTGAAATTTCTCTGGCGACGTCAACCTGACAAGCCCATGGCATTCAACGGCCCGCGGGCGCCGTTACTTCGATTACCGGGAATGTGCGTGGCGAAAATGACAGGGCGATAAATGGGGCCACGTCTGCGATCAGCAATTCAACCGGACCTGCACCCAGATAGAACAACGAATGCATCACCCTCATGCCCAGCCGCTCATGAGCCTTCAGTGACGCCGGATTGAATGCCGATACGCGGCTGCAAGTCCACGTCACGCCTTGTTCCCGAAGATAGGTATTGCACTGATCCCATAACCGGGCGAAGGCAAGGCCCAGTCGCTCATCAGGGGCAATCCACATGTCGAAATCCCATGCGGTTCGACCAGGCGGCTGCAGTACGAATTCACAGCGATGGACCGGCTCCCGGTATGGAGATTGCGTAATCCAAAGATGTCCGATGATCCGATCCTCCCGGGTTGCCAGAAAACACAGCGCTCTTCCGGAAAACCGCCGGACGATCTCGTCACGCGGCCGCGGCAGTTGTGAGATCAGCGGGTGATCGTGGTCGATCTGCAGAACCAAGATACCCTTGCCCCGTTTCTCTGGCAACAGCCTCTGTCCGGCGACCGGCTGCGCGACAACGTAATATTTTTCGATCGAAAAAAAAGGACAGAACCGGCGCAACGCGATCGCAACAGCGTACATGGTTCCGGTAAACCAGCCGATTCCGGCAACGACGGACTTGGGCCGGATCGAGCTATTCATCGTGAAAACCCTGGCGGTGGAGCACTTTGGCGAAACCCGAATCACGCATGCAATTTCGTGTCGATAAAGGCGCTCAGGCTGCCGAGAGTGGAAAACGTTTCTGCGGAAATTTCGTCGTCGGCCACCGAGATCCCGAAATGCTCCTCCAATGCGCCTATCACGCCGACCACGGCCATCGAATCCAATTCCGGAATGCTGCCCAGCAGAGAAGTTGAACTATCCCATTTCTCGGCGCGGGAACCGACCTGAAGTACATCGGCCAGCACTTTTGCCGCCTCGCTGAGGGTTGTCAATGATCGCTCCCAATTTACCTTAACAGTGCGCGTATTCTATGCGATGGACCCGCAACGCATCCATGCTGGCGCCAATCCTAAACAGGCGGTCAGGTTCAAATCCCATCTGGCCGCTCTCGTTCGAGTTATGGACCCGACCGTGGCGATAGGTTCCTGAGAATCCCGATAGCAGATCGGGCCAAAGTTACGTAACATCCCACCCTTGGAACATCCGCACCGACGCAAAACTGATGGCCCACATTTTGCACGAACTGATAGTCGAATGTGCGGCGCGAACGCCAAACGCGCCAGCATTGATTTATCAGACACAGCGGTATGATTTCGCACATATTGCAGACGAGGTAACCGCCGTTGCCGGCGGTCTAGTCGGGCTCGGTCTGGGTCGTGGCGAGCGCGTTGCGGTGTACATGGAAAAGTGCTTCGAGACCGTGTTCGCGATGTTCGGGACCGCCGCCGCCGGCGGCGTGTTTGTGCCGGTCAATCCGGTTCTCAAGGCGGCGCAGGTCACCTATATCCTGAGGGACTGCAATGTGCGCATCCTGGTCACGTCCGTGGAGCGCGCTCATGTGCTGGCCGAGTCTCTGAAAGAATGTGAAGACCTCCGCGCAGTGATTCTTGTCGGGTCGCCCGGCCATACCGTGCGGCTATCGGGTGTCAGCATCGTTTCCTGGGAAGACACCGTATCCGCGCGTGCTGGCCTGCGGGCGCACCGGGTCATCGACACCGACATGGCTGCGATCCTTTACACCTCGGGCAGCACCGGCAAGCCCAAAGGGGTGGTGCTGTCCCACCGCAACATGGTTGCCGGCGCGCGGAGCGTGGCGCAGTATCTCGAAAATCATGAGGGCGACCGGATATTGTCCGCGCTGCCGTTGAGTTTCGACGCCGGCTTCAGCCAGCTCACGACCGCATTTCACGTCGGCGCCAGTGTCACGCTGATCAACTATCTCGTGCCGCGTGACATCATCACCGCGGTCGAGCGGGAACGAATCACGGGGCTCACTGCCGTGCCGCCGCTGTGGATACAACTCGCGCAGCTCGAGTGGCCGGAAGCCGCGCGGAATAGCTTGCGCTACATCGCCAATACCGGCGGCCGGATGCCAAAATCGACTCTCGATGCGCTCCGGGCGGCGCTGCCAAAGACGCTGGTATTCTTGATGTATGGATTGACCGAGTCGTTCCGCTCCACCTATCTGCCCCCTTCGGAACTCGATCGCCGGCCCGATTCGATCGGCAAGGCGATTCCGAACGCCGAAGTGCTGGTGGTGCGCGAGGATGGCACGCCCTGTGCCGCGGGCGAGCCAGGCGAACTCGTGCATCGCGGCGCGCTGGTGTCGCTCGGTTACTGGAACGATCCGGAGAAGACGGCGGAGCGTTTCAAGCCAGTACCGGGCCAGCCGCAAGGCTTGGTTATGCCCGAGATCGCAGTCTGGTCGGGCGACACCGTGCGGATGGACGAAGAGGGATTTCTGTATTTCATCAGCCGCCGCGACGAGATGATCAAGACCTCGGGTTATCGCGTGAGCCCTACCGAAGTCGAGGAGGTGATCTACGCGACCGGGCTGGTCGGCGAGGCCGCGGCGCTCGGCATTCCGCACCCGGTGCTCGGGCAGGCGATCGTCGTGGTCGCAACGGCGCGCGATGGCGTGCGGCTCGATACCGAAGAGCTACTTGCGCAATGCCGGCAACAGCTGCCCGCGTTCATGGTGCCGGCGCGCGTGACGGTGCGCGAGGGGAGTCTGCCGCGAAATCCGAACGGCAAGATCGACCGCAAGCTGATGGCGCAGGAAATGCGGGACTTGTTCGAGGCGGACCGGAACAGTTAACCGCGGAAGATACAGGTCGAGTCTGCGGAAAGAATTGGTTCGGCGTTGGTTTCGCTGGTACGGGCGGCGGCGCTTTGGTATTGATCTTCGAAACTGAATGGTATGTGTATTTCGTATCTCCGGCTTTGAATTGAACCTATGAGCAATGCAAGACCCGCACACGCGCCGATGACCCAGTTCCCGGTGGTCAACGACTGCCTCCAGATCGGCGGCATCCCGCTTACCCAGCTCGCGCAGCGCGTCGGCCGGACACCCTTCTATGCCTATGACCGCAGCCTGATCACGCAGCGTGTCGAGCTGCTGCGCGAGCACCTGCCGGCAGACGTGCACCTGCATTACGCGATCAAGGCCAATCCGATGCCGGAGGTCGTGCGGCATCTCGCGGCCCTTATGGACGGCCTGGATGTGGCTTCCGCCGGCGAGCTCAGGATTGCTCTGGCTTCCGGCACGAATCCGGGGGCGATCAGCTTTGCGGGTCCCGGCAAGACCGACGCGGAGCTGGCGGAGGCGACGGCCGCCGGCATCGTCGTCAACCTCGAGTCGGAGCGCGAAATGGAGCGCATCGCGGTGCTGGGCCGAAACCACAATGCGCGTCCGCGCGTGGCGGTGCGGGTCAACCCCGATTTCGAGCTGAAAAGCTCGGGGATGAAAATGGGCGGGGGTCCCAAGCAATTCGGCGTGGATGCCGAGCGCGTGCCCGCAATGCTCGCTCGGATCGGGCAGCTCGGCCTCGACTTCCAGGGCTTCCACATCTTCAGCGGCTCGCAGAACCTGCGCGCCGACGCGATCACGGAAGCGCAGCACAAGACCATCGAGCTAGCGCTGCGGCTGGCCGAGAACGCGCCAGGCCCGGTGCGACTGCTCAACATCGGCGGCGGGTTCGGCATTCCGTATTTCCCAGGCGAGCAACCGCTCGACCTCGCAGCGGTGGGCTGCGCGCTGGATCGGCTCATGCATTCGGTCAAACAACGGTTGCCATACGCACAGGTCGTGGTCGAACTCGGCCGCTATCTGGTGGGCGAAGCCGGCATCTATGTCTGTCGCGTCATTGACCGCAAGATCTCGCGCGGCCAAGTGTTCCTGGTCGCCGACGGCGGGCTGCATCATCATCTCTCCGCCTCCGGCAACTTCGGACAGGTAATACGCAAGAACTATCCGGTCGTAGTCGGCAACAAGGTAGTAGGCAGTGAGCGCGAAGTCGCGTCGGTGGTCGGCCCTCTTTGCACGCCGCTCGACCTGCTCGCCGACAACATGGAAATGGCGAAGGCCGATGTCGGCGATCTGATCGTGGTTTTCCAGTCGGGGGCTTACGGCCTCACCGCGAGCCCCACGGCCTTCCTTAGCCACCCAGCGCCAGCGGAGGTGCTGGTTTGAAGGTAAGTCTTTGTGAGTGGCGAGCCGGATGGCGGCCTACACTTTATGATCGGCATAAAGATCGTGGCATAATGCGTGCCCCCCGGCTGGAAAGGCGAGTATAGGATGGCTCAAACTCACGAGGATTTTTCCAGGGAACAGCAGTTCAAGGTGTCGAGCAACAGGGCGTTCGGCTGGGTGTTCGTGACCGTGTTCCTGATCATCGCGTTGTGGCCCCTCGTGTTCGGCGGCACGCTGCGCTGGTGGTCGCTGATCGTCAGCGCGCTGGTGACGCTGGTCACCGTCGCGGCGCCGGCGCTGCTCACGGTCCCGAACCGGCTGTGGCTGCGTTTCGGGCTCCTGTTGCACCGCATTGTCAGCCCGGTCGTGCTGGCGATCATGTTCTACCTGGTGGTCATGCCCATGGGCCTGCTGATGCGCGCGTTCGGCAAGGATTTCCTTCGCCTGCGCCGCAACGATTCCGCGGAGAGTTACTGGATCAAGCGGGATCCGCCGGGTCCCGAGCCGAGCAGCATGTCCAACCAGTTCTAGGAGCGAGCCATGTCGTTTGTCAGGGAGTTATGGGCCTACATGCGGGCGCGCAAGAAGTTCTGGCTGATCCCGATTCTGCTGGTGATGGCGATCCTCGGCGGCCTGCTCTTGCTCGCCCAGGGCTCGGCCGTGGCGCCGTTCATCTACACGCTGTTCTGAGAGCCGGAACCGACCGATGCGGATTCTGGGAATTTCCGCGTTCTACCACGACAGCGCGGCGGCGCTGGTCGTCGACGGCGAGATCGTGGCGGCGGCGCAGGAAGAACGGTTCTCGCGCAAGAAGCACGATGCGCGCTTCCCGCGCCACGCCCTCGAGTACTGCCTGGCGGAGGCGGGAATCGGCCTCGATCAGGTCGACCTGGTCGCGTTCTACGACAAACCGTTCCTCAAGTTCGAGCGCCTGCTCGAGACCTATCTCGCGTTCGCGCCGCGGGGATTCGCATCGTTCAGGATGGCGATCCCGATCTGGCTGCGCGAGAAGCTGTTCCTCAAGAGCAACCTGACCGGCGAGTTGAAGCAGCACCGCCCCGATTTCGACTGGGATCAGCGCCTGGTATTCAGCGAACATCACCTGAGCCATGCGGCCAGCGCTTTTTTTCCCTCGCCGTTTTCCTCGGCGGCGGTGTTGACGCTGGACGGCGTCGGGGAGTGGGCGACCAGCTCGTTTGCGCTCGGGCGCGAGAACCGGCTGCAGGTCGTGAAGGAGATCCATTTTCCGCACTCGCTGGGCCTGCTCTACTCCGCGTTTACCTATTACACCGGATTCAAGGTCAACTCGGGCGAATACAAGCTGATGGGGCTCGCGCCCTATGGAGAACCGCGCTACGCCGGCGTGATACTGGACAAGCTGATCGACCTGAAGGCCGACGGCTCGTTCAGGCTGGATCTCGATTACTTCAATTACTGCGTCGGGCTGACCATGACCAACAGCCGGTTCGACGCGCTTTTCGGCCAGCCGCCGCGCACCCCGGAGCAGCTGTTGACCACGTTTCACATGGATATCGCCGCGTCGATCCAGAAGGTCACCGAGGAAATCATGCTACGCATGACGCGCGCCATTGCGCGCGACACCGGAGAGCGCAACCTGTGCCTGGCGGGCGGCGTCGCGCTCAATTGCGTCGCCAACGGCAAGATACTGCGCGACGGCCGGTTCGACGGAATCTGGATCCAGCCGGCGGCGGGCGACGCCGGCGGCTCGATCGGGGCCGCGCTGTGCGCATACCACCTTTACAAGGATCAGCCGCGCCGCCTGAATGGCGGACTCGATGGCATGCGTGGTTCTTACCTCGGTCCGGAGTTCGAGCAGCGCGAACTGGAGCAGCGGCTGCGGGCGGCCGGCGCGAAGTTCAGCGTGGTTGACGACGCCGGCGTAATCGCGCAAGCGGCCGACGCGCTCGTTGCACAAAAGGCGCTGGGCTGGTTTCAGGGGCGCATGGAGTTCGGGCCGCGCGCCCTCGGCGCACGATCCATCCTCGGCGACCCCCGATCGCCGGGCATGCAGAAGATGCTCAACCTTAAGGTGAAATACCGCGAATCGTTCCGGCCGTTCGCGCCGGCGGTTTTGCGCGAAGACGTCGCCGACTGGTTCGAGCTCGATTACGATTCGCCCTACATGCTGCTGGTAGCCGGCGTCCGGCCGGAACGGCGGCGCTCGATGACCAAGGAGGAAGAGAAACTGTTCGGCATCGACAAGCTCAACGTACCGCGTTCGGATATCCCGGCGGTGACCCACGTGGACTACTCGGCGCGTGTCCAGACCGTTCACCGCGAGACCAATCCGCGCTTCCATTCCCTGATCGAAACGTTCAAGCAGCGCACCGGCTGCGCCGTGCTGGTTAACACCAGCTTCAACGTGCGCGGCGAGCCGATTGTGTGTACCCCCGAGGATGCGTTCCGCTGCTTCATGGGCAGCGAGATCGAGACTCTAGTAATTGGCAATTGCGTGCTGCAAAAAGAGCAGCAGAACCCCGCCCTCAAGCTCGACTACAAGCACGCGTTCGAGCTCGATTGAGCCCCGTCGTTCGTGCCAACAGCTTTCGGGGAAGACGGAAAGGATGCGGCGCAGGCGGTAAAGTCTTCTGCTCAGCATCGCGCTCAAGCGCGGGCCACAATTTCCGATGCCCGACCGCGTTTTGACCCAGGAGGGCGTCTTGTCGACGCGCGGCAGGGGAGAGCAGCGTTCGCCAATAAGCCAACCATGCTTCATCCGACCATATGCGGGGCCGTGAGCTGCATTGTTTCCTCACGCGACGAGATGCCCGGATGAACGATCTGGAGCGGCCTGATGACCAGGAAGCGCGTTCGGATTTCGCGCGAGATGCGACTGTCATGCTGGGCCTCGACGACGGGACTCACGTGCGGGGCTGCGGTTTCGGCGCGGCGAAGGCTGTGCGGGGTGAAGTGGTTTTCAACACCGCCATGGCTGGCTACGTGGAAGCCCTCACCGACCCCTCTTACCGCGGTCAGATCCTAGTCCTCACTTATCCGTTGGTGGGCAATTACGGGGTGCCACCGCCCCGGCATCCTGGAACCCTGGACCGGCCCTATGAATCCGGGCGCATCCAGGTTCAGGCTCTCGTCGTTCAGAATTACGTCAACGCGTACAGCCATCACGAGGCCCGCCGTTCCTTGCACGAATGGCTCGCGTCCGAGGGCATCCCGGGCCTTACCGGCGTTGATACTCGTTCACTCACGCGGCGGCTGCGCGAGCGCGGCACGATGCAGGGATGGCTCCATCCCGCGACCATGAACGAGGCCGACGCGCGGGAACGGTCCGAGTCGGTGGAAATGCGCGGAGAGGTTTTCCGGATCGTCGCGCCGCGCGAGCCGATACGCTACGAGGGCGGTAAACTCACGATCCTTCTGGTGGACGTCGGCGCCAAGGACAACATCGTACGCTCGCTTCTCGCTCGCGGCGCCAGTGTGATCCGCGCCCCGTGGCACGCCGATCTGGCCCTATTGGCGCAGGGCGCGGATGGTATCTTGATTGGAAACGGGCCCGGCGATCCCAAGGATCTGGCGCCACTCGTACACCAGGTGCATGCGCTGCTGGCAAGCTTTCGCAAGCCGGTATTCGGCGTTTGCCTGGGCAACCAGATTCTGGCGCTGGCGGCCGGGGCCGACACGTACAAACTCCCGTACGGGCACCGCGGCGTCAATCAACCGGTCCAGGATCTCCTGACCCGCCGCTGCTATGTGACCAGCCAGAATCACGGCTACGCCGTGAGGAACGAATCGCTACCGAAGGATTGGGAGCCGTGGTTCGTAAATATCAACGACGGCACCAACGAGGGCATCCGCTCGCGGCAGCGCCCCTACTTCAGCATACAGTTCCACCCGGAGGCAAGTCCGGGCCCCGAAGATACGGGATTTCTGTTCGACGATTTCATGCGCCTGGTAGGGGCCATGGCTCAACGCTAGTCATGTTCGGCGTTTACCTTCCGAAGAAACCGCGCCGGGTGATCGTACTCGGCTCGGGCGCGCTCCAAATCGGACAAGCCGGCGAGTTCGACTACTCCGGTTCCCAGGCGATCAAGGCGCTGCGCGAGGAAGGGATCGCCACGGTGCTGGTCAACCCCAACATCGCGACCATACAGACCAGCCGCGAGCTTGCCGATCGCATCTACCTCGTCGCCGTGACCCCTGAGTTCGTTGAGAAAATCATTGCTAAGGAGAGCGTCGATGCCATCATGCTTTCGTTCGGCGGCCAGACTGCGCTGAACTGCGGTCTTGCGCTGCATGATGCGGGCGTTCTTGCGAAGCACGGCATCCAGGTGCTTGGAACGCCGGTCGAGGCAATCCGCGATACCGAGGATCGGCGCCTGTTCGTCGAGCGCTTGGCCGAAATCGGCGTCAGGACCGCCCGCAGCAGGGCATGCAATACGCTGGAGGAAGCGCGCGGCGCGATCCGGGATATCGGGCTGCCGCTCATGCTGCGCGGAGGTTTCGCACTGGGCGGTAAAGGCAGCGGCATCGTCCGGCACGAAGCGGATATCGACGCGGCGCTGCGGCGTGCGTTCGCTGGCGGCGTCACCCAAGTGCTTGTGGAGGAATCCCTCGAGGGGTGGAAAGAGATTGAGTACGAGGTCGTGCGGGACGCCCGCGACAACTGCGTGACGGTATGCAACATGGAGAATTTCGATCCCATGGGCATACACACCGGCGATTCGATCGTCGTCGCGCCGTCTCAGACGCTCAATGACGCGGAATATCAGTTACTGCGCTCCGTCGCAATCCGCACCATCCGGCATCTCGGCATCGTGGGCGAATGCAATATCCAGTTCGCGCTCGACCCCGCAGGCATGGACTACCGCGTCATAGAGGTCAACGCCCGGCTCTCCCGCTCGAGTGCGCTCGCCAGCAAGGCGACCGGCTATCCACTCGCCTACGTTGCCGCCAAGCTTGCGCTCGGTTATGCGTTGACCGACATTCCCAACGGCATCACGCGCCGCACCACGGCGTTCTTCGAGCCCGCGCTGGATTACCTGGTGTGCAAGTTTCCGCGCTGGGACCTGGGCAAGTTTTGGGGAGCGTCGACGAGGATCGGCAGCGAAATGAAAAGCGTCGGCGAGGTGATGGCGATCGGCCGTACGTTCGCGGAAGTCATCCAGAAGGCGGTGCGCATGCTTGACATTGGCGTGCGCGGCCTCGATCCGGGCGCATTCCGTTTCGAGGACCTGCGCGATCAACTGCGCAACGCCACGCCGCTGCGGATCTTCGCCATTGCGCAAGCGATCCGGGACGGCATCGGCATCGACGAGATACACGAGCTGACCCGGATCGACCGCTGGTTCCTGCATGCCATCGAGCCCGTCGTCGAGATGTACGGCCGCTTGGCGCGCTCCGCATTTCCCCTGCCCGCGGAGATGCTGCGCGATGTCAAGCGTCTCGGATTCTCCGACCAGGCCATCGGCAAGCTCACGGGCGCGGCGGCGGAGGCCGTGCGCGCGACGCGCAAGGCGCACGGCATCGAATCCCGCTTCGCGCAGATTGACACCATGGCCGGAGAGTTTCCCGCCGACACGAACTATCTGTACGCGACCTACCACGCCGACGGCTGCGACGCCGCCCCGTCGCGGCACAGGAAGGTCCTGATACTCGGTTCCGGCACCTATCGGATCGGTTCAAGCGTGGAGTTCGACTGGTGCGCTGTCAACGCGGCGCAGGCGGCCGCTGCCCTCGGCTACGAGACCATCATGCTGAACTACAACCCGGAGACGGTCAGCACCGACTACGACATCTGCGACCGGCTTTACTTCGACGAGATCAGCCTCGAGACGGTGCTCGACCTGTGCGAGCACGAGCGTCCGGACGGCGTCGTGGTCAGCATGGGCGGTCAGATTCCGAACAACCTCGCGCTGCGCCTGGCCAAAGCCGGGGTGCGGGTCCTCGGCACCAGCGCGGAATCCATCGACAAGGCCGAAGACCGCGCGCAATTCAGCTCGCTGCTCGACGAATTGGGAATCGATCAGCCGCAGTGGTCGCAAGTGAGCGACGTGGCCGAGGCCGACCGGATCGTCGAACAACTGGGCGGATACCCGGTGCTGGTGCGCCCGAGCTATGTTCTGAGCGGCGCGGCGATGGCGGTCGCTCATGAAGTGAACGAACTGCGCCGCATCCTGGCGCGGGCCTCGGCGGTTTCACCGAAGTACCCCGTCGTCGTCTCTAAATTCGAGGCCCACGCGCGCGAAATCGAGATCGACGCCGTCGCCGACCGGGGAGAGCTCGCGCTGTGGGCCATCTCCGAGCACATCGAGGACGCCGGCGTGCACAGCGGAGACGCCACCTTGGTACTGCCGCCCCAGACAGTTTATATCGCGACCATACGCCGCGTGAGGCAGATCGCGACGCTGCTCGCTCGTGCGCTCATGATCACCGGGCCGTTTAACGTCCAGTTTCTCGCGCGGCACAACACAGTCAAGGTCATCGAGTGCAACCTGCGCGCCTCGCGCAGCTTTCCGTTCGTTTCAAAGGTGACGGGCGAGAATTTCGCTGCCGAAGCCATGCGCAGGATGCTCGGCGTGTCTCGCGAGATCGTCAACAAGAGCCTGGATCTCGACTATGTCGGCGTCAAGGCGCCGATGTTCTCGTTTTCGCGTCTGGCGGGGGCCGATCCGATGCTGGGCGTCGAAATGCTCAGCACCGGCGAGGTGGGGTGTCTCGGGCGCGACTTGCACGAGGCATTGCAGCATGCCTTACTCGCGACGGGAATGAGATTTCCACGAAAGGGCGTGCTGCTATCGCTGGGTCCAGTGGCGGACAAATTCTGGTTCGCGGACGAGGCACGGATCATTGCGCAGGAATTGCATCTTCCCATCTACGCAACGCGAGGCACGGCCGAAATGCTCGCCGAGATCGGAATTTCTTGCACGGCCGTCGAGAAAGGTGCCGGCGCCGGCACCAGCGGCCTCGATGTCATCGAGCGGGGCCTCGTCGATTTCGTGATCAACATCCCAAGGGATTATGACCAGTACGGCCGCCCTGACGGTTACTTGATCCGCCGCCACGCAGTCGACCTTGGCGTTCCGCTGGTCACCGACTTGCAGTTGGCACGGGCGATCGTCGAGGCGCTGCGTTGGAGGAAGCCATCGAGTCTCGAGGTCCTCGCCTGGAACGACTTTGCCGGGCGTAATCCGCCATCATGAGCGGCCTTTGCGGATGGTTCCACGGCGGGCACGCCGGCCCGGCAAGTCCGGAGGCGATCGCGGGGATGGCTGCGGCGATCAACCGGTTCGACGGCAGCACGGTGCAAAGGGCCTCCACCGATTTCGGCGCCATTGCGGCGGCGGGCAGTAACGCCAATGTCTTTCAGGACGACGAGCGGCTCGTCGCGGTTTGGGGCCATGCGCGCTTTGCCGACGCCGACCTCGCCGCGCTCGCGCAGCGCCACGGCGTCGCGCGCGCACTCGCGCAGGGCTATGCACGCAAGGGAATAGACGTGCTCGCGGCCTTGTCGGGTACCTTTGCGCTCGCCATCCTCGACGGCCGCAGCGGCGAGGCGATGCTGGCGATCGACCGCATGGGCACGCGCCCGCTCTGCTACAGCGTTGCCGGTGGCAAGCTAGTCTTTGGGTCCACGCTCGATGCGATCAGTGCTTTTCCGGGTAGCACGTCCGCGATCAATCGTCAGGCCATCTACGATTACGTGTACTTCCACATGGTGCCAGGGCCTCACACCATCCATCCTGGCTGTCATCGCCTCCTACCGGGATCCTTCCTGCTTTGGAGCAACGGCAGGGCGGAAACCCGGTTCTACTGGGAAATGCGCTTCGTGGAAAACGAGCGACGGTCCTTGCCGGAGCTCAAGAAGGACTTTCTGGACGTATTGCGCGAAGGCGTCCGGGAAGCCGCGCAAGACGGCACGGTCGGGACGTTTCTGAGCGGCGGTACCGACAGCTCCACCATTGCGGGATTGTTGGGTGAGGTCACGGGGAAACCCGCGCGTACGTATTCGATCGGCTTCGAGGCCCGGGGCTACGACGAGATGCACTACGCGCGCATCGCCGCGCGCCATTTCGGCACGCGGCACCACGAGTACTACGTCACGCCCGAGGACGTGGTGAACGCCATTCCGCAGATCGCCGCGGTCCACGACCAGCCCTTTGGCAACGCCTCGGCGGTGCCGACCTTCTACTGCGCGAAGCTCGCCAGGGACGACGGGGTGGACACGCTGCTCGGCGGCGACGGCGGCGATGAGCTGTTCGGCGGTAACGAGCGCTATGCCAAGCAGTACCTTTACTCGCTCTACAGCGACCTGCCCCTCGCCTTGCGCAAGGGCCTGATCGAGCCAGTCCTGGGCCTGCTGCCTCCAATAAGCCTCATGGGCAAAGCACAGCGCTACGTGAGGAATGCCTCGATGCCGATGCCAGCCCGCTACGACAACTACAATCTGCTGGAACGGCTCGGCCCGGCGGCAGTCTTCACGCGCGACTTCCTCGATGCCGTGGATCGTGCGCTGCCGCCGGCCCGGATGGCGCAGGCGTACCACGCTGCGCACGCGCAATCGCTGATCAACCGCATGCTGGCGCTCGACCTGAAGTACACGCTGGCGGACAACGATTTGCCCAAGGTGGTGCGCTCGTGCGAGCTGGCGCGCGTCGAAGCCAGGTTTCCGATGCTGAGCGACGCGCTAGTGGCCTTCTCGGCCCGGTTGCCCCCGGAGCTGAAGCTGAAGCAGACCCGGCTGCGCTATTTTTTCAAGGAAGCCTTACGTGGTTTTTTGCCAGACGAAATTATCATCAAGAGCAAGCACGGCTTCGGATTGCCGTTCGGCTCGTGGCTCCAGACGCACCAGCCGCTGCGACAGATTTCGCTCGATAGCGTAGCCGACCTGAAGAAGCGGGGCATCGTCCGCCCGGAGTTCATCGACGAGCTGGTCTCGAAGCACGTCGAGAGCCACGCGAATTACTACGGAACGATGGTCTGGGTGCTGATGATGCTCGAGCAGTGGCTCAAACAGCATCGGCATGTGGTATAACAACTGGTAACGAGTGACGGAGTGACGAGGTGACGAGCAAAGCTCGGACATTCCGCCCATCACCCATCACCCATTACCCACTACCAGATCTATTTGTTTGTATCTGTGGCTCATTGTGATTATCTATTTTCACAGGCGTCTATTTGCGGCTAAGTTAATGTGGAAACTCTTGGCTGCGACGGGGTTGACGATGACCCTGCTCCTGCCCATGCGGGTCGAGGCGGAAATGTTCTTTGAACCGAGCGATCTCCCAATGTTACCGGCGTATTGCAAGCACACGCTGGTTTTCCGCGACACGGTGCCGGGGGGCGGCAATCCAGCGGATATAGAACGGTGGACGACCGTGATGGGACCCACGTTCATCCATATGCACCATTACTGCTACGGACTGGTGGTAACCAATCGCGCGACCTTCTCCTCGCGCAACCGGCAGGAACGCGATCACAACTTGGGTGTCTCGATCGAGGAGTTCGACTACGTGATTAAACGAGCGCCCCCGGGTTTCGTACTGCTGCCGGAAATTTTCACCAAGAAGGGTGAAAATCTGATCCGCCTGGGCAGGGGCTCGCACGGAATACTGGAGTTTCTGCGCGCGATCGAGCTCAAGCCGGACTACTGGCCGCCCTACGCTTACATCAGTGATTATTACAAGGAGATCGGTGACCTTCCAAAAGCGCGGGAGTGGCTGGAAAAAGGTCTGTCGGCCTCGCCGAACACGAAGGCGTTGATGGGGCGCCTGGCGGAGCTTGATGGTCCGAAGGACATGCGGAAGACCGCCCCGGGACCCGCTAGGAAACCGGCGGCGGCGCCACCGCCCGAATAACCGGCGGACCCACAGCCAGCCCCGCAAAGGGGGCGCCCGAACCGACAGCCGAACGTTAAACCCAGACTCGAGCCGCAGATGATCGCCGATAGATCTCAACCAAAACCCAACCCGTGAATCAAGCCGCCGATGGGCGCCGATCATAGAGGTGCCCTTGTGACTACACCGACCCACAAACGGACAAGAAGCTGGTTGATCAATGGCGCAGTATTGACCGGGAGCCTTGTTGTCGCGTTGCTGCTGGCAGAAATCGTTTTGCGAGTTATCGGCTTTAGCGCGCCCGTGCTGTACACCTATGACGATGTCACCGGGAGCAAGCTTTTCGCTGGAGCAGAGGGTTGGCAGCGTGCAGAAGGTGAGGCGTTCGTTACAATAAATCGCGATGGCCTGCGAGACCGCGAGCACAGCAGAACGAAGCCGCCGAATACCTTCAGAATAGCGATCTTGGGTGACTCAATCACTGAAGCATTGCAGGTGCCCCTGGAAAGCACCTTCTGGTCTGT
Source organism: Gammaproteobacteria bacterium (assembly GCA_041493345.1). Lineage (GTDB taxonomy): Bacteria > Pseudomonadota > Gammaproteobacteria > Burkholderiales > SG8-39 > VBDM01. The sequence goes on along the minus strand of JBGPYQ010000041.1, from coordinate 795 downwards.
TCTCGAACGGCAGCTCAAGAGCTGCAAAGCCTTTGGGAATCGCGATGTCGAGATCATGAATTTTGGTGTTTCCGGCTATGGAACTGCGCAGGAGTTGCTGACATTTCGGCATCGAGTCACTGCCTACTCACCAGATGTGACTGTGCTTGCCTTTTACGCAGGCAATGATGTGCGAAATAATTCAAAGGAGCTGGAGCCATTCAAGCTTCGGCCGTTTTTCAACATTCAGGACGGAAACCTGGTCTTGGACAATAGTTTTCTGAGCAATCGCGAGTACCTGTCCTTAAAATCAAACTTTGACAAGAGAAAGATTCTTTTTGATTTGCGCACCTTCCAGCTGATACGAAAGCTGAAATCCGTGTTCGAGCAATGGGAAGGCGGCCAGGCGGGTGCCACGCGTGACACCAATATCGAGCCCGGGCTTGACGGTAGCGTATTTCTTGCGCCAACAGCCAAGGCCTGGAAGGAAGCTTGGCAGATTACCGAACGGTTGATCGTAGCGACTCGTGACGAGGTTGTCGCCGGTGGTGGACGTTTTCTAGTCCTCTCAATTCCAATCGGAATCCAGGTCTATCCGAACCCTGAGGTGCGTAACCGGTTTATGCGCACTCTTCATGTTGACGATCTCTGGTACCCAGAATTGAGAATTCGTGAGCTCGCACAAACAGAAAGGATCGACGCGATGACGTTGGGCCGATCATTCCAGTCATACGCCGAAAAGAATCAGGTGTATTTGCATGGTTTCAAGAACACTCGGCTTGGTACGGGGCATTTGAATGAAAACGGCCATAAGCT
>JBGPYQ010000072.1:0-14415 GCA_041493345.1 Gammaproteobacteria bacterium | reverse complement strand
CGCGCGCCGCGGGCCTCGCGCATCTTGCGCGCACCGTGTGCCGGCGCGCGGAGCGCTCGCTCGTGGCCCTTGAGCGCTCGGAGAAAACAGGCGCGGTCGCGCGGATCTACCTGAACCGGCTCTCCGACCTGCTGTTCGTGATCGGCCGCGTCCTGAACCGCGAAAGCGGCCGCACAGACGTGCTGTGGCAGCAGGGCAAAAACCGCTGAAGGGGCGCTCTAGGCCTCGACGAAAGCTTCCTCGCGCTTCTTGCGCACGGCCGGCGCCACGACGATCAGCAGCAGAAAGGCCGCGATAAGAAGCATGGTGAGGCTGATCGGGCGCTGGAAGAACACCGTCGCGTCGCCGCGCGACAGCAGCATCGCCCTGCGCAGGTTCTCTTCCATGAGCGGCCCCAGGATGAATCCCAGGATGAGCGGGGCAGGCTCGCACTCCAGTTTCACCCAGATGTAGCCGACCACGCCGAACACGGCTGTCTGCATCACGTCGAAGGGACTGTTCGACAGGCTGTACACGCCGATGCAGCAGAACAACAGGATCGCCGGGTAGAGTATCCGGTAGGGCACGGTGAGCAGCTTGATCCACATGCCGATCAAGGGCAGGTTGAGAATCACGAGCATCAGGTTCCCGACCCACATCGAGGCGATCATTCCCCAGAAAAGCTGCGGCCGCTCGGTCATCACCTGCGGACCGGGCGCGATCCCCTGGATCATCATCGCCCCGATCATGAGCGCCATGACCGGGTTCGACGGAATGCCGAGCGTGAGCAGCGGAATGAAGGATGTTTGCGCGCCGGCGTTGTTCGCCGACTCGGGGGCGGCCACGCCCTGGATCGCGCCCTTGCCGAAGTTGGCCGAGTTGCTGGAGACTTTCTTCTCCAGCGTATAGGCGGCAAACGAGGCGAGCAGCGCCCCACCACCCGGGAGAATCCCGAGGGCGGAGCCGAGCGCGGTGCCGCGCAGGATCGAGGGAGCGGAATCCTTGAGGTCCTTGAAGTTTGGCAGCAGTCCGGACACCTTCTTGACGAAGACCTCGCGTTCTCCCTTCTGCTCGAGATTGTTGATGATCTCGGCGAAGCCGAACACGCCCATCGCCACCGAAACGAATCCTATGCCGTCGGAGAGTTCCGAGACGCCGAAGCTGAAGCGCGCCACGCCGGAGTTGACGTCGGTGCCGACCAGGCCAAGCAGCAGGCCAAGTATCACCATGGCGATCGCCTTGATGAGCGAGCCATGCGCGAGCACCGTCGCCGCGATCAGGCCCAGCACCATCAACGAAAAATACTCGGCGGGACCGAATTTCAGCGCGACTTCCGCGAGCGGCGGAGCGAACAGCGCGATGATCACGGTGGACACGCAGCCGGCGAAAAACGAGCCGATCGCCGCGATGCCGAGCGCGGCACCCGCCCTGCCCTGGCGCGCCATCTGGTAGCCGTCCAGGCAGGTCACGACCGACGAGGATTCGCCCGGCAGGTTGATCAGTATCGAAGTGGTCGAGCCGCCGTACTGTGCACCGTAGTAGATCCCGGCGAGCATGATCAGCGCAGAGGTAGGATTAAGCGTAAAAGTGACCGGCAGCAGCATGGCGATGGTCGCCACCGGGCCGATGCCGGGCAAGACCCCGATCAGCGTACCCAGCAGCACGCCGATCAGGCAGAACCACAGGTTCTGGAACGACAGCGCGACGCCGAAGCCGATGCCAAGATTGGTGATCAATGCGTCCATGTCGGCTACTCCAGGAAGCTCGGCCAGATATTCATCGGCAGCTGCAGCCCGCGGATGAACGCGACGTACGAGAAGATTGCCAGAGAGACGAACAGAATGGTGACTTCTCGGATCTTGAACTCATGGCCGCCCAGGGCGCTGCCAAATATGAGAAAACCTGTCGCGACCACCAGCCCGAGCGGCTTGAGCAGGTAGCCGAACACCACCACCGAGAAGAGGATCACCCACAGCGACCGCGGCCCGAACGCCGCGAACATGAGCCCGATCGCAGCCCCCGCGAGCAGCTCGTGGGCAATCTGCGCCGCCGCTCCCGCGTCGCGCGGCACCTGGGTGTAGAAGGCGATCACCCCCAGGATCGCGCCGCCGACGAAAAACCACAGGCGAAACGGAAACACGACCAGCGGATGGGTAATCTTCGAGACGAATCCCCGGAAGAATATGACCGCGCCGAGGATCGCGAGCATGCCCCCAAGCACCATCGGAAAATACGCGGGACCCATGCGAACCGAAGTCCCCATCGCGTAGTTCCGGGCCACAAACATGAAGGCCAGCCCGAACGCGATGAACATCGCGCCGGCCCAGAAATCCTTGCCGTTCGTAATTTTCATCGGACCCCCCGCCTCTCCGGACGCATATTCTGCCACAGGTTATGCGGCCGGTTTCGCCTTGCAATCAATTAATTAATTTCCCTGCCCATGTAACTGACGAGTTTCGCGCTGGTCACACGCAGCCGCTGCGAGAGCATAAGCACCAGTTCCATGAGGATTTTCGCCCCCAGGACCGGCTGCTCCAGAATGATGCGGGCCAGATTTTCCCGCGACAGCACGGCGAACAGGCAGGTGTCGGCGGCGGCGCAACTGGCAAAGCGCGGCTCGCCGTCGAACATCGACATCTCGCCGACCGCCTGGCCCGGACCGATCAGCGCAATCAGCCGCGGCGCATTCCGGGGATCCTGCTTGAACACCTCGATCCCGCCATCGATCAGCAGGATCATGAAATCGCCCGGCTCGCCTTCGCGAATGATCTCGACACCCGGCCCGGCCCGATAGACCTGCATGCAATGGCTCATCAGCCGGATTTCCTCCAGACTGAACGTCTGGAACAGCGGCGAGGGCGGTATCAGTCCGTGAATCCTGCCGGCGAACCGGGTCGCGTCGCCGAGCGACTCCAGGTGCGCAAGCCGGGGTTGTGCCGCGGTATTCGCCATGTTCGGACTCGTCACACGTGAGCCGCCGCGCATCCCAGGCCGTTCATGGCCTCACCCCTCGCCCCGGCGCCGGGTGAAAGTATGCCCAATCGCCGATTCAATCACAAATCCCGCCGCAAGCTGAAATCAATTCGCCAGGATCCACCATGTCGACCCGAGCCAGCCCGCGGTCGCGGCAATGAGATGCGGATCGTGCAGCAAATCCCACGCCGGATCTCCGCCGCCGCCCCTGGAATAAACAACTTTCAGATATCGAAACAGCCCGTAAAGCACGAACGGGAGCGTCAATACCAGCTTGTCGGTCCCGTGTACCAGGATCGTCTCCGCGTCCACCGTGTAGAGTGCGTAGCCGATCGCCGAGCCGGCAACGCTCACGGCGATCAGGCGATCCAGGAGCGCAACGCTGTATCCGTCCAGGGCGGCGCGGTGATTGGCCGAATTGCCGGCGAACCCGGGTTCCGTCGCGTCTGCCATCTCGGCCCGCCTCTTGCAGAAACCCAGGAACAGCGTGAGCATCAGCCCGCACAGCAGCAGCCACTTCGAAGGCGCGATATCCATGCCGACGGTGCCGGCCAGAATTCGAAGCATGAACCCGCCGGCAATCATGAACACGTCAAGGATCGCGATGTGCTTCAGTCCCGCGCTGTACAAGGCATTCAACCCGAAATAGGCTGCCGCGATCAGGAATGCGGGCAGCGAAACAAGTGCCGATAGCGCCAGACCCGTCAGCCCAAGCGCGGCGACGAGCGCGGCCGCCGAGCGCACGCCGATCTCGCCCCGCGCGATCGGACGGGTGCGCTTTTCCGGATGAACGCGATCCGCTTCTCGGTCTGCGATGTCATTCATGACATAGACCGCGCTCGACACCAGGCAGAACCCCGCAAACAGCAGCATCACGCCCCAGCCCAGCCCCGACCCGTGCTGTCCGAAAAACACGCCCACGAACACGAAGCCGTTCTTGACCCACTGATGCGGACGCATCAGGCGGATGACCGCTTTCAACATGAGATCATTCCCTGGCCGGGCAGGTCGCTTGGCCAAAGTACCGCTCGCAGAAATAGCAGCGGCCCTGGGGCAAATACCGGGGAATGGCGTAGTAGCGCTCGCGCACGGGTTTCAGCACGCCCTCCCGGTAAGCCGCGAAATTGAATCCTCGGCCAAGAACGACGTGGAATGTGGCTCCGGAAAGCGTCATCGTGCGATACTCGACGGACTGGAAGTAAGGCCGGTATTCGGAATCCTCGGGCGGATTCTTGCGCAGCACCAGGATGTCCTTTCCGTCGAGCGGGCGGAAATCGGTGAGGATGTCATCGTGCCTCCCGTGCGAAGAGGCTTTGCCGAATACCAGGAAGTAGCGGTTGGAATGGAAAGACGCGACTACTGCCGGCGAATAACCATCCGCAGCAAACTCGAATTTCCCTTCGAAGGGCTTCAGTTCCCGCAGGATGTCGTTCATGCGCACGTGATAGACGATTCCGTCATAAAGCCGGCTGCCCTTCCAGGCCTCAAGCGGCAGCATGGCTCCGGCCGCGATGGCGGCGATGTGCAGGGCGCTGAGTGCGCCGAGGTAGAGAACGGAGCGCCAAAGCTGCCCCCGGGAAAGCATGAATCCCGCCGCGATGAAAAAAAACGGCGCAAATGCCAGCAGCCAGTGCAGGCCGATCAGCTTCACGGCCGACAGGATCGCAAAAAAGGCCAGCGGGACCGCAGACAGGACGACAAACAGGCGCGTTGCCGGGTCCGCAAGCGCCGCAGCAATCCCCTGCCGCTGCCTGGCGAGCTGCCAGAGCGCAACAGGACTCAGCGCATACAGCAACGCCGCGGCGTACAGAAGGGGCGTCTTCCAGGACCAGCCGGAATCGCCATGCCGGTTGTAGAGATTGAACATCAGATTCGCCCAGCAGTGCTCGTAGTTCCACCAGACGTTGATGGCGACGAAAGGAAGCGAGCAGATGACGACGAGCGCAAGCCCGCGCCAGTCCCGCTCTCCTCGCGGCGAGACGGCGACATGGACGAGAAATGCGAGTCCCAGGAGCACCGCGAAGTATTTGGACAGGAATGCCAGTCCCAGGAAAGCGCCGGCAAGCGCGTGCCAGCCCGGCGAGCGCCGCACGACTCCACGCCGGAATGCGAGCGCCGATACAAAACAGAAGAAGACGAGCGGCACATCGGTGGTGATGAACACGTTCCAGACATTGATGGGCGCAAGCAGAAAAGCCAGTGCCGCGAGCTTCGCCTTCGTTTCGTCGACGCCGCGCAGCACCCCATAGATTCCCGCCGCAATAGCCGCGGGGAGAAGCGTCACCGGAAGACGCAGCACCCATTCGGCGTGCGACAGCTTGAGCAGCGCGTAGAGTATCCACCCGACCATCGGCGGATGATCGTAGTAGCCGTAATCCGGAATCGCGCCCCAATAGACGAAGTAGGCTTCGTCGCCGGTGATGGGGAAGACCGCCGAAAGCCAGAGCTTGAACGCGAGGGTCAGCGCAGCGGCGGCAAGCAGCACGTTGCGCAGGTTGTTGGACGTCATTTTTGCGCGGAAAAAAAGGCGAGCCGATTATACGCCGCCGGGAGACCGCGATGCCCCAGAGGCAAGAGGTGGAAAGCAACAGGTTTTCGCGGCCGGCGGTGCCCCGCTCGCCGCTACTCTTCAGAGCGCACCAGCCGGCGTTTGCTTACCGCCTCGGCGAGATTCTGGAGCAGGGGCACGCTGTCCTCCCAGGCTATGCAGGCGTCCGTGATGCTCTGACCATACACCAGCTCCTTTCCCGGAACGAGGTCCTGACGCCCGTCCTTGAGATGCGATTCGACCATGACGCCGATGATCCGGTCTTCGCCGGTGGCGACCTGGCGAGCGATTTCGCGCGCGACATCGATCTGGCGCCGGTACATCTTCTGGCTGTTGGCGTGGCTGCAGTCGATCATCAGGCGCTGCTCGAGTCCTGCGGCAGCCAGCTCTTTCGCGGCAGAATCGACGCTTGCGGCGTCGTAGTTGGGATGCTTGCCGCCGCGCAGGATGATGTGGCAGTCCTCATTGCCGTTGGTGGAGACGATCGCCGAGTGCCCGTCCTTGGTGACCGAGAGGAAATGGTGCGGCGTGCGCGCCGCCTTCAGCGCGTCCACCGCGATACGCACGTTGCCGTCGGTTCCGTTCTTGAATCCGACCGGGCAGGAAAGTCCCGACGCAAGCTCGCGGTGCACCTGTGACTCGGTCGTGCGCGCACCGATCGCGCCCCAGCTCACCAGGTCCGCGTAGTACTGGGGCGAGATCATGTCGAGAAATTCGGTACCGGCGGGCAGGCCGATGTCGTTGATCTCCATGAGAAGCTGGCGCGCCAGGCGCAATCCCTTGTTGATCTGAAAGCTGCCGTCCAGGTCGGGATCGTTGACCAGTCCTTTCCAACCCACCGTGGTGCGCGGCTTTTCGAAATAAACACGCATCACGATGACGAGGTCCTGTTCGAGCTCATTTCTGATCCCGGCCAGGCGCCGCGCATACTCCATTCCGGCTTTGCGCTCGTGCATGGAGCACGGACCGATGACGACCAGCAGACGGTCATCCGAGCCGTGCAGGATGCGGTGAATCGCCTGGCGCGTTTGATACGTCAGCGTCTCGGTTTTTTCGCTGCAGGGAAACTCTTGCAGAAGACGCGAAGGCGGGGCGAGTTCCTTGATCTCCCGGATTCTGACGTCGTCAACCTTGTAATGCATGGCCGTCGCCCCGCTTCGCCCAGCGGTCCTAAGAAGCTGAATATTTGGAATTTTACCCGAAGACGCCCTTAGCGGCTCGCCGCGGACCCTCTTACGTTCGACGGCGCAATGCCTATGGGCGGAGAACCGCCGCACCGGTGTACACACCGGTAGCGAGCCGCATATTTCAGCTTGGGACAGCGCGAGCGGCGAGAAGAACAGTCGCCTGATTGCTTTTTACATACGCTCCGTTACCCAGGACTTTACGGATTCCAGCGCCTGCGGCAACTTGGCCGCGTCGGTGCCGCCCGCCTGAGCCATGTCGGGGCGCCCGCCCCCCTTGCCTCCCACCTGCTGTGCAACATAATTGACAAGCTCGCCGGCCTTGAGCCTTGCGGTCAGGTCCGCGGTGACCCCGGCGATCAGGCTCACCCTGCCGCCTTCAGTCGAGCCGAGCACGATGGCCGCCGATTTCAGCCTGTCCTTCAGCTTGTCGAGCGTCTCGCGCAGGGTCTTCGCGTCGGCACCGTCCAGCGACGCGGCGAGCACCCGCACTTTTGTCCCATCCTTGCCTTTTACCTCCACCGCCTGCGCGGCAAGGTCTTCGCCTTGCGACGCCGCCAGCTTCGATTTCAGCCGCGCCAGCTCCTTTTCGAGCCCTTTCACGTTAGCAAGCACTTGCTCGATCCTCTGCTCCAACTCCTGCGGCTGCGCCTTGAGCGCGAGCGCAGCACCGGCAAGCTTGGCTTCCTGTTCCTGCACCCAGGAGAGCGCGCCGTCCGCGGTGACCGCCTCGACCCGGCGGATACCCGCGGCCACGCCGGACTGGGAAACGATCTTGAAGAAGCCGATGTCCCCGGTGCGCCTCACATGCGTGCCGCCACACAGCTCGGTGGAGAATTCCCCCATGCCGATCACGCGCACCTCGTCGCCGTATTTATCGCCGAAGAACGCCAGCGCGCCGGCCTTGATCGCGTCGTCGTACTTCATGATGCGCGCCGAGACCTCGGCGTTCTTCCGGATTTCGCGGTTGACGAGCTCCTCGATCTGGCGGATCTGCGCTTCGGTCACCGGCTCGTCGTGGGAGAAGTCGAAACGCGTGCGCTGGGGGTCGACGAGCGATCCCTTCTGCTGCACATGCTGGCCAAGTACGTTTCGCAACGCCGCGTGCATCAGATGGGTCGCGGAGTGGTTCCATGCGGCGCGTTGCCGAAGTCCTTCATCGACTCGAGCATCGACGAAGTCGCCGACACGAATGCTGCCGTTCCGTACTTGACCGCTGTGGCCGAACACGTCCGCTTGGACTTTCTGCGTATCCTCGACGGCAAATGACGGTTTGCCGGATCCCTTGACCCAAAGCGTTCCCTGATCGCCGACTTGCCCGCCCGATTCGGCATAGAACGGCGTCCGATCGAGTACCACGACGCCGCGCTCCGATTCATTCATCTGCTCAACTGAAGTACCGTCTCGGTAGAGCGCAACCACCCGGCCTTCGTTGCGCAGGTTGTCATAACCGAGGAACTCGGTTTTATCACCCCTGTATTCCACCGCGCCCTTCATACCGAACTTGGAAGCCGCGCGGGCGCGCTCGCGCTGGCGCTCCATCGCCGCCTCGAAACCGGCGTGGTCGATCATGACGCCGCGCTCGCGCGCGATGTCGGCCGTCAGATCGACCGGGAAACCGAAGGTGTCGTAGAGCTGGAACACGGTCTCGCCGTCGAGCATGCGGTCCTCGCGGTGCAGCGCCCCCTCGAGCATCTTCATGCCGTTCTCCAGCGTCTCGGCGAAGCGCTCCTCTTCCGCATTCAGAACCTGGGTCACCCGATCCTTCGCCTTTCTCAACTCGGGATAAGCATCGCCCATGACGCGCGACAGCTCTTCGACGATGCGATGGAAGAACGGCTGGTTCTGTCCCAGCTTGTAGCCGTGGCGGATGGCGCGGCGGATGATCCGACGCAGCACGTAGCCCCTGCCCTCGTTGCCGGGAATGACGCCGTCCACGATCAGGAACGCGCAGGCGCGGATGTGGTCGGCGATCACCTTGAGCGAATTGTTTGCAAGATCCTTCGACCTCGTTTCGCGCGCAGCCGCCCGGATCAGGTCCTGGAACAGGTCGATCTCGTAGTTGGAATGCACCCCTTGCAGCACCGCGGCAATGCGTTCCAGCCCCATGCCGGTATCGACCGAAGGCTTGGGCAGCGGATTCAGCGTCCCCGATTCGTCGCGATTGAACTGCATGAACACGAGATTCCAGATCTCGACGTAGCGGTCGCCCTCCGCTTCGGCCGACCCGGGCGGGCCGCCCTCGATGCCGGGGCCGTGATCGTAGAAGATTTCGCTGCAAGGGCCGCAGGGGCCGGTGTCGGCCATCTGCCAGAAATTGTCGGACCCGCCCCCCGGCTTGTCGCCAACGCGGATCACGCGGTCCGCGCGAACGCCGATCTCTTTTGTCCAGATGTCGTAAGCATCGTTGTCGGTCTGATACACCGTGACCCAGAGTTTTTCCGGCGGCAGCTTGTAGTCCTTGGTCAGCAGGTCCCAGGCGTAGCGGATCGCGTCACGCTTGAAATAGTCACCGAAGGAGAAATTCCCCAGCATCTCGAAGAACGTGTGATGGCGAGCGGTGTAGCCCACGTTCTCGAGGTCGTTATGCTTGCCGCCCGCGCGCAGGCTGCGCTGGGAGCTGGTCGCGCGCTTGTAGGAACGCGCCTCCCTGCCGAGGAACACGTCCTTGAACTGCACCATCCCGGAATTGGTGAACAGCAGCGTCGGGTCGTTCGCCGGCACGAGCGGACTCGAGGCGACCACAGCGTGGCCCCGTTCCTCGAAGAACTTCAAGAATCTGCTTCGGATCTCGGCCGATTTCATGGACGAAAACGGCGACCGCGGTCGCCGTCTGCTGACAACTCGTTGAAGAGCCGGGATTTTCGCCCGAATCCGCGCTTTGCGCAACGACCGGCTAGTAGAGCATTCCGACGACCGAGCCGGCGATGCAGGTGGCGAGCGTTCCCGAAACGATGGTCTTTCCGCCGAGCGACACGATCTCCTCGCGCCGCTCGGGCGCCATGGTCGCGAGACCGCCGATCATGATCCCGAGGCTGCCGAAATTAGCGAAGCCGCAAAGCGCATAAATCATCATCAGACGGCTGCGCGGGCTGAGCGCGCCCTCAGGCAGCTTCGACAGATCGACATAGGCGATCAGCTCGTTCAATGCTGTCTTGGTTCCCATCAGCGCCCCCGCGGTCAGCGCCTCGGACCATGGAATGCCCATGATCCAGACGAGCGGCGCCATCAGCCAGCCGAGCAGGCGCTGCAGGCTGAGCGGCGCGCCGGCGACACCGGGCAGGAGACCGATGATCTGATTCGCGAGGCTCACCAGCGCCACCAGCACGATCAGCATGGCAACGATGTTGACGAGGAGAATGACCCCGTCCACCGTTCCTCGCGTGATGGCGTCCATGCTGCTCGAAGCATTCTGCGAAAGTTCGATGCCGCCATCGGTCGCGGGCGCGCGGGACGGAACCATGAGCACGGCGATCGCGATGGCCGCCGGCGTACTGATGACGGACGCGATCAGGATGTGTCCGATTGCATCGGGAATGACTTTGGACAGGATGCTTGCATACAGCGCCATGACGGTGCCGGCGATGGTCGCCATGCCGCAGGTCATGAGGACGAAAAGCTCGCTGCGATTCATGTGTCGGATGTAGGGCTTCACCAGGAGCGGCGCCTCCACCATTCCCACGAACACGTTTGCCGCGGAGGACAGCCCGATCGCGCCGCCCACGCCCATGGTCTTCTGCAGCAGGAGCGAGAACGCCCTTACGATCCAGGGCAGAACGCGCCAGTGGAAGAGCAACGCGGATAGCGCGCTGACGACCAGGACCAGCGGCAGCGCACGGAAGGCGAGCACGAAGCTGGCCCCGGCATGGGATTCCTCATACGGCAGAGTCGCGCCGCCCAAGAAGCCGAACACGAAGGAAGTGCCCGTCTGCGTTGCCTTCTCGAGAGCACCCATCGCCTCATTGAGGGCGAAAAACAGATTCTTGAAGATCGGCAGCGTGAGCAGCATCGCGCCCAGGCCCAGCGTGAGGAGCATGCCGGCGATCACCGGCCGCCACGAAATATGGCGCCGGTCTTCCGACAGCGCCCAGGCTATCCCATACAAGACGAAAAACCCGATCAGGCTGTGAACGACGAGTCCGGCGTCCATGCCCATGGGCCGTCGGATCAAGCCAGGCTTACGCCAAGCAGCTTGCCGGCGAAATAAGTGACCGCCCCCGCGCCGCCCCCGATCACGAGCATGCGCAGACCGTCGCGCCAGGCACTTCGCCCTGTAAACAGGCTGATGACGCCGCCGGCGCAGAAGAGCGCGACCGCAGTCATGGCGATGGCGGCGGCGAGCGCTGCGCTGCCGCGGGACACGAGAAACGGCGCCAGCGGCACGAGCGCACCCAGGGCAAACGCGAAAAACGAAGACAGCGCCGCGCCCCAGGGCGAGCCGAGTTCCTCCGGATTGAGGCCGAGCTCCTCGCGCGCAAGGGTGTCAAGCGCGCGTTCCGGATCGGCGATGGTGCGCTGCGCGAGGGCGTGCGCCTCGTCCTTCGCCATGCCGCGCGCGGCGTAAATCAGCGCCAGTTCATCCGCTTCTTCAGCCGGGTATTCCGCCAGTTCGGCGCGCTCCAGTCCGATCTGGTGCTCGTACATCTCCCGTTGCGAGCGCACCGAGACATATTCCCCCGCCGCCATTGAAAAGGCACCGGCGAGCAGACCGGCGACGCCGGACAGCAGGATGATGCCGCTGTTCGAGGAAGCGCCCGCGACGCCGAGGATGAGCGAGAGGTTCGATACCAGGCCGTCATTGATGCCGAACACGGCAGCCCGCAGGTTTCCGCCCGAGCCGAATCCGCGATGGCGCGATCCGATGTCCTCCCGCAATACCGGCGCCGGATGGCCCGGCGCCGCGTGGCTGTAGACCGACAGGCCGCGCACTTTCATCGCGGGCAGGACGCCCCGCATGGCGCGCGGTCCGTATTGCCTGACGAGACGCGCGACGATCCGGGTACGCAAGTCCGGCTTGAATTCGGGGACCGAGGCAAGCCCGGCCTTTTTCGCCCAGATCGCCGCCTGGCCCTCGGCCTCGCGTGCAAGATCGCGAAACAGGGCCGAGCGGGGCGAGCCGCGTTCGACTTCGGAAATCACTCGGTAAAGATGCGCCGAGCGCATCTCGTCGAGCCAGCCGTTGCTCTTATCGCTCATATAGACGTGTTCTGCCAGGATGGTCCGGCAAGTGCGCGGTCCCCGGGCGGCGTCGGCCAAACCCGATGCATTCCCTCCCGGCCGCTCGGGTACGCCTGAGTATTGTCGCAGCAATGCGGCTTGCCTGTGCTGCGATCACGGTTCGCGTGTGAATCCCGGCAAAACCGGTTTCAATCGTCGTCGGCGCCACCGATCACGGCGCGAATCACGTCAAAGGAAAAGCCGCGTGACTGAAGGAAGCGCACCTGCCTGGCCCGTTCTTCCGGAGTTCCTGGAGCAACGCGGAACTTTCTCCGCCAGACCGCGCGCGCGCGCGCGACGTCGGTGACGCTCGCCGATTTCAGCGCCGCGGCCGCCAGTTCCTCGCTGACGCCCTTCGAGCGCAGTTCGTGCGCGATCCGTGCAGCGCCGAACTTGCGCGAGAGCGCATGCGCGCGGACTTCGGCGTAGCGCTCGTCGGACAGGAGCTTGCGCCGCGACAGATCGTCGAGCAGCGCTTCGAGGCCGTCTTCAGGCCGGGCATGCGCCTTGAGCTTGCGCGCAAGCTCGGCACGGCTGTGCTCCCGCCGCGCAAGCAGCCGCAGGGCGCGCCCGCGCAGCGTCGGCTCGCGCCGCATCTACCTCTTACACTTCGGCGGTGACGGGCGCCGCGATCTGTGGGCTCTTGACGCCGAGCTTCTCGCGGATCCTGGCCTCGATTTCATCGGCAAGCTCCGGGTTTTCCTTGAGGAAGTCGCGCGCATTGTCCTTGCCCTGGCCGATGCGGTCCTTCTTGTAGTTGTACCAGGCGCCCGATTTTTCGAGCACCCCGCAATTGACTCCCAGCTCGAGGATCTCGCCTTCGCGCGAGACGCCCTCGCCGTAAAGGATGTCGAATTCGGCCTGGCGGAACGGCGGCGCGACCTTGTTCTTCACCACCTTGACGCGGGTCTCGGAGCCGATCACCTCGTCGCCGCGTTTGATGCTGCCGATGCGCCGGATGTCCAGGCGCGCCGAGGCGTAGAACTTGAGCGCATTGCCCCCGGTGGTGGTCTCGGGATTGCCGAACATGACGCCGATTTTCATGCGGATCTGGTTGATGAAGATGACGAGCGTGTTGGTGCGCTTGATGTTGGCGGTGAGCTTTCTGAGTGCCTGACTCATGAGCCGGGCCTGCAGCCCCATCTGCGGCTCGCCCATCTCGCCCTCGATCTCCGCCTTCGGAGTGAGCGCCGCGACCGAGTCGATCACGATCACGTCCACCGACCCGGAGCGCACCAGCATGTCGGCGATTTCGAGCGCCTGCTCGCCGGTATCGGGCTGGGAGATCAGCAATTCCTGAATGTTGACTCCGAGCTTTGCGGCGTACTGGGGATCGAGCGCGTTCTCGGCGTCGATGAAGGCTGCGGTTCCGCCCGTCTTCTGCACCTGGGCGATCACCGAGAGGGTCAGCGTGGTCTTGCCCGAGGACTCCGGCCCGTAGATCTCGACTACGCGGCCGCGCGGCAAGCCTCCCACGCCCAGCGCGATGTCCAGGCCAAGCGAGCCGGTCGAGACCACCTGTATGTCCTGCAAGGCCGCCGAGTCCATGCGCATGATGGAACCCTTGCCGAACTGCTTTTCGATTTGCGCGAGGGCGGCCTGCAGGGCCTTGAGTTTGCCTTCTTCCATGATTTTTCCTTCGTTGATCATTTGATTATCCCTCAAATAAGTGTTCAAGCGGACCGGGCGCCGCTTCAACTTCGCGCGCTGGAGCGGCGCCATCGGAACAAGGGGACCTATCCCCATGCTGATCCCCCAATTCAGTTGCCGGGAACGACTGGCTGCTCAACGCGCGATAGTTCGAGCGGGTTGACCTGTATTTTTATACAGTAGTCGGAAAAAAGCAACCCCTTATACAAATCAAGAGGTTAGAAGAATACTCGCGGCGGAAGAGCCGCGAAATCCTAATGCGATGCGGCGATCCGCACCGGAATCCGCCTCGGTCCGAACGCCTCCGTGAACTTCGCGAAGCGACCGGCAATGGCGCCACCGCATGACTTGCACCTGCCGGAGTCGCTCATTTCATCGCAATCAATGCGGAAGTCGAGAATGCGGTACCAGTCGCGGGCGATCACGGCGTTGCCGCACTGCGGGCAGTAGGTGCTGCCGCCTTCGATGTCGTGCACGTTGCCTGTATACACATAGTGCAGGCCGTGCCGGAGCGCGATATTGCGCGCCCGGGTGAGCGTCGCGGGCGGCGTCGGCGGCACATCGGTCATCTTCCAGTCCGGATGAAAGGCGGTGAAGTGCAGCGGCACATCAGGCCCAAGTTCCTTCGCTATCCAGCGGCATTCGGCGTCGATCTCTTCGTCGCTGTCGTTCCTGCCGGGGATGAGAAGCGTGGTGATTTCGAGCCAGACGTCGGTCTCGCGCTTCAGGTAGACCAGGGTGTCGAGCACGGGCTTCAGGCGTGCACCGGTGAGCATGAAGTAAAACTCGTCGGTAAAGGCCTTGAGGTCGACGTTGGCGGCGTCCATCTTGGCGTAGAACTCCCGCCTCGGCGCAGCGTGCATG
>JBGPYQ010000197.1:0-6828 GCA_041493345.1 Gammaproteobacteria bacterium | reverse complement strand
GGCGTGAGCGAGGGCTCGACGTGCGTGTGGTTCGTCGACCTGCGGTTTGGCACGCCGGGGCGCGACGCGATGCCGTTCCGCTACGGCGCCTGCCGCGATCGGCCCGGAGCGCACTGGCGGCTCGTTCCACCCGCGTGATAAAGCCGCGTGATAAAGTACGGCCTCCCAACTTCGAAAGGAGGTGATCCAGTGAGAAACCATATAGGCACCATCGGTCGACATGGCTTGCACAGCGGATCAACCCTCAGTTCCAGGATGATCGTCAGCCGCTAGGCCGGCGTGCCAGTGCGGACGCCCCGGGGATCTCTGGTCTCCGGGGCGTTTTTATTGATCGCGCACGCGTCGGTGCGCGGTAAAAGGGACGCCTTCATGTCATATCCGCTTCCCGTCCGAGACAATTCCCGAAGGACGCGCGCGCGTAATGCCTGGCCCGCGTCGGTCCGGCGACTCTCAATGTTCGGACGGAGCGCACTGCGGACAATGTGGGCCGCGCCGCTGTGGATTCGGCTCCTCGTGGGTGCGTTCGTCATCCTCGCGGTTTTGTCGGCGGTGAACGGGGTGGTCCAGGTGGTCCGCAAGCCTTCCGAGGTATTCCTTCCGGTGAGCGGCGCGCTCGCAAAGACGCCCTCCGAGACCTGGCGGCAGTACGGGCCGCTCTTCCGCGAGCATTCCACCGCCCTCATCACGCCCGAGCTGCTGGCCGCGCTGGCCCAGGTCGAAGGCGGGGGTAATCCGGTGGCCCGGACGCTCTGGCGGTGGCGTCTGACGTGGAATCCCTTCGAGCTGTACCAGCCCGCGTCGAGCGCGGTCGGCATGTACCAGATCACCGACGCGGCGTTCCGGGATGCGAAGCGCTACTGCATCCGCAACCACGTTCTGGTCGAAGACGGGCCCTGGTACGACTTGCAATCGTGCTGGTTCAACAGTCTCTACAGTCGCGTCGTGCCGAGCCACGCCGTCGAGCTGACCGCCGCCTTCCTGGATCGCAGCGTCGCGGGCACAATGGGACGCCGGCGGCTCGCCGCTGCCACGCTCCAGCAGAAGCAGGATCTGGCCGCCGTCATTCACTTGTGTGGAGGCGGAACGGGCGAGGCTTACGCGCGACGCGGCTTCAGGCTGATTGCCGGACAGCGGTGCGGCGAGCAAGACGTGAGGAGCTATCTCGCGCAGCTCAACGCGATGAAGCGGCGATTCGCCCGGCTGGCCGCCGCCGGGTAGAAATCTCCGGGTGCGCCGTGTCCATGCGCTTGACCTGCTTTGCCTGGCGAGGGCATTATTTGCCGCAACGCCCGTTGCGGCACCATTGATAGGCGAAGATGACCCAATGACACAAGCGATCCCCGCGCCGCCGGGAAGGATAGACCGGCTCAAGTTCTACTACGAAAAGAACGAGCGCAAGATCGCGATCGGTTCTTTCGTCGGCGGGTTTGTCTTCGATATCCTGATGGCGGACCGCATCGACTCCTGGTTCACGATCGGCCAGCAGGTGGTCTACCTTGCCGTGATCATGGTGGCCCTGACGCAGATATTCTTCGAGCAGGGCAAGCCGCCTATCGAGTTCGGGACCCTACCCGCCGTCAAGCGCTGGTATTACGAGTTTCGCACGGCGATCGTCCACTTCTTTTTGGGAACTCTGCTCAATCTGTATACCATTTTCTTCTTCAAGAGCTCGTCGCTTCTGGTGTCGTTCTCCTTTCTGGCCTTCCTGGTGTTGCTGCTGGTGGCCAATGAGTCCGAGCGCCTCAAGTCGATGGGGCCGTCGTTCAAGTTTGCCTTGCTCAGCCTTTGCTTTCTGTCTTTCTTCGCTTATGTAATACCCGTTTTCGTCGGCTCGATCGGCCTGCTGGTTTTTCTGTTCTCGATGGGGGTCGGCTGCCTGCCTCTGCTCGCCGCCGCCTGGTGGATCCGGACTTCCGCGCCCGATCTGGCTCAGCGGGTCAGGAAGCAGATTCTTCTGCCCCTGGGTTGCGTGCTGGTCGGCTTTCTCGCTTTTTATTTTTTCCGGCTGATTCCGCCGGTGCCGCTGTCGATCCCGTTCATCGGCATCTATCATGAAGTCGAGAAGACGGAAGAGGGGTATCGGCTCAGTCACGAACGGCCGTGGTGGCGTTTCTGGCACAACGGCGACCAGAAGTTCCTCGCCCAGGGCAACGACAAAGTCTACGTGTTCTTCCGCATCTTCTCGCCCACCCGTTTTGCCGACCAGGTGCTGGTGCGCTGGTACTGGAAAGACGAACCTCGCGGCTGGATGCTGCAGGACTCGCTTCCGATCAATATCGTCGGCGGGCGTGAGAAGGGCTTCCGCGGCTACGGCGTGAAGTCCAATTATCAGTTCGGCGATTGGAAGGTGCAGATCGAAACTACCGACGGACGCGAGATCGGCCGGGTCTACTTCGATCTTGAAATCGCCCCCCAAGGACCGCGCCGCTTCGACGTGGATATCGATTAGCGTCCGCCAATCGAAGCGTTGCGAGAGAGGCGCTGGATCAATCGACCTTGATGCCCGCCGTCTTCACGACGGGCCGCAAGGAAGCAGCGCGCACGCGATCGCGAGCGCGCGGACGAAGACGATCAAGGAGGCATCGCTTCTTCGTGGATCGAGGCGGGCCGCGTCAAAGACTCTTGGCCGCTTCCCGTGTGGGCTGGATTTACTTTAGCGCAAGCGTCCCTTGTTCGACCTGGGCTGAGGCGCCAGGAAAACGTAACCCTTTTCTATTGCATCGGCCAGACACTGCTCGTAGTCCTTGTAAGCCCCATGCGATTCCGAGACTACCGTGCGGTCCGCGGAAATTTGCTGCCACCTCCACGCATGGCTGAGGTCGCTGTAAAACCGCCAGATGATGTTCACCTGCACGACCCTTCCCGGAGAGATCGGGAGGTCACAATGCCTTCAAATTCTCCGCCGACGTCTTGCCGTTTTTGCCAGAGACCAGATCGTATCCGACCTTTTGGCCTTCGTTCAGGGTAGCAAGGCCGGCTTTCTCTACAGCCGACACATGCACGAACACGTCTTTTGACCCATCGTCCGCCTGAATGAAACCAAAACCCTTCGATGCGTTGAACCACTTCACTGTTCCACTCGCCACAAGAACCTCCTCGTATAGGAAATAGAAAGAACACCGCCCTGGGCCATCCCGGCGCCCGGTGCGATGGGAGGCAGTCTACTCCAATATTCTCCGCTCGCGTTGCCTCCCCGATCCCGCGAATCCCAAACTCAAGCGGCGCTCTATCTCATGACACGCCAAACAAACAGCCACCGCGAGGGTGGCTGTCTGGTGGAGGCGGCGGGAATCGAACCCGCGTCCGTAAGTCCTACGCAGTCAGGCCTACATACTTAGCCTGGTCATTTGGATCTCGCCTTGCGCCCGCCGACCGGCAGGCTGGCGCTCAGCCAGTCGCTTCGACGGATGCACGCGGCCAAGCGACCAAACCGCGCACAGCGGCTGATGTGAATGGCGCTGCACTCCCTTTCGGGAGCCTAGCCCATCAGCAGGCTAGTGCAGCGTCTCGCCGGTATTAGGCGGCGAGAGCGAAACGCTCGTCGTTGGCGTTTGTGAATTTCCAGATGGATTTACGAGGTGACTGGTCCTCGGTATGCCCTGCTCTGCTTCGATACCCACGTCGAAACCAGGTCGCCCCCGATTTCTGTACAGCAGACGAATTATCCCATAGATGCGGGAGCCTCACTCCAGCCCCGTTCCGGCCCCGGCCCATCGCGATGCAGCGCGATGGGAGTTGATCTTCGCGCGCGCCACCCAGTAGGCCGGCATTTGAGTTCTCCTTTCCTACAGCGATTTCAGAGCATCGAGGGGATGCGCGATCACCGCGTCCGCGCCCCAGGCATCCGGATCGCCGCCTTCGCCCAGATAGCCCCAGGCTGCGGCGGCCACGCCCATGCCCGCGGCGCGCGCGGCCTGCACGTCGCGCAGATCGTCGCCCACATAAAGGCAGGCGGAGGGCGCAAGCGCGAGCAGCGCCGCGGCGTGCAGGAGCGGATCGGGGTGCGGCTTGATGCGCGCAGTCGTGTCGCCGCAGACGATGCAGGCGGCGCGCTCATGAAGCTTCAGCTCGCGCATCAGCGGCCCGGTGAAGCGCTTTGATTTGTTGGTGACGATGCCCCAGCGCAGGCCGCGCGCCTCGATCCGCGCGAGCAGCTCGGGAATGCCCTCGAAGAGTCGCGTCTCGACGCACACGCCTTCGGCATAGAAATCGAGAAATCGCTCCTTCAGCGCGTCGTACCGGTCCTGGCCGGGGGAGAGGTTGAAACCGATTTTCAGCAGTCCGCGCGCGCCGCTGGAAGTGTGCGGGCGCGCTGCCTCCGCCGGAAGCGGCGCAAGTCCCTGCTCGGCGCGCAGGCGGTTCAGCGCGCGGGCGAGGTCGGGAGCGGTGTCGGCGAGCGTGCCGTCGAGGTCGAACAGGACTGCCTGCACCCGGCTCAATGGCCCTCTCGCACGCTGTGGACGAGGTAATTGACGTCGGCGTCGCTGCCCAGCGCATAGGTCCTGGTGAACGGGTTGTAGGTCATGCCAAGGATCTCGCGCACGCTCAAGCCCGCGTCGCGGCAGTGGCGCGCGAGCTCCGAGGGCTTGACGAATTTCGCGTAGTCATGCGTGCCCCGGGGAAGGAGCTTGAGCACGTATTCCGCGCCGATCACCGCCAACAGGTAGGACTTCGGATTGCGGTTGATGGTGGAGAAGAATACCTGGCCGCCTGGGCGGGCGAGCAGTGCGCAGGCGCGCACCGTGCTCGCGGGATCGGGCACGTGCTCGAGCAGCTCCATGCAGGTGACGATGTCGTACGCGCCGGCTTCGCGCGCGGCCAGGTCCTCGGCGGAAATGGCCTCGTACTCCACGGCGACCCGGGTCTCCATCAGGTGGAGCTGGGCCACTTTCAGCGCCTTGTCGGAAAGGTCGATGCCCTTGACCCGCGCCCCGCGCGTCGCCATCGCTTCGGCAAGGATGCCGCCCCCGCAGCCGACGTCGAGCGCCGTCTTTCCCTCGAGCTGAGCAATACGGTCGATCCAGGCTAGGCGCAGCGGATTGATCTCGTGCAGCGCCCTGAACTCGCTGTTCGGGTCCCACCAGCGGTGCGCGAGCGCGCTGAACCTGGCGAGTTCCTGGGGATCGGCGTTCACGCTCATGCTGGCATCCAGCTTAAACCGGGTCGGGAAAATAAAAAAGCCCTGCCTGGGCAGGGCTTTTGAACGGGATATCTCCGACGGCGGCTAGCGCGTGCCCACCGCTTCGACCTCGACGCGGCGGTTCTTCTGCCGGCCTTCCGTGGTCTTGTTGTCGGCGATCGGCTGGCGCTTGCCCTTGCCTTCGGTGTAGATCCGGCTGGCCGGAACGGACTTGCTCACGAGGTAGGCCTTTGCGGCATCGGCGCGGCGCAGCGACAGTTTCATGTTGTAGGCATCGCTGCCGATGGCGTCGGCGTGGCCGATGGCGATGATCACCTCGAGGGTGACCCCGCGCATCTTGCTGACGAGATCATCCAGCCTGCTTCTGGCGTCGGGCCTGATCACGGCCCTGTCGAAGTCGAACAGCGGTTCGGCGGCCAGGGTCGTTTTTGCAGCGACCGGTTTTGCCGCGGGCGCAGGCGCGGGGGCCGGCGCGGCCAGGGGCGCGGGCGCAGGGGCCGGCGCGGGGGCGGGTGCGGGTGCAGGGGGCGGAGCCTCCGGTGCAGAAGCGCAGCCGGCGATCGCGAGGACCACCAGCAACAGGGTGCTGAATCTGTTTGTCATGCTTTCCCCTTCTAGGTTATGGCTTATGGAAGCAGCCAAATCGGCCGCGGCACGCTGACCGGAATTTACGGAGCGACCCGTTACGGGGCAACCCATCCGCACTAAGCGCATTAAGCATTTGTTTCTGTTGCCAACTTATTTTGCCACAAAAGAATTCGGTTGTCCAAATCCAGATTGTCCAGCCGGGTCAGGCGGCCGTCCGCCACCCGAATCTCTCCGGCGACCCAGACGTGCGACACGTGTTCGCGTCCCGCCGCGTATACAAGGTGCGAGACCGGATCGTAGCAGGGCGCAAGCTCGGGCCGATCGAATGCGACTGCGCACAGATCGGCGAATTTCCCGGGAACGAGCGAGCCGATCGACTTCTCCAGGCCGAGGGCGCGCGCACCGTGCAGCGTGGCCGCGGCGAGCGCCTGATGCGCGGGCATCGCCTCGGCATCGTTCGCCACGGCCTTTGCCAGCAGCGCGGCAGTGCGCATCTCCTGGAACAGGTCGAGACGGTTGTTGCTGGCCGCGCCGTCCGTGCCGAGGCCGACGTTGACGCCGTGCTTGAGCATCGCGGCAATCGGTGCGAATCCGTTCGCGAGCTTCAGGTTCGAGGACGGACAGTGCGCAACGGAAGCCCCGAGACGCGCGAGCATCTCGATTTCCTTTTCCAGGACGTGCACGGCATGCACTGCGATCAGCCGCGGCCCCACCAATTCGAGCGCGCGCAGGCGCTCGAGCGGACGCACCTTGAACTGCGAAAGGCTCTGCTCGATCTCCTCGCGGGTCTCGTGCAGGTGCACGTGGATCGGCAGATCGAGTTCCTCGGCGACGGTGAGAACCCGCGACAACGTCCGGTCGCTGACGGTGTAGGGCGCATGCGGGGCCATGCAAAACGACAGCAGGGGTTCCTCCCTCAACGCGTCCCGGGTCGCGAGCCCCTTGGCGATGTAGTCGTCCGCATCTGCCGCGTACGCAGTCGGGAATTCGAACGCGATGATGCCGATCGCCGCGCGCATGCCGGCGGCGAGCGCCGCCCGTGCCGCTTGCTCCGGATAGAAATACATCTCGTTGAAGCAGGTAATGCCGCCACGAAGCAT
>JBGPYQ010000191.1:0-6912 GCA_041493345.1 Gammaproteobacteria bacterium | reverse complement strand
GTGATCGTCATCGACAACCCGACGGTGGCCGCGACCGGGCACCGCATCTGCAACGACTGCATGAAATCCTGCATCTACCAGAAACAGGAGCCGGTCAACATCCCGCAGATCGAGACGCGTACGCTCAAGGATGTGCTCGAGCTTCCCTGGGGTTTCGAAATCTATTCCCTGCTCACGCGCTGGAACCCGCTCAACTTCCGCCGGCCGCTGCCCTTGTCCGCGACCGGCTACAAGGTGCTCGTTGCCGGCATGGGTCCGGCCGGCTTCACCCTCGCCCACTACCTCATGAACGAGGGACACACTGTCGTCGGCATGGACGGCCTGAAAATCGAGCCGCTGCCCGCGCAGTTTTCCGGCGTGAAAGCGGACGGCTCGCGCGTGCCTTTTGTTCCGATCCGCGACTTGCAGACGCTTTACGAATCGCTCGACGATCGCGTCATGGCGGGCTTCGGCGGCGTCGCCGAGTACGGCATCACGGTGCGCTGGGACAAGAACTTCCTCAAGCTCGTGCGCCTGCTGCTCGAGCGGCGGGATCAGTTCGCCCTATTCGGCGGGGTACGCTTCGGCGGCACGGTTACCGTGGAAGATGCAATCGAGCTCGGTTTCGATCACGTCGCGCTCGCCATGGGCGCGGGCAAGCCCACCGTGCTCGACATCCCGAACGGCCTTGCGCGCGGGGTGCGCGCCGCTTCCGACTTCCTCATGGCGCTGCAGCTCACCGGCGCAGCCAAACTGGATTCAATCGCCAACATGCAGCTGCGCCTGCCGGTGGTGGTGGTCGGCGGCGGGCTCACTGCCATCGATACGGCGACCGAGGCGCTCGCCTATTACCTGGTTCAGGTGGAGAAGTTCCTCACGCGCTACGAGACGCTCGCCGCCGAGATCGGCGAAGACGCGGTGCGCGAAAAATGGGACGACCAGGAACGCGAGATCGCCGAGGAGTATCTCGCGCATGCGCGCGCGGTCAGGGAAGAACGGGCCCTTGCCGCCCGTGAGAGCCGCGCTCCGCGCATCATCGAACTTCTTCAGCACTGGGGCGGCGTGACCATCGCTTACCGGCGCCGCCTCATCGACAGCCCTTCGTACACGCTCAATCACGAGGAAGTCGAAAAAGCTCTGGAGGAAGGCATTGCCTTTGCCGAGGGCCTCACGCCGCTTGCGGTGGACGTGGACAACTACGGCGCGGTGCGCGGCATCCGTTTTACGCGCCAGAGCGGCCTTGGGGGAGAATCGGCTGAACACTGGCTGCCGGCGCACACGGTATTCGTGGCCGCCGGCACCCAGCCGAACACCGTGCTCGCCCGCGAGCATTCAACGTGGTTTCACCTCGACGGAAAATATTTCCGGGCCTGCGACGAGGACGGGCAGCCGCTGAAGCCGCAGCACGCCATCTCCAAGCCCGATCGCGCCGACGTGCTGCTGTCGCGATTGCCCGACGGACGGTTCGTGAGCTTCTTCGGCGATCTGCACCCTTCCTACTTCGGCAACGTGGTGAAAGCGCTCGGTTCGGCGCGCCAGGGCTATCCGGTCGTGTCGCGCGCGCTCGCCAAACGCCCTCCCGCGGTGAAAACCGCTGCGCCGCAGTTTTTCGCGGCGCTGGGGAAGGAACTGCTTGCGACCGTGCACAAGGTCGAGCGGCTCACGCCTGATATCGTCGAAGTCGTCGTAAAGGCGCCGCTCGCAGCGCGCAAGTTCCAACCCGGCCAGTTCTATCGCCTGCAGAACTTCGAGACGCTCTCCCCGATTACTGCGGGGACGCGCATGCAAATGGAAGGGCTGGCGATGACAGGCGCGTGGGTGGACAAGGAGAAAGGGCTGGTTTCGACCATCGTGCTCGAGATGGGCGGCTCCTCCGACCTGTGCGCCATGCTCAAATCCGGCGAGCCGGTGATCCTCATGGGTCCCACCGGATCTCCTACGCACATCGCTCCGAACGAGACCGTGATCCTCGCCGGCGGCGGCCTCGGCAACGCGGTTTTATTCTCGATCGGCGCGGCCTTCCGCGCAAAGGGCTCGAAGGTGCTGTATTTCGCCGGCTACAAGAAAGTCGTCGACCGCTACAAGGTCGCGGAGATCGAAAGCGCCGCGGACGTCGTGGTGTGGTGCTGCGACGAGGCGCCGGGATTCAAGCTGGAAAACCCAAAAGCGCGTCCGCATGACCGCCGCTTTGTCGGCAATATCGTGCAAGCGATGGATGCCTACGCCCAAGGGAGGCTCGGGCCGGTTTCTATACGCATGGAACAGGCCGACCGGCTCATCGCCATCGGCTCGGACCGCATGATGGCGGCGGTCGCGCGCGCGCGCCATGACGTGCTGAAGGGCTACCTGAAGCCGCAGCACTTCGCGGTCGGCTCGATCAACTCGCCGATGCAGTGCATGCTGAAGGAGATCTGCGCCCAGTGCCTGCAGCCGCACCACGATCCGCAGACCGGAAAGACGAGCTACGTGTTCTCCTGCTTCAACCAGGACCAGGAGCTGGACCGGGTCGATTTCGCCGCGTTGTCGGAGCGGCTGAAGCAGAATTCGCTGCAGGAAAAGATCACCGCGCAATGGATACTGCACTGCATGCCGGAACTGCGGAAACAGCGGGACCTGATCTGAAGCCTCAGTGCCAGTCGCCGCGTGGCGGAACCGGCAGCGGCATCACCGCGATGCCTTCCTCAAGGAGATCTTCCGTTTCCTCGCGCGTGGCGACACCGCGAATGCTCCTGCGCGGCGTTTCCCTGTAGTGGATACGCCGCGCCTCGGCCGGGAACTCTTCGCCCACGTTTTCGGTGTTCAGCAGAATGAGGTCGATGAGCTCGTTCATGTTCCGCGGGTGCGCGACCTTCGCCGGCGCCGGCCGCATTTTCTCGCTGGGCGATTCGGCTTCCGTCTTGCCGATCTTGGCGGTCAGCAGCTTCTCGATGCTCGTATCGCTGCAAATCGGGCACGAAAGCAGGCCGCGCGTCTTCTGGCTCTCGAAGTCATCGCCCGAGGCAAACCAGCCCTCGAAGCGATGGTGGTCCGGACAAGTCAGTTCAAAAACAATCATTTAACGCCCCCATTTTGCCTATTCTACAGAGCTTGCAGCCGAACGTCTGTGCGTGGTCCCACATACTCCTTTGACGGCCCGGCACGCACCGGGCGCATCACACCCCTAATGTGCGGCTCGATGATCGAATGTCAATAAGACCCTGCTGGCGCAAGGAATAGCCCACTCGACCGCCTTGACGCCCCGTAAGCCAGGTGGAAAACGCGTCGATGGTGCCCGGGGCAGGGGTCGAACCTGCATGCCGGATTTACCCGGCGAGGGATTTTAAGTCCCTTGTGTCTACCAGTTTCACCACCCGGGCTGTCACGCTGCAATAGTGTCAGAAAGAAACTGGAGGCGGGGGTCGGAATCGAACCGGCGTCCACGGCTTTGCAGGCCGCTGCATGACCACTCTGCCACCCCGCCGCATGCCGCGTGAGAAGCGCTGCGCCGATACGCCGGCCCTGGAACGGGACTGCGACAGTGCGGCCGCGTTGTATCTCGGAATTCTGGAGCGGGAGACGAGTCTCGAACTCGCGACCTTAACCTTGGCAAGGTTACGCTCTACCAACTGAGCTACTCCCGCGTAGGAAGAATTTTACGGACCGCTTCCCCTGCGGTCAAGCTGGCGGCGGTCTCCTTCCGCGCGCGGCGCCGCGAGCTTCAGGTAGTAGAACATCGAAACCAGCGTCAGCGTCGCCGCTAAATAGATGAGCCAGGTGCCGACGCGCTGCGGATTAAGCATGCCGAGCTTGTCGTGGTACAAAAGCAGCGGTATCGCGATCATCTGCGAGATGGTCTTCACCTTGCCGAGAAAATTGACCGCGACGCTTTTCGCCTGCCCGATCTTCGCCATCCATTCGCGCAGCGCCGAGATGGCAATTTCCCGCCCGATGATGATCATGGCGATGACCGCATTGACGCGCTCAAGTTCGACCAGCACGATCAACGCGGCCGCGATCATGAGCTTGTCGGCGACCGGATCGAGAAAGGCGCCGAATGCCGACATCTGGTTGAGGCGGCGGGCGAGGTAGCCGTCGAGCCAGTCGGTGAGCGCGGCGCCGGTGAATATTACGGTCGCGATCAGATTGCGGTGCCAGGCGCTCATCACCAGGTCGGGAACGTAGAACACCCCGACCACCAGCGGGATCATCAGGATGCGCAGCCAGGTGAGGAGGTTGGGGACGTTAAGCGGCATGGAGCTCCTGATAGATTTTTTCCGCGAGCTTGCGGCTGATGCCGCCGACCTGCGCGAGGTCTTCGATGCTCGCGCCGATCACGCCCTTCAATCCCCCGAACCTCGTGAGGAGCTGCTTGCGCCGCTTGGCGCCGACGCCGCTGATGCCTTCGAGCGTCGAGGTGATCCGCCGCTTCGAGCGGCGCGCGCGGTGCCCGGTGATGGCGAAGCGGTGCGCTTCGTCCCGGATCTGCTGGATCAGGTGCAGCCCCGGGTGGTCGGGCGCAAGCGAAACGCTGCGCTCGCCGATCCAGAGTTCTTCCATCCCGGGTTTTCTCTCCGGGCCCTTGGCGACGCCGACGAGCGTAATATCGCTCAGGCCGGATTCCGCGAGCGCCCTCTTCGCAGCGCTCACCTGCCCCTTGCCGCCGTCGATCAAAATGAGGTCGGGCGCGACGCCCTCCCCGGCCGCAATCCGGCCGTAGCGGCGCGCGAGCGCCTGCGCGAGCGCGCCGTAATCGTCGCCGGGCGTCACGCCCTCGATGTTGTAGCGCCGGTACTCGCCGCGGCGCAGGTCCATGCGGTCGTACACGACGCAGGACGCCACGGTCGCCTCGCCCATGGTGTGGCTGACATCGAAGCATTCGATGCGCTGCACGGTGTCCGCCAGGCCCAGCCCTTCGCGCAGCGCGGCGAGCCGCGCTTCCTGGGTGCTTTGCTCCGAGAGGCGCGCTTTGAGCGCCTGCTGCGCGTTTCGCAGCGCCATCTCGAGCCAGGCGCGGCGCTCGCCGTTGGGATGCGTCACGACGTGCACGCGCCGCTTCGCGTGCTCGGAGAGCAGCAGTCCCAACTCTTCGGCGTCGAGCTCCTCGCCGACCACCACGACGGCGGGCGGAGGTCGCTCGAGATAATGCTGGTCAAGAAACGCCTGCAGCACTTCGCCGGGGTCGCGGTCCTGCGCGTTCTGCGGAAAAAAGCTGCGGTCCCCGAGCTGGCGTCCGCCGCGCACCATCATCAGGTTCACGCAGGCCAGCCCGTGCCCGATCGCGGCGGCGATGATGTCGGTGTCGAGCTCCGCGCCGGTGTCCGCGTACTGCCGCTGGCTAACCTTGCTGAGCGACTGGATCTGGTCGCGGTGGATCGCGGCCTCCTCGTAGCGTTTTGCATCCGCGGCCTCCTGCATGCGCGCCTCGAGCCGCTGCAGCACGGCGTCGCTGCGCCCCTCGAGGAACATCTGCGCGCTCTTCACGTCCTCGGCATAAGCCGCGGCCGCGATATGGCCGACGCAGGGGCCGGAGCAGCGCCGGATCTGGTAGAGCAGGCACGGACGCGAGCGGTTCTGGAACACCGATTCCTCGCAGGTGCGCAGCCGGAACACGCGCTGCAGCAGCTGGATGCTCTCGCGCACGGCGCCGGTATGCGGGAACGGCCCGAAATACCGGTTTGCCTTTTCCATGGGCCCGCGATGAAATCCGAGGCGCGGAAACTCACCGCCCGTGATCATGAGATGGGGATAGGACTTGTCGTCGCGGAAGAGAATGTTGTAGCGCGGCGCGAGCGCCTTGATGAGATTGTTCTCGAGAATCAGCGCCTCGGCCTCGGAGCGCGCCACGGTGATCTCGACGTCCGCGACCTGGGTCAGCATCAGCGCGATGCGCGGCGAATGCCCCGTCTTGCGGAAGTACGAGGACACGCGCTTCTTCAGGTCGCGCGCCTTGCCCACGTAGAGCGCCTCGCCCCCCTGCCCGACCATGCGATACACGCCAGGCAGGTTCGGCAGCGCGGCAACAAACGCCGCCGGTTCGAACGGCGAAGCGCGCGGCGCGCCCCGGATTTCGTCGGTGCGCAGCGCTCTGCCTTGGGGGGTCATTGGATGCAGCCGAGATGCATGGCAAGGTCGCGGAACACCGCTTCAAACATCGGCGTGGTGAGCCGCCGCGTCTGCGTATTATAGCGGCTGCAGTGATAGCTATCGTAGAGGCGCACCTCCTCCGCGCCCGGCACGGGGGACAGCCTGTGCACGGCATGATGCGCGAAGCGGTAGGGACCCGGCTTCAGCCCGAAGGCCATGAGTACGGCCCGGTGGGCGATGGCGCCAAGTGCGAGTATGGCCCGAGGCTGCACATGGGCAATCTCCCCGGCCAGGTAACGGTTGCAGCGGCGCACCTCGTCAGGCTGCGGCTTGTTTTGCGGCGGAAGGCATTTCACGGCATTCGTGACGCGGCAACCGATGAGTTTCATGCCGTCGCGGGGATCATCCGATCCGGCGCGGTCGGCAAAGCCGAATTTGTGCAGCGTCTGATAGAGCAGAATGCCGGCGTAATCACCGGTAAAGGGCCGACCGGTGCGGTTGGCTCCGTGCATGCCCGGCGCAAGACCCACGACGAGCAGAGCCGCCCGCCGCGGCCCGAACGGCGGAACCGGCAGGGCGTGATACGCGGGGTGCTCCTTGCGGACTTCGTCGAGGAAGCGTGCCAGGCGCGGGCATTCGCGGCAGGCGGGATCGTATCCGGGCTGCGCCTTCGGTATCGTCACAGGGTGTTTTCGTTATAAAATGCGGCGGCTCCCGGCACATCGAACCATGTCCAAAGTCCTGGCTACCGAAATTCGCATCGGCCATCTGCTCGAATGGGAGAAGCGGATCTGGCGCGTCATCAAATGCTATCACGTGCACGTCGGCGGACGCGGCGGCGCCTTCATGCAGGTCGAAATGAAGGATATC
>JBGPYQ010000148.1:0-8297 GCA_041493345.1 Gammaproteobacteria bacterium | reverse complement strand
TGGGACTTGAGCTACCTGCTCAAGCTCTGGGGCAAGATCGTCGAGGCGACCGAGCCGGTGCGCGATTCGGACGGGAAGCTGCTCAACCCGGCGCCGTTCCTGATCTACCAGGAAGGCAGCCTGGTCATTCGCGCCTTCCGCGACTACTTCCAGCCCGACATCGGCGAGATCCTGATCGACACCGATCCCATCTATGAGCAGACGGTGGCGTTCATGAACAACGTCATGCCCGACAACGTCAGCCGGGTAAAGCGCTACCACGACGATGTGCCGTTGTTCTCGCGCTTTCAGATCGAGCACCAGATCGAGACCGCCTACTCGCGCCAGGTGTCGCTGCCCTCCGGCGGCGCGGTCGTGATCGACCACACCGAGGCGCTGGTTTCGATCGACGTCAATTCCGCGCGCGCCACACGAGGCCACGACATCGAGCAGACGGCGTTCCAGACCAACGTCGAAGCGGCGGAGGAAATCGCCCGCCAGCTGCGCCTGCGCGACCTCGGCGGCCTGATCGTCATCGACTTCATAGACATGGAGAACCAGCGCAACCAGCGCGAGGTGGAGGACCGCCTGCGCGAAGCGCTGCGCTTCGACCGCGCGCGGGTGCAGATGGGCAAGATCTCGCGCTTCGGGTTGATGGAGCTGTCGCGCCAGCGGCTGCGTCCGTCGCTCGGCGAGGGCAGCAACATCACCTGCCCGCGCTGCAACGGTACCGGCCACATCCGCGGCACCGAGTCGACCGCGCTGCACATCCTGCGGATTCTCCAGGAGGAGGCGATGAAGGAGAACAGCGCCGCGGTGCACGCACAAGTGCCCGTGGATGTCGCCACGTTCCTGCTGAACGAAAAGCGCGCCGATATCCACGCGATCGAGGCGCGACTCAAGGTGAACGTGGTGCTGATCCCGAATATCCACCTGGAGACGCCGAACTACAAAGTGGAGCGGCTGCGCCACGACGATCTCAATCAGTCCGAGGCGCTGCCGGCGAGCTACGATCTCGTCAGCGCGCCTGTGGAGGAGGAAGCGAAGGGACCCGCCTCGCAGGAACCGCGCCCGGTGCGCCCGCAGGCTGCCGTGCACGGAGTCACACCGGAGCGGCCCGCGCCGGTCATGGCGCACCCACCCAGCCAGGAGGCGCCGCGCATGGCCGATGGGCGGCCCGAGCAGCCGCGCCCGGGCCTATTCGATCGTCTGTTCGGCTGGTTCAAGCGCGATGCCGCGGTTTCCGTGCCCACCCGTCCGGAACCCGCGGCCAGCGCGCCACGCCGCGATATGCAGGCGAACCGGCCTGGACGCCATGATCGCGACCGCGACCGCTTTCGCAACCGCGGCGAGGGCCGGCCCGAGCAGCGCCCGGGGCGCGAGGAGCGCCACGAAACGCGCGGCCAGCGGCCGCAACGGCAAGACCGTCCTGAGCGCAATGCGCGTCCCGATCGCCAGCCTGGCGATCAAAGGCCGCAACGCGGCGAGCGTCCCGAACGGCCGGATCGCCCGCAGGCGGAACGGCCCGATACGCGGGAGCAGCGTCAGCCCGACCCCGCACGCGGTCCTGCACCCCGGGCCGCACCGTCCGATCAGCGCGAAGGCGAGCCGGGACGGCGTCGCCGACGCGGAGGCCGTGACCGCGGCGAACGTGGTGAACGCCAGGGAAATCCGCCGTGGGCGCCACGTCGCGAGGAGCAGCGCCCCCCCGCACCGCCTTCTGCCGACACCCCGGCTCCGGCGCCCGCCGCGGCACAATCTTCGTTGTTCCCCGCCCCGGCGCCGCAGGCACGTGAACCGGTCCACGGGCCGGTGATGGCTGCACACGAACAGGATTCGCCGCAGTTTTCCTCCGCCCCGACTCCGCAGGATCGTGAGCCGGTCCACGAGCCGGTGATGGCTGCTGCACACGAACAGGATGCGCCGCAGCCTCACTCCGCCCCGACCGCTCCGGCGAAGCACGAGACTCCTCCCGGGCCGCGTGCGCCGGATCCGGTGGACATCGAGCGAGCGTTGCAGGAAAGCGGACTCCAGATGGTGCAGACGCGCCCGGGCGCCGTGGCTGAACCCGTAGCCGAATTCGAGCCGGTCCCGGCAAAGCGGGATCGCCGCCCGCCCCCGTCCGAGCTCAACGAGCCGCTGGTACAAGTTGAAACCGGCCGCAAGGAAGACACCTAGAGGCAATCTCGAATTCTCCCTCACCCCTTCCCTCTCCCGGAGGGAGAGGGAGAACCATCCTTCTCCCCTCGATTCTTCGCGTCCTTTACCAGCGCGTCCAGCAGCCCCTGCGACGCATCCTCGAGCATGTCCAGCACGAGGTCGAAGCCCTGCGGTCCGCCGTAGTAGGGATCGGGCACCTCCTCCTCGCGGAAGCGCCGCGCGTAGGACATCATCATCCGCAGCTTGTGGCCGTCGTCCGGCGGGGCCAATCGGGCGAGAATCGAATGGTGATCGCGATCCATGGTCAGGATCACGTCGAAGCGGTGAAAATCCCCGCGCTCGAAGCGCCGCGCCCTCAGCGCGCTGAGATCGTAGCCGCGCTTCGCGGCCGCGGCCTGGGCGCGAGCATCCGGCGGCTCGCCCACATGGTAGCCGTGGGTGCCGGCCGAATCGGCGACGATCGCATCGCCCAGTCCCGCGTCAGCGGCCAGCTTGCGGAAAATCCCTTCGGCAGTCGGCGAACGGCAGATATTGCCCGTACACACGAACAACACAGAGACCGCCAGTAGCGCAGGCCGGCCGCTATCCGACGGCACGGGCTTTTTCCTCGTCGCCGGGCGAGGCTCCGAAAAAGCTCTTCTTTAACTCGGCAAGCTGATCGCGCGCCTGCGCCGCCTTCTCGAACTCGAGGTTGCGCGCATATCCGAGCATCTGTTTCTCCAGCTGCCTGATCTCCCTCGCGAGCTGTTTCTCGGACATCGATTCGTAGCGCGCCTGGTCCTGCGCGGCCTCGAGCTGCAGCTGCGCGTCCTCGAAGTCGTAGGCGCCCTCTATCATGTCCTTTACCTGCTTGGAGATCCCGGCCGGGGTGATTCCGTGCAGGCGGTTGAAGTCGATCTGCTTCGCGCGGCGGCGATCGGTCTCCCCGATTGCATTCTTCATCGACTCGGTCAGGGTGTCCGCGTAAAGGATCGCCGTGCCGTTGATGTGGCGGGCCGCCCGGCCGATGGTCTGGATGAGCGAGCGCTCGGAACGCAGGAAGCCCTCCTTGTCGGCGTCGAGGATCGCGACCAGTGACACTTCCGGCAGATCCAGGCCCTCGCGCAGCAAATTGATACCGACCAGCACGTCGAATTCGCCCAGCCGCAGATCGCGGATGATTTCCACGCGCTCGACAGTCTCGATCTCGGAGTGCAGGTAGCGCACTTTCACGCCGTGCTCGGCGAGGTAATCGGTCAGCTCCTCGGCCATGCGCTTGGTGAGGGTGGTCACGAGCACGCGCTCCTTCTTGGCCACGCGCAGGCTGATCTCGGAGAGCAGGTCGTCCACCTGGGTCGAGGCCGGCCTCACCTCGAGCTGGGGATCGACCAGGCCCGTGGGCCGCACCACCTGCTCGACGATCTGGCCCGAATGCTCGCGCTCGTAGTTCGCCGGGGTGGCCGACACGAAAAACGTCTGCCGCGCGACTTTTTCGAACTCCTCGAACTTCAGAGGCCGGTTGTCGAGCGCCGAGGGCAGGCGAAAGCCGTAGTTGACGAGGTTCTCCTTGCGCGAGCGGTCGCCGCGGTACATGCCGCCGAGCTGGCCGATGGTCACGTGCGACTCGTCGATGAACATGAGCGCCTTGGGCGGCAGATAGTCTATGAGCGTCGGCGGCGGCTCGCCTTCCTTTCTTCCGGAAAGGTGCCTCGAGTAGTTTTCGATACCCTTGCAGAAACCGAGCTCGTTGAGCATTTCCAGGTCAAAACGGGTGCGCTGCTCGATGCGCTGGGCTTCCAGAAGCTTGCCCTCTTTCTGGAAAAATTCGATTCGCTCCGCGAGCTCGATCTTGATCGCTTCGATGGCGCGAAGGGTGGTTGCACGCGGGGTGACGTAGTGGCTGGAGGGATAGACGGTGAAGCGCGGCACCCTCTGGTGTGCGTGCCCCGTAAGAGGGTCGAACACCGTGAGGCTCTCGACCTCGTCCTCGGACAGCGCGATGCGCAGGGCCGTCTCCGAGTTCTCCGCCGGAAACACGTCGAGCACGTCACCGCGCACGCGGAAGGTCCCGCGCCTGAACTCGAGCTCGTTCCTCTCGTATTGCATCGCCACCAGGCGAGCGATCACGTCCCGCTGGGAATACTTCTCGTGCTCGCGCAGGTGCAGGATCATGCCGTGGTAGTCCACCGGGTCGCCTATGCCGTAGATACAGGACACCGTCGCGACGATCACTACGTCCTCCCGCTCAAGCAGCGACTTGGTCGCCGACAGCCGCATCTGCTCGATGTGCTCGTTGATGCTCGAGTCTTTTTCGATATAGAGGTCGCGGGACGGAACGTAGGCCTCGGGCTGGTAGTAGTCGTAGTACGAGACGAAATACTCGATTGCGTTTTCGGGGAAGAAGCCGCGCATCTCGGCGTAGAGCTGGGCGGCGAGCGTCTTGTTCGGCGCCAGGACCAGCGCGGGCCGCCCCAGGCGCGCAATCACGTGCGCCATAGTGAAGGTCTTGCCGGATCCGGTGACGCCGAGCAGCGTCTGATACGCGAGCCCGTCGCGCACGCCTTCGATCAGCCGCTCGATCGCCTCGGGCTGATCCCCGGCCGGCACAAACATCTGGTTCAGGCGGTACGGACTGTTGGGAAACGTGACGATCACAGGTACAATCGCAGGCGTGGAAATTTTTTCAGTCTAGCACGATGAACGCCCCGCACTCACCTTCCCTGCTTGCCGGAATCCAGATGGCGCCGCGCGACCCGATTCTCGGGCTCACCGAAGCCTTCATCGCCGACAGGAATCCGAAAAAAGTGAATCTTGGGGTCGGCGTCTACTACGACGACGAGGGCAAGGTTCCGCTGCTCGAGTGTGTCCGCCGCGCCGAGCGGCAGCTCCTCGAGCAGGCGGCGCCGCGCGGCTACCTGCCGATCGACGGTCTGCCCGCCTACGACCGTGCGGTCCGCGAGCTGGTGTTCAGCGCGGATTCGGCCGCGCTCAAGGAAGACCGCATTGTCACGGTGCAGGCGCTCGGAGGGACAGGCGGATTGAAGATCGGCGCCGATTTCCTGCGGCGCATTGCCCCGGATGCGGAAGTATGGATCAGCGACCCGACCTGGGAGAACCACCGCGGATTGTTCGAAAACGCCGGATTCGCCGTGCATACTTACCCGTACTACGACGCGAAAACGCATGGCCTGGATTTCGAAGGCATGATCGCGGCTCTGCGCGCCCTCCCGGCGGGCTCGATCGTGGTGCTCCACGCGTGCTGCCACAATCCCACCGGAGTGGATCTTGCACCCGAGCAGTGGACGGCCGTGATCGAAACCGTCACCTCGCGGGGCCTCACGCCGTTTCTCGATTTGGCCTACCAGGGTTTCGGTGAAGGGCTGGACGCGGACGGCGCCGCGGTGCGCCGCTTCGTCCAGACCGGCGTCCCGTTGTTCGTGTCGAGTTCCTTCTCCAAGTCGCTGTCCCTTTACGGCGAGCGCGTCGGGTCGCTCTCCGTGGTCGCGCAAAGCCGCGACGAAGCCGAGCGCACGCTGTCCCAGCTCAAGCGATTCGTGCGCACCAACTATTCCAACCCGCCGACGCACGGCGGCCACGTGGTGGCGGCAGTGCTTGCGACCCCCGAACTGCGCTCGCTCTGGGAGCAGGAACTGGGCCGCATGCGGGAGCGTGTCCGGGAGATGCGCCGCCAGCTGGTCGCGAAGCTGCGAGCAAGAGCCCCCAAGGCCGACTTCAGCTTCGTGCTGCACCAGCACGGCATGTTCTCCTACTCCGGACTGTCGCGAGAGCAGGTCATTCGACTGCGCGAGGAGTTTGCCGTGTACCTGATCGAAAGCGGCCGCATCTGTGTCGCCGCCCTCAATACGCGCAACATCGATTACGCGGCTGACTGCATCGCGCGCGTGATCGGCTGAGCCGTCGCCCTTCCCCGCTACCGCGTCCAGGCATCCAGATTTGTCGTCAGCGTATCGACGAGGAAGTCGATCTCGGATTCGCCGATGACATAGGGCGGCATCCAATAGACGGTGCCGCCCAGCGGGCGCAGGAGCAGGCCCGCCTCGATCGCGCGCCGGGAAAAATCCTGGGCGAAGCCCGGCCTGGGTTCGCGCACATCGAACGCCCAGATCATTCCGGTGTTGCGGAAATTTTCCACCCGCGGGTGATCGCGAAGCGCCAACGTGCGCCGGTCCATATAGGCCGCGGTGCGGCGGTTGCGGTCCAGCACTTTGTCCTCTTCGAGGATGTCGAGCACGGCCAGCGCCGCCCGGCAGGCGAGCGGGTTTCCGCTGTAGGAATGCGAATGCAGAAAACCGCGCGCGAGCTCGTCGTCGTAGAACGCCTGATAGACGTTCTGCGTGGTCATGACGACGGAGAGCGGCAGATAGCCGCCCGTGATTCCCTTGGACAGGCACAGGAAATCAGGCGCGATCCCGGCCTGCTCGCAGGCGAACAAGGTACCGGTGCGGCCGAAGCCCACGGCAATCTCGTCAGCGATGAGATGAACCTCGAAGCGATCGCAGAGTTGGCGGGCGCGGCGCAGGTACTGCGAGTCGTGCATCGCCATTCCGCCCGCGCACTGCACCAGCGGTTCGACGATCAGTGCGGCAGTCTCCCCGGCATGATGTTCAAGGTGGATCTCCAGCGCCTGTGCGCAGCGCAACGCATATTGCTCAGGCGTCTCGCCCCGCTCCGCAAGGCGCCAGTCGGGCGAAGGCACTTGCACACTTGGGCGCAGGAGCGGCGCGTAGATGTCGCGGAACAGCGCAATGTCGGTCACCGACAGCGCGCCCAGCGTCTCGCCGTGATAGCCGTTGGCGAGTGTCACGAAGCGATTCTTGCCGGTTTGTCCGCAGTTGCGCCAATAATGGAAGCTCATTTTCAGCGCGATTTCGATCGCGGAGGCGCCGTCCGATCCGTAGAAACAATGGCCAAGCTTGCCGGGAGCCAGTTTTGCGAGGCGTTCCGAGAGCTCGACCACCGGCGCGTGGGTAAAGCCCGCGAGCATGACGTGTTCCAGCGAAGCCAGTTGTTCGCGGAGCGCCGCGTTGATGCGCGGATGGCCGTGTCCGAGCAGATTGACCCACCAGGAGCTGATGGCGTCGAGAATGCGGCGCCCTTCGAAATCGTAGAGCCAGACTCCTTCGGCGCGGCTGACCGGAACCAGCGGAAATTTTTCGTGGTGCTTCATCTGCGTGCACGGATGCCACACGGCCTCGAGGCTGCGCTCGATCATCTTAGCGTTCGCGCTCACGCGGTTTCCATCTGCAAAAGCTCGATCGCCAGCCGCGAGGCGACTTCGGCAGGCAGCGGATTTTGCCGAAACGGCACGACACCAAGGAGCGGCGCGGCGAGGCGTTGTTCGAGCGCGCGGATGTTGTCATCGAGATAAGGCATCTCCGGCAGGAAGCAATTTGCCACCCAGCCGGCGCAGCGCAGGCCACAAGCTTCTATGAGACGGCGCGTGAGCAGCGCATGATTCAGGCAGCCGAGCCGCATGCCGACCACGAGGAGCACCGGCAGCCCGAGCCGTTTCGCCAGATCCGCGCCGGTCTGGCGCGCGTTTAACGGCACCATAAAGCCTCCGGCGCCTTCCACCACCACCACTTCAGCCATGCGCGAGAGGTCGCCATAGGCGCACGCGATCGCTTCGATATCGATCCCGACTCCCGCGAGTGCCGCCGCGATGTGCGGCGCAACGGCCGGCTCGAAGGCGTAGGGATTGACGAGTTTCCCCGGCGCTTGCACGGTGCTTGCGTGCGCGAGTGCCTGAACGTCGGCCCAGCGGCCTTCTTCCCTTCCCGCAGCTACCGCCTTCATGCCCACGACCGACTTGCCAGTCGCCGCAAAAGCATGCAGAAAGGCACAGGCTATCGTGGTCTTGCCCACACCGGTGTCGGTGCCGGTGACAAAAAAACCGCGTGCCAAGCTCAACCCCCGGAGCCTGCGCTCAGGCCTGGACCGCGCTCGCAAGCATTTCGCGCAAGGCTGCCGAGAGCCGCGATACGTCTTCCCCGGCGTGAGCCGCCGATAGAGAGATGCGCAGCCGCGCCGTGCCCTCGGGCACCGTCGGCGGGCGGATCGCTGGAACCAGAATGCCGCGCTCCCGAAGCGCCTCGCTGACGCCGAGCGCCTCGGAATTGCCGCCGATGATGAGCGGCTGAATCGGCGTGTCGGAAGGC
>JBGPYQ010000171.1:0-7374 GCA_041493345.1 Gammaproteobacteria bacterium | reverse complement strand
TTTCATCGCCTGCGGAAAACTGGTGATCGCCTCTTCCTTGTCCTCACGCCTGACCAATGCCCCGGCGTCGATCAGCCCGTGCAATAGCTGCGAGATGCGGTTGAGCTGCTGGTAATCGCCTGAATGGAGAAAATCCTCGTCGAGCACGCTCGTCTTGAGGTTGCCGTGGTGGCTGCGCTCGATCACGAGCTGGTGGCGCTCGTTCTTGCCGTCGTAGCGCGCAATCACGTTGACGCCGTTGCCGTTGGCGACCATCTCTTCCTTTAGCCTTAGCGCGCTCGCTCCAGCCGATTGCGGGCTCGACAGGTCGACGTTGACCCCGCGCATGAGCGAGCGAAGCGCCTCGCCATCGATGATCCTGGAGAGCCGTGCCACCACCGCTTCGCCGAACAGGTAGGCTTTCGCCAGCTCCTCCAGGGTCTCGCCTTCTATGGGTTGCGCGCCCTTCCTGGGTATGAGCGATGTTCCCACCAGCGCCTGCGCAAGCATGAATTGCGCGCGCTCGTGATCGTCCTTGAAGTAGCGCTCCTGCTTGCCGAGCTTCACCTTGTACAAAGGCGGCTGTGCGATGTAGATGTGTCCGTGCTCGACCAGTTCCGGCATCTGCCGATAGAAAAAAGTGAGCAGAAGCGTGCGAATGTGCGCCCCGTCCACGTCCGCGTCCGTCATGATGATGATGCGGTGGTAGCGGAGTTTCGAGATGTCGTATTCATCCTTGCCGATTCCCGTACCCAGGGTCTGTATCAGCGTGACGATCTCCTGCGAGGAGATCAGCTTGTCGAAGCGCGCTTTTTCGACGTTGAGGATTTTGCCCTTGAGGGGAAGGATTGCCTGAAACTTTCTGTCTCGCCCCTGCTTCGCCGACCCTCCCGCGGAATCGCCCTCCACGATATAGAGCTCGCAAAGCGCGGGATCTTTTTCCTGGCAATCGGCAAGTTTCGCCGACAGTCCGAACGAGTCGAGGACACCCTTGCGACGCGTCAATTCGCGGGCTTTTCGGGCCGCTTCCCGGGCGCGCGCGGCATCGACAATCTTGCTGCAGATGAGGCGAGCGTCGTTGGGCCTCTCGAGCAAGAATGTTTTCAGTTTCTCTGCGACGATCTCCTGTACGACAGTTCCCACCTCCGATGAAACGAGCTTGTCCTTGGTTTGCGAGGAGAATTTCGGCTCGGGTACCTTCACCGAGAGCACGCACGACAGGCCCTCGCGCATGTCATCCCCGGTGGTTTCGACCTTGGCCTTCTTGGCGACCTCATTTGCCTCTATGTACTGGTTGAGGCTGCGCGTCATCGCCGCCCGCAGACCCGTAAGGTGTGTGCCGCCATCGCGCTGCGGAATATTATTGGTGAAGCACAGCACTTGCTCCTGGTAGGAATCGTTCCACTGCATCGCCACTTCGACAATGATGCCCTCTTTCTGGCCTACCGAGTGGAATGCGGCGCTGTGCAGGACATTTTTGTTTCTGTTTATGTACTCGACAAAACCCTTTACCCCCCCGGTGTGGGCGAAGTTCTCGTCTTTCCCCGTGCGCTGATCGACAAGCGTGATTTTCACGCCGTTGTTGAGAAACGAGAGCTCACGCAGGCGACGCGCAAGGATGTCGAAGTGATACTCGATTACCCCGAAGGTTTCCGCGTTGGCCAGGAAATGCACCTCGGTGCCGCGCCTCTCGGTCTTGCCGGTCACTTTCAGCGGCGCCACAGGGACCCCGCGCCGGAATTCCATGAAGTGGGTTTCGGAGTCGCGCCGGACGGTGAGCCGCAGCCATTCGGATAACGCGTTCACCACGGACACGCCCACGCCGTGCAAGCCCCCCGCGATTTTGTAGGAATTGTTGTCGAACTTGCCGCCCGCGTGAAGCTCGGTCATCACGATCTCGGCGGCCGAGCGCCCCCGTTCGTCATCCCTATGGATTTCCGTGGGGATCCCGCGGCCGTTGTCCACCACGCTCACGGAATTGTCCGTGTGAATCGTCACCGTGATCTCGTTGCAAAAACCGGCGAGCGCCTCGTCGATGGCATTGTCCACGACCTCGAAGACCATGTGGTGCAGTCCGGTTCCATCAGAGGTGTCGCCGATGTACATTCCGGGGCGCTTGCGCACCGCGTCAAGGCCTTTCAGCACCTTGATGCTGTCGGAATCGTACTGCTCGACCGCTGGATCTTTTTTTTGCGTATCGGCCATTTTTTTCAGTCGCTCAGATTCGCATCGGCATTACGACATACCTGAAGTCGGCGCGCCCCGGCACGGTGAACAGTGCGCTTGAGTTCGCGTCTCCCAGTCCGCACTCCACTTCCGCCACATCGAGGTTGTTGAGCACGTCAACCAGGTAGCTGACATTGAACCCGATGTCGAGACTCTCTCCCTTGTAGGCGACGTCGACTTCTTCCTGGGCTTCTTCCTGCTCGGTATTGGTGCAACTGATCTTGAGGCTGTCGTTCCCCAAAACCCAGCGCACTCCGCGAAATTTATCGCTGGTGAGGATCGCCGCGCGTTGCAACGCTTGAAGCAGAACAACGCGGTCGAGCGTGAGCTTTTTTTGCTGGTTTTGGGGAATGACCCTGCCGTAATCCGGGAATTTGCCGTCCACCAGCTTGGATATCAATCGTATCTTGCCGAAGCTGAATTTTGCCTGCGCCGCCGACAGCTCGATTGCGACCGGGTCGTCGCTATCTTCGAGCAGTTTTGACAATTCGATGATCGTCTTGCGCGGCAAGATGACTTCTTGGCGGGCAAGTTCCTTGCTGCCCGCTTCCCTGCTGACGTAGGCAAGGCGATGCCCGTCGGTCGCCACAAGCTTGAGCTGACCATCCTCGATGATTATCAGCAGCCCGTTCAAATAGTAGCGGATGTCCTGCTGAGCCATTGAATACTGGACTAATCCGAGCATGGACTTCAAAAGCTTCTGCGCTACGGTGAAGCTCGTGCCCGCTCCTTCCGCCAATACCAGCCGCGGGAAATCCTCTGCAGGCAGCGTTTGCAGGTTGAAACGGCTCTTTCCCGACTTGACTTGCAAGCGCTTGTCCTGAAGAGTGAGCGTCACCTCCGAGCCCTCCGGGAGTGCCCGCAGAATATCGAAGAGCTTCCTCGCGCCAACCGTAATCGTATGGGTCTCGCCCGACCCTTCAACGGAGGTGCTCGCCGAGATCTCAATCTCGATGTCGGTCGCAACGAATTCAATCTGCTTCTCGGTCCTGGACAGGAGCACGTTGGACAGGATTGGCAGAGTATGGCGCCGTTCGATGATGCCGGTGACGGCCTGCAGCGGCTGGAGCAGCGCTTCGCGTTTGATCTTTATAAGATTCATTCTATTTCCCTTGATGATAATGATGATGACCGCGATTTACGTGGATAAGCGGGGTAGCGCCTGCAGGCATGCGGTTCTTCTATGGGACCAGACTGTGAGTGAAATGCTGTATTGCCGGTGCATGAATTCTGGACAAATCCGTCGGGCCGACGGGTTGGGCTGCTTAATCACATTTCGTCCCCAGGATTGGAACAAGTTGTTCACCCTTTCAGCACTTGCTCGAGTACGTGGTAGTCGCGGTTGATTTCGTGATTCTTTTCGCGCAACGCCGCGATCGTCCGGCACGCGTGCAGCACCGTGGTGTGGTCGCGGTTGCCGAAGGCATCGCCAATGTCCGGAAGACTCATCTGTGTCAGGTCCTTGGCTAGCGCCATGGCGAGCTGGCGCGGCCGCGCGACGTTCCGGCTGCGCCTCTTGGAATGCATATCTGAGATCTTGATCTTGTAGTATTCGGCGACGGTCTTCTGGATGTTGTCTACCGTGATCTGGCGGTTCTGCGCGGAAAGGAGGTCCCTAAGTGCTTCTTTGGCGGTGTCCAGCGTGATGTCGCGGCCGTTGAAGCGGGAATACGCGATCACGCTCTTAAGCGCGCCCTCGAGCTCGCGGACATTCGAGCGGATATGCTTGGCGATGAAAAACGCCACCTCCTCGGTAAGCTTCAGTGACACGGCCTCCGCTTTCTTCAAGATGATGGCGACGCGCATTTCCTGTTCGGGCGGCTCTATCGCTACGGTCAAGCCCCAGGAGAAGCGTGATTTCAGCCGCTCGTCTATTCCGGAGAGATCCTTGGGATAGGTGTCGCAAGTGATGATCAACTGCTTGTGCGATTCGATCAGCGCGTTGAAGGCATAGAAGAATTCTTCCTGCGTACGGTCTTTGCCGGTGAAAAACTGGATATCGTCTATGAGCAGCAGATCGAGCGAATGGTAATAGCGCTTGAACTCGTCGAAGGACTTCTGCTGATAGGCGCGCACGACATCGGATACGTACTGCGCAGCATGCAGGTAGCGCACCCGCGCGCTCGGATGTTGCGCGAGAACGAGATTGCCGACCGCGTGAATGAGGTGCGTTTTTCCCAAGCCCACGCCGCCATAGATGAACAGCGGGTTGTAGGAAGTGCCCGGATGCTCCGCGACTTGCAGCGCCGCGGCACGAGCGAGCTGGTTTGCCTTGCCGGCAACGAAGCTCTCAAAGCTGAATTCGGGAATCAGGCTTGAGCGCTCGGCGTGGGGCGGCCTCGCGACCGTCGTTTTTGCGACGCGCACCGGCACGGCGGGCGCCTTCGCGGGCTCGGGTGAACCGGAGCCGGTTGAGTCCAGTGTGAGTGAAACCCGGATGGGCGAGGAAAAAAATTCCGCTCCAATTGCTTCGATGCGCTGCAGGAACCGTTCCTTGACCCATTGCAGAACGAAACGGTTGGGAGCAAGCAGACGCAATTCCCCCGAGGGCGCTGCCGTAGCGTCCAGTCTTAGCGGGCGTATCCAGGTATTAAACTGTTGAGCAGGAAGCTCTTTTTCAAAACGGCTCAAACACGAGGCCCAGAAACCTTGCATTGGATTTTTTAGTTCTGTCCGGAGGTAATCTGCAACCAAATTTTACCCGTTTCCGTGAAAGTTATCCACAGGGCGGGGAAGCTCAATTCTTTGACAATACGGGCAAAAATATCGTCTAATAAAAGGTTGTGTCCGCCTTGAGGAATAACCCCGATGAAGCGCACCTTCCAACCCTCGGTAGTCCGCAGAAAGCGCACCCACGGTTTTCTCGTTCGCATGCGCACGCGCGGGGGCCGGGCGGTGATCCGGGCCCGGCGCGCCAAAGGGCGGGCGCGTCTGAGCGTTTGACCGAGCGCAGGCGCTATACCCGCAGGCAGCGCTTGCGCACTGCCGATATCGCCGCGTTGCTGGCGGGAGCCCGGCCTATCAGACGCACAGGATTCACGGTCACGCTCAGAGCGAACGTGCTGGGCATGCCCCGGTTCGGTTTTGTCGTTCCCAAGCGCATCTTTCCACGGGCCGTTGACCGCAACCGGATGAAGCGGCGGCTGCGCGAGTGGTTCCGGTGTCATCAGGCGCGGCTCGGGAGCCGCGACATTCTGGTGAGGCTGACGGGAAAAGTAGTCGTCGTTGCAGAAATCGCGGACTTGCTGACGGAATCGTCGTGAAAAAAATATTGTCGCTGTTCATTCGCGGTTATCGTTACGGCTTAAGTCCTCTGTTGGGCACGCATTGCCGGTTTTACCCTTCCTGCTCTGCGTACGCACTTGACTCGATCGAGCACCATGGTGCGGCCCGCGGGACCTGGCTCGCGCTCAAGCGCGTAGCGCGTTGCCATCCCTGGCACGCGGGCGGCCACGACCCGGTGCCTTGATCCGCAACTGCCCGCATGGATACCCGGAGACTGATTCTGTTTTTCGTGTTTTCGTTTTCCCTGCTGCTGCTATGGGAGGCGTGGCAGAAGGAATCCCGGCCGCCCATTCCGGCGGCGGCAACCTTGCCTGGTACGTTACCCGCTCCCAGTGCTCCGGCGGCGGCTGCTGCCCGCACGGGCGTCGAGGCGGTGCCGGCGGCAGCGGCACCTGAGAGCAAGCCCCGCCAGCGCC
The DNA here is from genome assembly GCA_041493345.1 of Gammaproteobacteria bacterium. Classification (GTDB taxonomy): domain Bacteria; phylum Pseudomonadota; class Gammaproteobacteria; order Burkholderiales; family SG8-39; genus VBDM01. The sequence continues at coordinate 1,468 of JBGPYQ010000171.1, read as the reverse complement.
TGCGCCTGCAGACTGACACGATGGTCGCAGAGATTGATACGCTCGGGGGCGACCTCGTGTATCTCGAGCTGCTGCGGCACAAGGACACGCTCGATCAAAAAAAGAACTTCGTGCTGCTCGGACCCGAGCACCGCTATGCCGCGCAAAGCGGGTTGGTCGGCGCGGGCTTGCCGAATCACAAGACTTTATTTGCCGCGGCGGGGAAGGACTATATCCTGTCTCCGGGCCAGGATCGGCTCGAGGCGCGCCTGGAAGCGACCAGCCCCGAAGGCGTGAAGGTGGCGAAAATTTTCACCCTCCGTCGTGCAAGCTATCGAATCGACATTGCCGAGGAAATCACCAACGGGACCGCGACTGCGCTCGCCACGCACGCGTATTTCCAGCTCACGCGCGACGGCAAGCCCCCGGCGGGCGACCCGCACATGGTGCAGACGTATACAGGCGCTGCGGTTTACACGGCTCAGGACAAGTTCCAGAAGGTGGCTTTTTCGGATATCGACAAGGGCAAGGCGTCTTACCAGAAAACGCCCGACAACGGCTGGATCGCCATGGTCCAGCACTATTTTGTCGCGGCGCTTCTGCCACCGGACAAGATGCCGCGCGAGATATACACGCGAAAGCTCGCCGACGATTTATACGCCGCCGGCGTAATCGTGCCGGTCGGACCGGTTGCGCCGGGCGCCACGGTGCGCGTCGAGGTCCCGCTTTATGCCGGGCCGCAGGACCAGGAAGCGCTCAAGGACCTTGCTCCGGGTCTTGATCTGGTCGTCGACTACGGATGGCTCACCGTGATCGCGGCGCCGCTTTTCTGGGTCCTGAAGTTCTTCCATGGCTGGTCGGGAAACTGGGGGCTCGCGATTATTCTGCTCACCGTGGTCATCAAGCTGATCTTTTTCCCGTTGTCGGCGGCGAGCTATCGCTCGATGGCGAAAATGAAACTGGTGACGCCACGGTTGACGAGGCTCCGCGAGCAGTACGGCGATGACCGGGTGAAGATGAATCAGGCGATGATGGATCTTTACAAGACGGAGAAGATCAATCCGCTCGGCGGATGCCTCCCCATCCTGGTGCAGATTCCGGTGTTCATCGCGCTCTACTGGGTACTGCTCGCAAGCGTGGAGTTGCGGCACGCGCCTTTTTACTTGTGGATATACGATCTGTCGGCGGAGGATCCCTTTTACGTGTTGCCGACGCTGATGATGCTCTCGATGATCATTCAGACCAAGATGAACCCCACCCCGCCCGACCCGGTGCAGGCGAAGGTCATGATGATCATGCCGTTCGCGTTCGGGGTCATGTTCTACTTCTTTCCTTCGGGACTGGTGCTCTACTGGTTCATCAACAACATCCTGTCGATCCTGCAGCAATGGCAGATTACCCGCATGATCGGGGGACAAAAGGCCGCCGCCAGCGCGAGGCGTTAGTCCGCCGCGCGCGCCGCCGGTCGGCGGGGCCCTCATGAGCGCGC
>JBGPYQ010000245.1:0-4572 GCA_041493345.1 Gammaproteobacteria bacterium | reverse complement strand
CGGTGACATGTAAGCCGGTGAGCCGATGCCGCTCACCTGGGTCTGCTCGGCAGTGGCCATCAATGCGGCGCCGAAGTCGGAAATCTTGATGTCGGTCACCCCCGAGAGCAGGATGTTGGCCGGCTTGATATCGCGGTGCGTGATGCCCATGCGATTGGCGAATCCGAGCGCCCGCGTGCACTTGAAGATGATCTCGACGATCTTGTCGATCGGCAGGAGCTTGTCCTTGCTGCAAAAGGGCTCGAGCGTGCCGCCGGGCACGTACTCCATGACGATATAGCTCATCGTGGCATCGACCACCGCATCGTAAATCTGCGCGATGTGCGGGTGCTGGAGCTTTCCCGCGAGCGAAGCCTCGGTGACGAAGAGCTTCCTGGAGAGCTTGGCCGCGTTGCCGCTGTCCTTGAGACGTTCTTCGTAAACGACCTTGACCGCGACGTCGCGATTGGAGAAGGGGTCATGGCACAGATAGACTTCGCTCGTCGCGCCCTCGCCGAGCTTCCTCTTGACTTCATACTTGCCGATCAGTTCCATTTCGGGGAGCGGTGTGTTGATCGGTGGCAGCGCCGTCCGGTCGCGCACGGCGAATTATGTCATTCAGCTTGCAAGCGACCTGCGCGCGCGTTTGATCGCGGCGCGCACCTGGGCCGGCGCTGTTCCCCCGACGTGCGAGCGGCTCGCGACCGAGCCTTCGGGCGTGAGCACGCGGTAGAGGTCGCTTCCGGCCTTGGCGGAGAACCGGCGCAGCTCGGCGAGCTTGAGCTGCGAAAGGTCGCGGCCGGATTTCTCCGCGAAGCGCACCGCGCGCGCCGCCGCCTCATGGGCGTCGCGGAACGCCAGCCCCTTTTTCACCAGGTAATCCGCAAAATCGGTCGCGGCGGCGAAGCCTTCCAAGGCCGCGCTGCGCATCGCCGCCACATTGGCGCTCAGTCCCGCGATCAGCTCGGCGAGAACGGCAAGGGTTTCGCGCAGCGTGTCCACGGCGTCGAACAGCGGCTCCTTGTCCTCCTGGTTGTCCTTGTTGTATGCCAGCGGCTGCGCCTTCATGAGCATGAGCAAGGCCACCAGATCGCCCACCACCCGGCCGGTCTTGCCGCGCGCAAGCTCGGGCACGTCGGGATTCTTCTTCTGCGGCATGATGGACGAGCCCGTGCAGAAGCGGTCAGGCAAGGCGACGAAGCCGAAGCGCGGACTGTTCCACAGGATCAGCTCCTCGCAAAAGCGCGACAGATGGACCATGACGAGCGCGGCGCAGGCGCAGAATTCGATGGCAAAATCCCGGTCGGACACGGCGTCGAGCGAGTTCTCGCACACGCCGTCGAAGCCGAGCTCGCGGGCAACACGCCCGCGATCGATCGGAAATGAGGTCCCGGCGAGCGCCGCGGCGCCGAGCGGCAGGCGGTTTACGCGCCTGCGGCAGTCGGCGAGACGCGCCCGGTCGCGCTCCAGCATTTCGAAATAGGCCAGCAGGTGATGCCCGAAGGTGACCGGCTGCGCCGCCTGCAAATGGGTGAAGCCCGGCATGACGGTGGACGCGTGCTTTTTCGCCTGCTCGAGCAGTCGCTTCTGGACCGTGCGCAGGAGGTCCCGGATCTCGTCGATCGCATCGCGCAGCCAGAGCCGCAAATCTGTCGCAACCTGGTCGTTGCGGGAACGGGCCGTGTGCAGCCGCTTGCCGGGATCGCCGACGAGCCTGATGAGCCTTCGCTCGATGTTGAGATGCACGTCTTCGGCTTCGAGTGACCAGACGAACTTTCCCGCCCCGATCTCCCGCGATATTCTCGACAGGCCGCGCTCGATGGCGCTGAGGTCGGTGGCGGAGAGAATTCGGGTTGCGCGCAGCATGCGCGCGTGCGCGAGCGAAGCGCGGATGTCGTGGTGCGCCAGGCGCCGATCAAATCCGACCGAAGCGGTGTAGCGCAATACCCGATCGGACACCGGTTCTGCGAATCGCCCCGACCAGGGTTTTTTGCCGGATTTCGGCTTGGCTGCCATGGTTGACTGTAAAATGCCGAGTCGTCGAGTGCGCGGAGTCCGCCCGCGAGGAGTGATGTTGTCAGCGCACCAAAGTATACGGCAAAATGACCTGCCCGACGCCCTGCCCGATTTCCGCAACCTGGGAGTCATGGCGCGCATCCTGCTCGCGGTCAATGCGCTGGCGCTGCTGGCGGCGGTGTCGCGCTCGCGCGAGATCACGGACTTCGCATCGAATCTGACCGAGATCGCGGGATGGATCGAGCCGGTGTTGCTGTCGATCGTGATCGCGCTGTATGCGGTCTCGCCGCTGCTGGAACGGCTCGCCTATTTTCGCGGGTTGCTGGCGGTGCTGGCCGTCGTGCTTGCGGCGACCGCGGCGCTCTTTCCCTTTCAGGCCATGCTCGGCGGTGGCGGCGATTGGAAGGGACTCGCCTGGAATTTCATTTACTCGGTGCTCGGCACCGGGCTTCTTGCATGGTATTTCCATCTGCGCAATCGCGCGTTCTCTCCCACGCTTTCCGAGGCGCGGCTGCAGGCATTGCAGGCCCGCATACGGCCGCACTTTCTTTTCAACACCCTCAATGCGGTGCTCTCGCTCATCCGCCGCGACCCGAAGCGCGCCGAGGCGGCCCTGGAGGACCTGGCGGAGCTTTTCCGCACCGTCATGGCCGACAATCGCGAGCTGATTGTTCTGAAGGATGAAATATCGCTGTGCCGGCAGTACCTCAATCTTGAGCAGCTGCGGCTCGGGGAGCGCCTCCGGGTGGAGTGGCAGCTCGATCCGGCCACGGAGCAGGCCCTGGTGCCGCCGATGTTGCTGCAGCCGCTCGTGGAAAACGCGGTCTATCACGGCATCGAACCGGGAATCGCCCCGGGCCTCATCGATATCCGCATCACTCTTCAGGACACCCGGCTGCGCCTGCAGTTGTCCAATCCCTACTACGTGGAGCATCAGCACCGCCAGGGCAACCGCATGGCGCTGGAAAATATCCGCGAGCGCCTGCAGCTTCATTTCGACGTCGAGGCGCGCCTTGAGACGCGGGTCGTCGGCGATCGCTATGAGATTGAAATCCTCATGCCATTCCGCACCACGCTATGACGCAACCGGGGACGCCATTGCGCGTTGCAATCATCGACGATGAGCAGCATGCGCGCCACCGGCTGCGCGAGCTGCTGGACGATTGCCGGGGGAAGCTGGAGCACGTCGTGACGGGCGAGGCGGCGAACGGGTTCGAGGGCCTGGAGATTGTTGCATCGGCCGGCGCCGATATCGTGCTGGTTGACATCCACATGCCGGAGATGAGCGGCATGGAATTCGCCCGCCACCTGCAGGTGCTGGAGCGCCCGCCGGCGGTGGTCTTCGTCACCGCGCACGACCAGTACGCGGTGCAGGCGTTTGATCTGAATGCCGTCGATTACCTGCTCAAGCCGGTACGCGCGGAACGCCTGCTTGCCGCACTCAAAAAGGCGGCGGGCGGCGCGCGCGTTGCGCGCGGCGTTCTCGAGCGCATCGATCCGGGCCCGCGACGCTACTTCAGCGTCGCCGAGCGCGGACGAGTGACGCTGGTGCCGGTTTCTGACGTGATCTATCTCAGGGCCGAGCTGAAATACGTCACGATCCGCACCCGCAGCCGCGAGTATCTCGTTGAGGAGCCGCTCTCGCAGCTCGAGCAGGAATTTGGCGGCGTGTTCGTGCGGATCCACCGCAATTGCCTGGTGGCGCGGCGGCTGATCGGGGGATTCGAGCGTACGATGGAATCCGATGGCGAGGCCGGATGGTCGGTGATCCTCGAAGGCTGGGAGGAGAAGCTGCCGGTAAGCCGCAGGCAGTGGGCGCTCGTCAAGACGCTCGTAAAGTGAAGGTTCTGCTTTGAGCCGCGTCCCTGAAAAACTCATCATTGCTTCGCGCCGGAGCCGGCTCGCGATGTGGCAATCGGAGCACGTGGCGGGCGAATTGCGCAGGCTGTATCCGGGCTGCGAGGTGGATATTCTCGGTATTACCACGCGCGGCGACGAGATTCTCGATCGGCCGCTTGCGGAAATGGGCGGCAAGGGACTGTTCGTGAAGGAGCTCGAGGCCGCGCTCGAGGACGGTCGCGCCGATCTCGCCGTGCACTCGGCCAAGGATGTGCCGATGCAGTTGCCGGGAGGGTTCTGCATCGCCGCAGTGCCGCAAAGGGAGGATGCGCGCGACTGCGTTGTGTCGAACGACGGCACGAGCCTCGAATTGCTTCCCGCGGGGAGCATTCTCGGCACTTCGAGCCTGCGGCGCGAAGCGCAGATGCGCGAGCGCTTCCCGGGGCTTAAGGTCGTGTCCTTGCGAGGCAATGTCGATACGCGCCTGGCGAAGCTCGACCGCGGCGAGTACCAGGCGATCGTGCTCGCGGTTGCCGGGCTGAAGCGGCTCGGCTTCGCCGACCGCATCCGGTTCATGCTCGATCCGGAGCAAAGCCTGCCGGCGCCGGGGCAGGGCGCGCTCGCGATCGAATGCCGCGAGGAGCGAGGCGACTTGCGCCAATGGCTCGCCCCGCTCGACGATGCCGTGACTTCCGCCTGCGTGCGCGCCGAGCGGACTCTGAGCCGCGAACTTTCCGG
>JBGPYQ010000037.1:0-20079 GCA_041493345.1 Gammaproteobacteria bacterium | reverse complement strand
TGTTCGACGCGGGCAGCCAATCCATTTTCGGAGCCATCGACCAGCAGGTCGTCCAGTACACGCCTCCACGCTAGAGATGTCGTGGAATAATCCGTTCCGCCCGAATGCTGGAATTCAGGCGCCCGGTGCAGTAGGATGCTGATTCGCGACGCCCAGTATCCGCTCAGGGCCGCTCCGTTCAGGGGAGAAGAAGTTTGGCTAAGATCCTTATAGTCGAGGATGACGTCACCTTTCTGAACCTGCTGAGCGCGCACCTTTCGGGCGCAGGACACGCGGTTCAGCCCGCGGAGGACGCGGCGGTCGCCCTGCGCGCCATCGTAACCAGTCCGCCCGATCTGATCGTACTCGACATGTACGTGCCTTACATGGACAGCGTCGAGATACTGGAGGCGATACGCTCCGACCCGGCGACCAGGGACATCCCGGTCATCGTGCTCACCGGCAGCGCCGAGGATGAAACCTATGCGAGGGCGTACAAGATCGGAGTGCAGGATTACTTCACGAAACCGGTGCAAAGCGAGGACCTGATCAAGGCGATCGCCACACAGCTCGCCGTCGCCGCCCGCAAGTGGGTCCCCCCGAAAATCTGACCGGCGCGACGTTCAGCCCGCGTCGCGCAGCGCGCGGCGGAGAATTTTTCCGACGTTGCTTTTGGGCAGGTCTTTCCTGAACTCGATGTACCTGGGCCGCTTGTAGCCGGTCAGGTTTTCCGCGCAGTGCCTGCGGAGGTCTTCTTCGGTCAGCGCCGGGTCCTTCTTGACCACGAACAGCTTCGGTACTTCGCCCGAGTGCCGATCGGGCACGCCGATCACCGCGCACTCGAGCACGCCCGGGTGCATGGCCACCACCGCCTCGATTTCGTTGGGATAGACGTTGAATCCCGAAACCAGGATCATGTCCTTCTTGCGGTCGACGATGCGCACGTAGCCCTGCTCGTCCATCACGCCGATGTCGCCGGTCGCGAGGAAACCGTCGGAGCCGAGCACCTTGGCGGTCTCTTCGGGCTGGTTCCAGTAGCCCTTCATGACCTGCGGCCCGCGGATGAATATCTCACCGCGCGATCCGGACGGCACTTCATTTCCGCCGTCGTCGCGCAGCACGATCTCGGTCGAGGGCAGCGGCAGCCCGATCGAGCCGGTGTACTCGGCCACGTTGAGCGGATTCATGGTCGCCGAGGGGCTGGTCTCGGACAGGCCGTAGCCTTCGAGCAGCGTGCGGCCGGTCACTTGCTTCCAGCGGTCGGCCACCGCTTTTTGCACGGCCGTGCCGCCACCGATGCAGATCCTCATCGCAGAAAAATCGAGCTTGCGGAAGTCCTCGTTGTGCAGCAACGCGTTGAACAGCGTGTTCACGCCGGTAATGAGCCCGAAGCGGTGCCTGGCGAGCTCTTTGACGAAACCCGGGATGTCGCGCGGATTGGTGATGAGCACGTTGCAGCCGCCCGCCTTCATCATCAGCAGGGCGTTCACCGTGAGCGAGAAGATATGGTACAGCGGCAGCGCGGTGATGATGAGCGGCGCCTCGCTTTCGTTCATGAAAGGCCGCAGCCATGCGAAGGTCTGCTCGATGTTCGCCAGGATGTTCCGGTGCAGCAGCGTCGCACCTTTGGACACGCCCGTGGTGCCGCCGGTGTACTGCAGGAACGCGACGTCCTCGTGGCCGACCTCGACCGGCTTGAACCCGGCCTTCGCGCCTTCCTCCAGCATCGCGTTGAAGCGCGTGGCGCCGGCGAGGCTCCATGCGGGAATCATCTTCTTCACGCGCCGCAGAACGAAATTGACGATCAGTCCCTTGAACCCGAGCCGATCGCCGAGCGCCGCGACTACCACGTGCCGCACCGAGGTCCGGCCGATCACCTCCTGGAGCACATGGGCGAAATTCTCCAAAACCACGATGGCTACGGCGCCGGAGTCCTTGAGCTGATGCTCGAGCTCCCGCGCGGTATAGAGCGGATTGACGTTGACCACGACGCAGGCGGCCCTGAGGATGCCAAAAATGCTCACCGGATACTGAAGGCAGTTCGGCAGCATCACCGCGACGCGCGCGCCCCTCCCCAGGCCCTTGCCCTGCAGCCAGGCGCCGACATCCCGCGACTGGCGGTCCAGGTCGCCGAAGCTGATCGTCTTTCCCATGTTGCAATAGGCGGGACGATCGCGGTACTTCGCGACGCTCTTCTCGAACAGATCCGCGATCGAGCGGTACTGGCGGTAGTCGATCTCGGCGGGGACGCCCGGCGGATAGTGCTTGAGCCAGATCTTTTCCATGTCTCTCTCCTTTTCCGCGCATTCTTCCGTGCGCCGGGTCGAGCCGAGTTCAGGAACCTGGCAGACCTTCCACGGCCCGCTAGAGTATCGCGTTGGCGCGCCGGATGCTTGCGATCATGCTGCTCACCATCAGAAACTCGCGTCTGCCCTCCGGGCTTGCCGCCTGCCGGCGCAGCTCATCGAAGTTTTTCCTGCGCCCCTCCTCCGATTTCTCGTTGAGGCGCCTCAGGTTCTTGATCGAATGCTCCTGCACGTATTCGAGGTTTACGGTGCGGCGCTGGCGCACGTAGAGGTCGAGCAGCGACTCGTCGGCTTCGCCGCGGCAAACCTTGCCGAGCTTTTCCGACAGGTTGACCGCATCGTGGATGCCGCCGTTCAGCCCGAAAGCGCCCATGGGGTTGTTCAGGTGCGCGGCATCCCCGGCGAGCAGCACCCGCCCGGTGCGGAAATCCTTCGCGACGCGCTGGTGCACCTTGTAGATGCTCTTGTACTTGATCGGATAGCGCCCTTTCTTCGGCAGGAAGTTCTGCATGCGGCGCTCGACCATCTCCTCCGAAAGCGCCACCGCGTCCTCCTCCTCGGGCGAAACGGGAAAGATGACCCGCCAGATTCCGGGCGGCCCGTTGTCCGGCATCTTGAACAGCGCGGCCCATTCCTCCGGATCGGCCATATACGCGTTCAGAGTATAGCCATGCGGCGAGTAGTCGTAGAGGGTGCTCGCCACCACGAAGCGCTCGTCCCAGGTGAAGCCGTCGAATCCCATGTCGATACACTTGCGCACGGTGCTGCGGCCGCCGTCGGCGCCGACCAGCCACTCGGCCTCGAAGGTCTCCGTGCCGCCCGGCGTCGCCGCGATCACCCTCACCTTGTCGCCGCTCTGCGAGAGATCGGTGAGCCTGTGCGAAAAGCGCACCTCGGCGTTCGGAAAAGCCTTGAGCTTGGCGAGGATGATGGGCGTGAGGCGGTGCTGTTCGAGATGCAGGCGATAAGGATAGGGCGTGAGGTCCTCGATGTCCTTGAGGTCCCACTCGACGATCACGCCCTGCCTGCGGTCACGGATCTGCCAGCGCGGCACCTTGATCGCCGTCTTGTGCATCTCGTCGGTGATGCCGTAGGGCGCCATCATCTCGAGCGAAGGCGGGTGGTAGGTGCCGGCGCGCAGATCGAGGGTGAGGCCGGACTCGGCCTCGAGCACCAGCACCGGGATATCGCGCCGGGCAAGCGCCAGCGCCGCAAGCAGACCGACCGGCCCCGCGCCGGCGACGATGACCTGGGGTTTTATTTTCATTGCGCGATTCTGCAGGATTGCGCCGCGTCTTGCAGGCCGCATATTCCAGGATGGCTTCCAGGATGGCTCCGCGGACGTTCTGCCGGCATCAGGGCGCCGCCTCCGCCGAACGGATCCGCCGCGCGAGCGCGATGCAGATGAGCGTCCCGGCGGCCGAGAGAATTCCCAGCGCCCAGTAATTCGTGAGCGCGCCCTCGGAGGACCTGCCGATGACGACGCTGGCGACGAACGAAGCAAGGCCCGCGGCCAGCTGCTGGATCGACGAATTGAAGCTCATGACGCTGCCGCGCAGCCGGGGCTCGGCGCCCGAAGTCACGAGCGCCATCGCCGGCACCATGCGCGCCGAGGACGTGGAAAACATGAGCATCGAAACGAGCACGGCGAGGGCGAGCGGCGAGCGCGGCAGGCTCGTCATCAAGAGCGCCGAGAACGCCATGGCCACCGCGATCGCGGCGAACACCCGGCGCCTGCCGACGCGGTCGCTCAAGCCGCCGACCCAGCGCGCCGCGGCGAGCGAAGCGAGCCCTGCGATCAGATACACCGCCGGCAGTTCCCCCTCGCTCACCCCGACGTTCGCCACCAGGTACGGGGCGAGAAAAGGGAACAGCAGGAAGCCGGAAAAAATCAGCAGCGCGGAAAACGAGAATATCCGCAGGTGATTCGGCCGTCCGAAGACGGCCCGCAGCTGGGCCCACACGCCGCCCTCGCGCCCGGCGCCGAGGTGCGCGCGCACCGGCGGAATCACAAACCAGGACGTGAGCAGGATCGCGGTGCACAGCCCGGCAAGAAACAAATAGGGCGCGCGCCAGGTGAAGTGCAGCGCAAGATACAGGCTGATCGGCACGCCGGCGATCGAAGCGAGCGAAAACGCCGACATCACCGCGCCGAACGCCCGGCCGCGCCGGCCTTCCGGAACGACGTCGCCGACGATGGTGTAGATGTTCGCCGCGATCACCCCGCCGAAGGCGCCCGCCACGGCGCGCGCCGCGAGCAGCCCGGCATAGCTCTGCGCGAGAGCGCACGCGAGCATCGTTGCCGCGAAGCAGGCGAATGTCGCGAGCAGCACGGTCTTGCGGTCGAAGCGCTCCACAACGAACGCCGAGAAAAAGCCCGACAGCCCCGCGCTCACCGTATAGATCGAGACGAAAAATCCGAGCTGGGTCGGGGTGATCTCGAACTGCCGCATGAGCTGCGTGCCGAGCGGCATCAGCACCATGAAATCCACGATCTGGCTGAACTGCACGCCCGACAGCGCGAGCAGCACCAGCCATTCGCGCCGTGCCTGCCGCGGGGCGGTCATGGACGCGGCAGCGCGCCCGGCGCCGCGCGCGCGCGGATGAACCCCGCCATGACGACGGCGCCCGCGCCGAGGGTGCAGAACGCAAGGCCCCAGGCGCGCGGATTGGCGTTGCCGCCGGCGAGGTCGAGCACGGCGCCGAAGACGAGCGGCGCGACGAATCCGGCGCCGAAGCCCAGCATCGAATGCACTGCCATGGTCGCGCCGCGGATGCGCTCGTCGGCCCGCGTGATGACGCCCGCCGTCAGCGCCGACGAGTCGCCCATGATGAGGCACAGATGCAGCATGGCGAGCATTGCGAGCGCGTACCACGGCAGCGCGGAGGCGAAGCCGAGCAGGCAGGTCAGCAGGCCCGAGGCGAGCATCGCCTTCCAGATCAGCCGCTCGCGGCCGTGGCGGATCGCCAGCTCGTTGCCGTACACGCTCGCCGCCGGCGCCAGCAGATTCGCGATGGCGACGATCGTGACCGGAGTCCACGCGGACGCGCTTCCCGCGCCGGCGGCGATGGGCAGCGCTTGCGCGAAGACGAAAAACGCAACGAGCCAGGAGCGCGACCCGAACAGCTCCCAGCAGTGCACGGCGTAGCCGAGGATGTAGGGCCGGACCGCGGCGTTGCGCAGCACCGGCCGGAAATCGAGCACGTGCGAATCATGAAGAGGCCCGGGCTTCCTCGGCGGCAGTCCGAGCATCACCATCAGCCCGGCCGCAATCGGCCCGATCGCGCCCAGCCCGAAGGCCCAGCGCCAGCCGAGCGTAGCGGCGATCCCGCCCGAGGCCAGGATGGACAGGCTGGTGCCGAGCCCGAATGCGGCGGTATAGAAAGACACCGCGCGGCTTTGGGCCGTGCCCCTCACGTTGTCGGTGAGCGCCCGCAAACCCGGCATATAAGTGCCGGCAATCCCTGCGCCCGCAAGCAGCTGCAGCAGCGACGCCGAAACCAGTCCCTGTGCAAACAGCGCCATGCCGGCGAGCGCGAACGCCGCGACGAAGCAGGAAACGAGATAAATGCGCCGCGCGTCAATGCGGTCTGTAAGGCTGGTGAGCAGCGGCACCGCGGCCATGTAGCCGGCGAAGAACGCGCCGCTGATGAACCCGGCCTGCGAATTGTTGAGGGCCCACTCCTCCTGCAGCCGCGGAAGCAGCGTGGCGTAAGCCGAGAACCCGGCCATGCTCGTCACGTGCGCGAGACACATCCAGGCAATGACGCGCCACGCCGGCGCCTGCATATTCAACGCATCCCCTCTCCCGCCCGCGGGAGAGGGCCGGGGTGAGGGTGGTTCACTTGTGCTTGAACTTCGGCTTGCGCTTCTCGACGAAGGCCGCCATGCCTTCCTTCTGGTCCTCGGTGGCGAAGAGCGCATGGAACAGCCGGCGCTCGAACATCATGCCTTCGGCGAGCGGGGATTCGAACGCGCGCTGCACCGCCTCCTTCGCCATCATCACCGACGGCAGCGAGTACTCCGCGATCTGCGCCGCGGCGGCGAGCGCCTCCTCGAGCAGTTTGTCGGCCGGCACCACCCGCGACACGAGCCCGGCGCGCTCGGCCTCGGCGGCGTCCATCGTACGCGCCGTGAGCACCATGTCCATCGCCTTTGCCTTGCCCACCGCGCGCGGCAGGCGCTGCGTGCCGCCCGCGCCGGGAATGATGCCGAGCTTGATCTCGGGCTGGCCGAATTTCGCCGTGTCCGCGGCGATGATGATGTCGCACATCATCGCCAGCTCGCAGCCGCCGCCGAGGGCGTACCCCGCCACCGCCGCGATCACGGGCTTCCTGACCGATCTCATCCGCTCCCAGTTGCGCGTAATGAAATCGCTGTTGTACGCATCCATGTAGCCCAGGTCCTTCATCGCGCCGATGTCGGCGCCGGCGGCGAAGGCCTTGTCGCTGCCGGTGAGGACGATGGCGCCGATGTTCTCGTCGGCGTCGAACTTCGCCAGGATATCGCCGATCTCGTTCATGAGCGCGTCGTTGAGCGCATTGAGCGCCTTGGGCCGGTTGAGCGTGATGAGGCCGACGCGGCCGCGGGTTTCTGCAAGGATGTTCTGGTAGGACATGGGGGCACCTCGGGATTCGTTCGAACGCTATCACACCTCGGGCTGACCCTCATGCACGCCGGCCCGGCAGCGCATATTCTAGGATACGCTACGCGTCGGCTCCGGTCCGGCAGCAGCCGTGCCGGGGCGGCGATGCGGGGAGACAGCCATGAAAGGCGGGGCAATCCGGATCACGAAGAAGTCGCGGCCGGTGCGCGGCCGCGTAAGCGAAAAAGAGTGGCATCTGCGCCGCGAGCTGGCGGCGGCGCACCGGCTCGTCGCGCACTTCGTGTTCGTGGACATGACCTACAACCACATCTCGGCGCGCGTGCCGGGCGAGCCGCATCACTTCCTGGTGAAGGCCGACAACGTCTTCATGGAACAGGTTACGGCCTCGAACCTCGTCAAGTACGACGTGGACGGCAACCAGGTCATGGACTCCGGGCACAAGGCGAGCCCCGCGGCCTACAATCTTCACGCCGCGGTGCTCAAGGCGCGGCCCGACATCGTCGCGGCCGTGCATACGCATTCGCCCGCCAACCTCGCCGTGTCCGCCCAGAAACACGGCCTGCTGCCCCTCACGCAGCAGGCGATGCGCTTCTACAAGCGCATCGCCTACTACTCGAACACGGCCGACGACACCACGCGCGAAGGCGCGGACCAGCTCGCCCGCGCGCTCGGCGACAAGTGGGTGATGATCCTGGAGAACCACGGCGCGCTCGTTTGCGGCTCGACGCTGCCCGAAGCCTATATCTACCATCACTTCTTCGAGCTGGCCTGCCGCGCGCAGGTGGGCGCGCTCGCCGCGGGCGTCGAACTCATCACCCCCTCGCCGCAATCGTGCGAGGAGCGCGCGAAGAAATTCGGCCGCATCGGCGCCTACGATTCGAAGAGCCGGGACTGGGTCGCGAGCATGGCGCTGGTCGAGAAGCTCTCCCCCGGCTACAAGGAGTAGCCCGGCCCGGGAAGTGAGGCGGGCCGGTGCACCATTGACCCGAGTATCATCCTGATCGAAAGGAAACCGCCATGATAGATGCACGCACCGCGTCCCTGGGGGCGCTGCTGTTGCGCGTGAGCTTGGGCGTCATGTTCATCGCCCACGCGCTGCTCAAGTACTCCGTGTTCACGCTGCCCGGCACCGCGCAGTTCTTCGTTGCGGTCGGGTTTCCCGGGCAGCTCGCGTATGTGGTGTTCGCGGCCGAGCTGTTCGGCGGCGTGCTGCTCGTGCTCGGCATCTACGCGCGCTGGGTCGCGCTCGCGCTCGTGCCCGTGCTGATCGGCGCCACCACGGTGCACTGGGGCAACGGCTGGGTATTCGACAGCAAGGGCGGCGGCTGGGAATATCCCGTGTTCTGGGCGGTCGCGCTCATCGTCCAGGGCCTGCTCGGCGACGGCGCCTTCGCGCTCAAGGGGTCCGCGCGCCGCTGATCAGGCGTGGTTGGGCGGCAGGCCGATCGGATTCGCCTTCTGCACGAATTTCGCCAGCGCGAGGATGCGCGGCTCGGAAAAGCGCGGGCCGACGACCTGCAGCCCCACGGGCAGCTTCGCCGACGTGAGACCCGCGGGCACGCTCGCAGCGGGCAGCGCGGCTAGCGACACCAGGAAATTCGGCGCGATCCAGTCCATGTAGTTCTCGAGCTTCCTGCCGTTGATTTCCTCGGGATAGTTCTGCTCCACCGGGAACGGCGCCACCGGCGCGGCCGGGGTCAGCAGCAGATCGTATTTTTCGAACAGCGCGCGCCAGCGGTGCCAGATCTCCGCGCGCTTGCGCTCGGCGCGGGCGATGTCGGTGATCTGCAACGCGAGCCCGGCACGGATGTTGCCGGCGAGATTCGCGCCGAGCTCGACGATCCGGTCGAACCGGTCGAAGTGATTTCCGACCATCGCCTCGCCGCGCAGCGCGAGAAACGCATCGCGTCCGTCGGAAAAGTTTAATTCGATCTCCTCCACCCTGGCCTTCGCGGACACGAGCCCGCGTGCCGCCGCGCGGCAGAGGCGCTCGATCTCCTCGTCCACGCCGATGCCGCCGATGTCCGCCGCGTAGGCGACGCGCACGCCCTTGAGGTCTTTCGTTTTTGCGACCAGCTCGTAGGTGCATTTCCACGGCGGCGCGCTCTTCCACGGCGCGACGCACGAGAGAGGGGTTTTTACGGAGAGCCCGATCATCGCATCGAGCATGAGCGCGCAGTCCTCGGCGGTGCGCGCCATCGGCCCCTCGACGCTCTGGTCGTGCCAGGGGAGCGCCGCCGGATGCTTCGGCACCAGGCCCGCGGTGGTGCGCAGGCCGACCACGCCGCAGAACGCCGCGGGCGTGCGCAACGACCCGCCGAAGTCGGTGCCCTCGGCGAGCGGCACCATGCCCGAGGAGAGCGCCGCCGCGCCGCCCCCCGTCGAGCCGCTCGCGGACAAGGCCGTGTTCCAGGGATTGCGCGTCGCGCCGAACAGTTTGTTCACCGTATTGGCGCCCGCACCGAACTCGGGCGTATTGGTCTTGCCGATGACGATCGCACCGGCGGCCTTCAGCCGCTGCACGACCTCGGCGTCCTCGACCGGGACGTGCTCGGCGAACAGCGTCGAGCCCCAGGTGGTGCGGATGCCCGCGGTGGGCGTGAGGTCCTTGATCCCGACCGGCACACCGTGCAGCGTGCCGATCGCCTTGCGCTTCGTGATCGCTTTTTCCGCCTCACGCGCCCATTGCATCGCCTTGTCCGGCTCCACCGTGCAGAAGGCATTCAGCGCGGGATTGCACTTCTCGATCGCCGCAAGATGCGCCCTGAGCACCTCGACCGGACCCGCTTTCTTGTTGCGGATCAGCCGCGCGAGCTCGACGGCGGAAAGATGAGTGAATGCTATTGACATTGACTGAGCGCGTCGCCCGTTGCCTCGAATCCGAAAGTGGAATGGACCGTGGGCCCGGGAGGCGCGGCTCCCGCCGCGCCAGCGCGACATGCCCCGGTTGCTTTCGTTATATTGTAGCTTCGTAAAAGCCTTCTCTGCGCGCGAATTCTGAAAAAAGGGGGAGAGATGAGAGCTCATTCTTGCGCCGTCCCCTCCCCCTAGCCCTCTCCCAGAGGGAGAGGGAATCAGAAGCGCCCTCTCCGGCTTGCCGGAGAGGCTGGGGCGAGGGCTAGAGTAAAATCGCGCGACACCCTTCGTATACAGTGCAATGCCCGCCCCCGCCAAAAAACCGCAAGAAGCCTCGACCTCGAACTTCATCCGCCACATCGTCGAAGCCGACCTCGCGGCGGGCAAGTACGCGGAGCGCCGCTGGGGAGGCAGACCCGGGCCCGCGAAGAGCCATGAGGCCGCGCTCATCGATCCGGCAAAGATCCGCACTCGCTTTCCGCCCGAACCGAACGGCTATCTGCACTACGGCCACGCAAAATCCATCTGCCTCAACTTCGGTCTGGCGCGCGACTACGGCGGCATCTGCCACCTGAGGTTCGACGACACCAACCCCACGAAGGAAGAGCGGGAGTACGTCGACTCCATCCGCGACGCGGTGAAGTGGCTGGGGTTTTCCTGGGACGATGAAAGCGGGGGAGCGCACGAGTACTACGCCTCGGATTACTTCGAAACCCTGTACCGGTTCGCCGAGGAACTGGTCGAGCGCGACCTCGCCTACGTGGATTCGCTCGACGCCGGGGAAATGCGCGCCCTGCGCGGCACGCTGACCGAGGCCGGCCACAACAGCCCCTACCGCGACCGGCCGCCCGCGGAGAACCTGAGGCTCCTGCGCGAGATGCGCGCGGGCAAACACGCCGACGGAGAGCACGTGCTGCGCGCGAAGATCGACATGGCGAGCGGCAACATCAACCTGCGCGACCCCGCCATGTATCGCATCCGCCACGCCGCGCACCACCGCACCGGCGAGCAATGGTGTATTTATCCGACGTACGACTGGGCGCACGGCGTGTCGGACGCGCTCGAGAACATCACGCACTCGATCTGCACGCTCGAGTTCGAAGACCACCGGCCGCTCTACGACTGGTTCAACGCTCGCCTGGCCGAAGCGGGCCTGCTGCAGCGGCCGCTGCCGCAGCAGATCGAGTTCGCGCGCCTCAACCTCACTTACGTCGTGCTCTCCAAGCGCAAGCTCGTCCAGTTGGTCGAGGAAAAGCACGTGGATGGCTGGGACGACCCGAGGATGCCCACGCTCGTCGGCGCGCGCCGGCGCGGCTTCACGCCCGAGGGCTTTCGCCTTTTCGCCGAGCGGATCGGCGTCGCCAAAGCCGACTCGTGGATCGACTTCTCGATTCTCGAAGACTGCATGCGCGAGCACCTGAACGAAGGCGCGCCGCGCAGGATGGCGGTGCTCGATCCCCTGAAGCTCGTCATCGAGAACTACCCGGTGGGCCGGGAAGAAGAGTGCGAGGCGCCCAACCACCCGCAGAAGCCCGACTGGGGCAAGCGCAAGGTTTTGCTCTCGCGCGAGCTGTGGATCGAGCGCGAGGATTTCGCGGAGACGCCGCCGAAGGGCTACTTCCGCCTCTTCCCCGGCAACAAGGTGCGGCTGCGCTACGGCTACGTGATCGAGTGCATCGGCTACGACAAGGCCACCGACACCGTGCGCTGCACCTACGACCCCGAGACGAAATCAGGCACGCCCGGCGCGGAGAAGATCAAGGTCAAGGGCAACATCCACTGGGTGAGCGCGAGGCACGCGTACGCGGCGGAAGTGCGGCTCTACGACCGGCTCTTCAAGGTGCCGCATCCGGGAGCAAAATCCCCTCTCCCCCTTGGGGGAGAAGGCGAGGGTGAGGGGGACTGGTTGCAGGACCTGAATCCGGATTCGAAGAAAGTCATCACCGCGCAGCTGGAACCCGCCTTGAAGGCTGCGAAAGCGCAAGAGGGGATTCAATTCGAGCGCCACGGCTATTTCCTTGCCGATCGCGTGGACTCCAAGCCGGGCGCGCCGAAGTTCAATCGCACGGTGACGCTGCGAGACTCCCGGAACGCAATTCACCGGTAAGCGCGGGCGGGCACCTGGAGCTCGACATGCAGCGCCGCGGCGCGCGCGGGCCGACCGGTATCGCCGGACCGCGGGACTAGAATCTGATCTGGATGCCGATGAAACTGCCTTTGTCGACGTCGCGCTTCGTGTGGTCGTCGAGCTCGGCGCGTACCTCGCGGTAGCCGATATACAGACTGCTGTTCTTGAACAGCTCGACCTCCGCACGTACGCCGACCTCCCGGAAGCGCCTTCCATCCAAAAGCGTCACGATGCCGGGCGCATAGAAGGCGTAGCCTCCGAGACCGAACGAGCTGTTGCCGGGGAACCAGCGGAACTGACCGCCCAGTCCCAGCGCGAGCACCTCAGCATTGCCGACGGAAACGGCATAAATCTTGCCGCCCAGGCCGCCTTCCAGCCGCGAACCCGCGGAGTTCACTTCGCTCATTGCGAGCAAGCCGATATTTGCAGCCCAGTCCTTCTGATCGTCGTTGTACAACGCACCGAGGGTCATCTCTCCGAGCCCGACACTGGAGTTATACCTCCCCTCGATACTGTCCCTCGACAGATTGACATCCAGAGAACCCGCCGTCGCCGCAACGCTCACTGCGGCGAACAGGGCCAACACAATCAAGCGCAGGTACATGATGTTGCTCCACAGTTCAGGTTGTACATCGAAAGTACGGGCGGGCAGCAGGATATCTCATCTCCTGAATCGTTGCTGCAGCTCATTGCGTCCGAACGCGCAATAATTCCCGGGCGTGAGCATTCCCTGTGAGCAGTACCCTCGGCGAACGCTAACAACTGGCGGCTCGGCGGTTCAACCGCTCGGTGACGCTGCGGGATTTGCGACCGGCGCAACGCGTCAGGAGCTGCAGGCGCGCATTCTCGACGAAAGAAAAGATCGCAGCGTAATCCGCCCCCCGGCTACCGGGGGAGTTTTCTCATCCAGGCGACGATCGCCTCGATGACGGCGGCGGGCTGTTCGGGAATCAAGGCGTGGCTGGCATCCGGGATCACGACGATGGTGACGCGCTCGCCGAACTCGTCCCTGAGCTCGTTCATCGCCGCGCGCGGCTTGAAGGGATCGAGCGCCGCCTGAAGGTCGAGTAGCGGCGCGCATCCCGCCGACCACCATTCGCTCTGCTTCGTCGCACGACCGGCGGCGAACTGGCTTTCGTTCACTTCCGCGTACCAGCCTTTCAGCCACACGCCTGCGTCGTAGCCCGGGGCGAAGAACGTCGAGCGCAAGTATTTCAGGCGCTCGTCGTCCGCAAGCGTGATGTCAGCGCTCCTTGTGACGGCTTCGGAGAGCGCCCTGGGATAGGTCTTGGCGGCGGCCGCGAGAATGGCCACGCCGCGAACGAGCCCCGGATGATCCGCCGCGGTCATGCGCGCGATCCAGTTGCCGAAGGCATGCCCGGCGATGACCGCGGGGCCGCCGCCCGCGTGTTCGATCACCGCCGCCACATCGCGCGCGAAATCATGCAGGGTCAGTCCGCGCATCGGCCCGGTGCTGCGGCACGTGCCGCGCGGCTGCGGGCGCAGCACGCGATATCCGGCTTTCGCGATTCCCGCAGCGACTTGGTCGTAATCCTCCGAATCGCGGCCGCGCCAAGGCAGGATGACGATGAGGGGCCCGGCGCCTTCGGCAATCACTTCGATGCGTACATCGTCGTAGGCGACGATGTCGCGCTTGCGGTCGGATTGGGCCGGGGCGGTGCCGGGGGTGATCATGAGTGCCAATCTGGGCTACAGGATTTCAAGTGGAAATTCGTCGTCTATCGATTTATCCAGAGTGCTTGCGGCCCCGGATAGGCCGGGACTATGATGATTTCGCATTCCGGCTGCGCTGACCGAAGTAAATACAGCGCATGGGGCTTTCGTCGTAACTAAACAAGGAGGATACACGCATGAAAACTCAGTACAAAGTAGCGTTGGCAATCATCGCCGGCTTCGGACTTGGTGCTGTCGCGGTCGAGGGATTGCACGCTCAGGCCAAACCGCCCGTCTACTATATCGCGGAGATCGACGTGACGAATCAGGAGGCCTATGCGAAGGAGTACGTCCCGCGTGCTCAGGCCGCGATCAAGACCTCCGGCGGGCGCTTCCTTGCGGTAGGAGGAAAGGTCACTGTGTTCGACGGAGAGGCGCCAAAGAAGCGCGTCGTCGTGCAGGTCTGGGACAGCGTCGAAAAAATTCAGGCCTGGCGCAATTCGAAGGAATTCAAGGACGCCCGGAAAATCGGCGACAAGTACGCGAAATTCCGTGCTTACGCCGTCGAGGGCGTATCACAATAGCGAAAGTGTTTGACCGACGCACGATCGAGGCCGCCTCAGTGGGCGGCCTCGTTGTTTCACAGACCGAGGAGAGCGGCATGCCGAAACTCTTACCGACCGCAGTTGCCGCCGCTACCGCAGCGCACGCACTCCCCCTCGCCTTCCTCGCTCTGGCAGGCTGCGCCACCGATGCGCCGATCGTGCTGCGCGACATGGGCTCGTTCCATGTCGGCGGTCGCGAAGTGGTCGTCTCGGGCAAGCCGGTGACGGAAATCCGGCGCACGCCCACCGGGCCGCTGACCAAGCTCGATCCGAACGGGACTTACCAAGTCGAGCAGACCTATGTGCAGTATTTTCTGCCCGCGACCCGGCGCGGCGCGGTGCCGCTGCTCCTGTGGCATGGCGGCGGACTGACCGGTGCGTCTTTCGAGACCACGCCGGATGGCCGCCCGGGCTGGCTCAACTATTTCGTGCGCCAGGGCTGGGACACCTACAACTCCGATGCGGTCGAGCGCGGCCGCTCCGGTTTCGCCTCGCCCGATATCTTCCCGGGCCAGCCAATCTTTCTCACCAAGACCGATCCTTACGAGCGCTTTCGCATCGGCGGCGGCGCCGGCACTTACAGCGACGATCCGGCCAAGCGAATACTCCTACCCGGCAACCGGTTCCCGGTCGAGGCCTACGACAACTTCACCCGCCAGCTCGTGCCGCGCTGGCTGACGACCGATCAGGCCGTCACCGACGCCTACATCGCGCTCGTCGACAAGGTCTGTCCCTGCGTCATCGTGATCCACAGCCAGGCGGGCCTGTACGCGTTCAAGGCGGCGCAGGCCCGGCCCGACAAGGTCAAGGCGCTGGTGGTGGTCGAGCCCGCGGGAATCGGCGACACGGACCAGGCCGCGGCGTTGAAGAACATCCCGGTGCTCGCGGTGTTCGGCGATTATTTCGACGTCGATGCGCGCTGGGCCACGCTGCGCAAGACCGCGGAAACCTATTTCGACCAGATCCGGCAAGCCGGCGGCAGCGTGCGCATCGCCGACCTGCCGCAGATGGGCATACGCGGCAACGGCCACATGCTGATCATGGACAGGAACAACCTGGAAGTCGCCGCCATCATCCAGAAATGGCTCGCCGAGCAGCCGGGTCTGTATAAGTAGCGGCACGCGAACACGCGCGCCGCTCGAGATTGCACCTCGAACGAAAAAAAGGCCTGGAGATTCTCCAGGCCTGTTCCCGGCACCAGCATTTTATTCAGGCAGCTTTCCTGGCCTTCAGCCGCCGGCAACCGGAGCGCCGGATTTCCCGTCGCTCCCTCGACTCAGAATGTCGCCGGCATCGGCGCGATTTCTTTGGCCTGATTGATGAATTCGTTCGGGAAATAGCCGCTGGAGCCAGTGTAAGTCGTCGTGCTCTTGGTCGAAGTGTCGTGGGTCGCTGCGGCCGGCGTCAGCACGGCGGCTGCCCCCGCCACCAGGACGGCGCTGATCACGACTACGGCGAGCGCGAAGGGGTTGAAAGATCCGGACTCGCCGGCGAGATTTTTGCGTTTGATCATGGTGGTCTCCTTGTCGCGGGCTGGCGGAAATCGCTGGCCCGATGCAGACCACTGTAAGCTTCTGATCGTCCGTACTCGCCGACATCTGACACAACGATTTTGTGTCAAATTCACACTTCGGCGGTCAGGGCGGCTGTTGCACGGGCCGGTGCGCGGGGCGCCGCCCGCGCTCTCACCAGGATCAAAACCGGGGACAGACTGAGCTGACAAGGAATACCTGGAGCCTGGAGCGGGCTAGCGGATATGCTCTCGCCGTTGTACTTCAGATACGAACTCTTCCATTTCGGGATCCAGCGCATAGCGAGCCGAGACGATCCCGACAGGTTTGCCGTTTTCGATCACCGGCACGTGGCGGAAACGGTTCTCGTGCATCATGAGCAGCGCGTACCCGAATGTCTTGTCGGGATCTACAGTCCGCGGTTTGGTCGTCATCACATCAGCCAGCCGGGTGGTGTGCACATCAAGGCCTCGCGCGATGACGCGAAATACGGCATCGCGCTCGGTAAAGATCCCGACCAGGCGTTCCTTCTCGACGACCATGACCGCGCCGACGTTCTTATTTGCCATCAGCTTGGCGGCTTTGCTGACGGTGGTCTCCGGCGGAGCGGTGAGCATTTTTTTCCGCTCCATGACGCTTCTGATCCGTTGACTGAACACGGTAGCCTCCGAGCCTCACACTGAGATGTGCGCACAGCCTCGACCTGGCTGACTTCTTGGCCACTTCCTGGCAAAAGCCAAACCCGGCCCGCTTTCTCTCGTCTATTTGCCTGTAACCTGCCCTTCGGCGATGCTACTGGCCTCTTAATTAGCTTTATTGATCTATATCAAAATCCTTTTGAACAAGGGATGATCGTTTTTCCTGAATTACTGAGGCTTGGGTCGCTTACCGCCAGGTTGCGAACCGGCCAAGAGAAAATGGTCGATCAAACTCACGTTATGCGCCTAGGTAGACGCCCCTTCGCGAATTGCCTTGGAGCAAAGCGTTCGGCCGGGGCTGCTGGTATATTTGTACGAGGAGCGAACAATGCGTTCTGCAGTCGTGCTTTTCCTCATGCTTCCCCTGGTCATGGCTTCAGGCTGCGTCTCCGCGCCGCCTCCGGAGGCGCGATTCTCCTGGAGATTCTACAGTTCCCCCACCATCTCACCCGAAACCTTCTCCGGCCAGAGCATTGCCGTTCTGCCGACGGTCAGCATCGAGTACGATGCGGCGCAACAGATTTATCGCGAGACCCTTGCTGGGCTTCTGTATGTGGCGCTGAAGAAATATCCCGACGGCCCGCGCATCCTTTCGCTCGGTGTGCTGCAGAGCAGTATCAACAAAAGCGCACTCTGGAGCGATGTGATGCAGATGTACGGCGAATATCAGAAAACGGCGGTGCTGAGAAAGGACACCCTGTCGAGAGTCGGCCGGGCTGTCGATGCACGCTACGTCATCCTTCCGCGGCTGCTCAGATTCCAGTCGGAGATCTTTGACCGCGCCACCATTTTTGGGGTTTCGTTCCTCCGCACGCGCCAGTCGAGCGTCGATATCCACGCGCAAGTATGGGACACGGTGACGGGTGAGGTAGTCTGGGAAGGCGCGGCCGAGGGGAGCGTTGCGTCGGAGGTCGTCCGGGGCCGGCCGGCAAGCTTCATGGCCGTGGCGCAAAACGCCTGTGAGAGCCTGGCTTCGAAAATGCCATGGGTGAAGGAAGAAGAAAAGGAAGCCCGGCCTTGAGCACAGCTGGGAGGAAGGATGTTCGTATTCCCTGATTGTCTGCTTTGCGTCGATAGCCGCCGTTACCTGGAAGTGGCAGCCATCATCCGGAAGTGGCTCGCCGGGCAGCCGGGCCTGTATCGATGATGCGCGCGTTGCAACTGTCCCTCATCGCCTTGCTGCTGGCAGGCGCGCTCGCCGCCGACGCCCTGGCGCAAGCCTACCCGGTGAAGCCGGTGCGCCTCATCGTGCCCTTTCCTCCCGCAGGCGGGAACGACGTGTTCGCGCGGCTGCTCGCGCAGAAGCTCGGCGAAGCCTGGAAACAGCAAGTGCTGGTGGAGAACCGCCCGGGAGCGGGCGGAAACATCGGCACCGAATTCGCCGCGCGCGCGGCGCCGGACGGCTACACGCTGCTCCTCGGGCACACCGGCACCCTGGCGATCAACCCCGCGCTGTATACGAAGCCCGGCTACGATCCGCAGCGCGATTTCGCACCGATCAGCCTGCTCGCCTCCGCGCCGCTGGTGCTGGTGGTCCACCCGGGCACGGCCATCCGCTCGGTCGGCGACATCGTCGCCATGGCCCGCGCCCGGCCGGGCGGGCTCAATTACGCCTCGAGCGGCAACGGCACGGGCTCGCACCTTTCGGGCGAATTGCTGCAGGCCCTCGCCGGCATCAGGCTCACCCACGTGCCCTACAAGGGAACCTCGCCCGCGATCACCGACGTGATCGGCGGACAGGTGCCGATGATGTTCAGCGTGATTCCCACGGCGCTTCCCCAGATACGCGCCGGCAGGCTGCGCGCCATCGCGATGACCGGCGCGCAGCGCATGCCGCAGATGCCGGAGGTGCCGACCGTGGCCGAATCGGGCCTGCCCGAATTCGAGAGCACCCTCGCCTACGGCATTCTCGCGCCCCGGGGCACGCCCGCAGCGGTGCTCGAGGAAATCCGCGCGCAGATCGCGCGCGTCGCGGCCACGCGCGAATACCGCGAGCGCATCGAATTCGAAGGCGCGGTGCCGCTGCAGGGAACGCCCGCAGAGTTCGCGGCATTGATCCGCGCGCAGGCGGAAAAATGGGGAAAGCTGATCAGGGCGTCAGGGATCAAACCCGAGTAAAAGCAGTGCCCCCTTCGGCCGCCTGGTGATGGAGGCCGCGTAGCCCGCGCTTTCGAGCCGCGAAGAGCGGCGGATCAGCGCTTGGGCAGGAACGGAATGATCATCGGCACGCGCCGGCGGTATTCCTCGTAAGCCATGCCGAAAAGCTTGATCAGATCGCGCTCCTCGAACTGCAGCGCGACCCGGATGTAGCCGGTCGTCATGACGGCGAACAGCAGGTGGCCCGCAGTCATGTCGGGCGTCCCCCAGAAAGCGAGCAGAAACCCGAGCATGATCGGATGGCGCACGAGCTTGTAGAGCAAGGGCGTCCTGAACTCGACGTCCGGCACGGCGTAGGCGATGGCGATGGCACAGCCCTGCGAGAGCCCGAGCAGAGGAAAGCGCTCGATGCCCGCCGCGTCGACCACCGTCTCCAGATCGCGCACCCAGGCATCGAGCGACAGCTCCGGGACCTCGCGATCCGAGAGCCCGCAGCCGCGCGCATCGTAGCGCAGGAACGTATGGTCGCGGGACAGCTCCCGCAGCCAGTGGCGCCACACCGAGCTTTCCCAATCGAGCTCGACGTGCGTCATCCAGGTGCCGACCTTGACGAGCGGCGGCCCCGTGCCCGAGGTGGCGTAGGCGATGCGCACGCCGTCGGCGCTGGTGCAAAAGCGGATCTGCTGCAAAGGGGCAGGCATGGCGGGGACCCTGCGAAGTCTAAACGATATGGCCGAGGGGGCCGTTCGCGCCGCTACCGAATTAGATTTCGCATCCAGGCGACGATCGCGGTGGTCCACCCGGGCACGGTGGTCTTCGCGCCCTGATAGCGGAACAGGCTGCTCGTCGCCGTGCTCACCGCGTACACCTCGTGCTCGCGCACGTCCTCGTCGGTTTTCGCGCCCTGATAGTGAAACAGGTCGGCGTAGCTTTCGGACATCCGCACCATGATGTCGTGGTAGGAGCGCGACACGAAGATCTGTCCCGGCTCGGCGAAGTTCATGACGCGCCGCGCCACGTTGATCCCGTCGCCGATGATGCTCGGCCGGCCATTCATGTCCTTGACCAGCCGCACCGGGCCAATATTGATGCCGCCGCGGATCTGAAGGCGGGGTCCGGAGGTCGATTCGTGCTTTGCGAGCGCATCGCGCAGGCTCAAGCCCGCGAACATGGCGTCCTCGGGATCCCCGAGAAAGCTCAGCGCGGCCCCATCCCCGGTGCCGAGAATCACGCGGTCAGCGGTGGGGACGCCGGAGATCGCCTCCGACACCAGGGCGTTGAACCGCTCTTTCAGCCTGATCTGCTCACCGACCGAGCACCTCGAATAATCGACGATGTCGAGGAACAGCACGCTGCAGACAAATGTCCGGTTGGGAGATTCCGCCATGTCTTGTCCGCCGTGGTCACTCGCCTGCGTCCGTCCCGGGCCGGCCGGCCACGCCCTCCGCCAAAGCGCATGTCTCAGTTCCGCGCCCGCGGCGGCCAGTCGCTCACGAAGCCGTCGCGGTTGGGCATCTTCACCTGAGGCAGCGTCTGCGCGTTCATGACCGCGTCCTCGCCGACGATGCCGTTGAGAAAGAGCACATACGCGCTCACCGCATAGACTTCGTCGTCGGTA
>JBGPYQ010000008.1:0-34827 GCA_041493345.1 Gammaproteobacteria bacterium | reverse complement strand
GGCTGTCGAGGCTCAGTTGCTGGCGGGTGCTTTCGTAGAGCGATTGCTTGTCGAGCACGCGCAGCACCGCGTCCTCGCCGAATATGCTCGGCATGATCGAGACGCGGAAATCAATCGCGCGCCCGCGGTCGAGCGCCTTGAAGCGCCCGTCCTGCGGAACGCGCCGCTCGGTGATGTCGAGCTCGGAGAGCACTTTCACGCGGGAGATCGCCTGTTCGGCCTGCTTCGGGTCCTGGATAAACTTGATCTGCGACAGGATGCCGTCGATGCGGAACTTGATCGTCAGTCCCGCGGCGACGGTTTCCAGGTGAATGTCGCTCGCGCCGATCTTCAGCGCATCGCGCAGCGTGGAGCGCACCAGGCGCACGACTTCGCTTGTCTCGTCGCTGATCGCTTTGAGCGACAAGTCCTCGACGCCCCCGGTCTCCTCGCTCGCGGTGGCCGAATCGGCCTGCACCGCGTCCAGGGCGCGCAGGGTCTCCTCGTGGCTGGCGAGAAACGCCGTGAGGTCGCCGCGATGCACGAGGCGCCAGGAAAACGCCTCGGCGATGCGCTCCTCCGCCCACGCCTGCTGCTCGGCGGAAAACGGATCGTCCGTCGCCAGCGACAGCGTGCCGTCGTCGCTGCGCAGCAGCACGCAGCCGTGCTGCGAGCACTCGTTGAAAGGCAGGGCGTCGAACTCAGGCGCAGATCCGCGCAACTCGTCCATGCGCATCACCGGCAGGCGCAGCGTGGCGCCGAGCCGGGCAACAAAGGTATCCGGGTCGAGGCCGAGCTGTTCCTCCAGAACATCGACAAGACGGCGCCGCGCGCCGGCGGCGGCCATGCGCGCTTCATCGATCTCCTCGCCGTCGATCGCCGCGAGCGAATCGTCTTGCGCAATGCTCATTGAAGACTCCCCGCGAGCTCGAAGATCGGCATGTACATGAGAATCACGATCCCGCCGATCACGAGTCCGATTAGGGCCATCAGCAGGGGCTCGAACAGCCGCGTGAACCAATCGACCCAGCGCGAAATTTCCTCGTCATGGAAAGTCGCGATTCGGTCCATCATCTCGCCCATGTTTCCGCTTTGCTCGCCGACGGCGAGCAGGCGCAGGGCGACCGGGGTGGTGAGACCGCTGGTTTCCATCGACTTGGAAACCTGATTGCCCTCGCTGATCGCGCGGCTCGCCTGGGACAAGCGCGAACGCAGGACCGGGTGCAGCAGGTCGGAGCCCATCCGGAGCGCGGACAGAAGCGGCGTGCCGCCGCGCAGCAGCATGCCGATGGTGCGGTAGAAGCGCGCGAGCTGATACAGCATCAATCGCTCGCCAATCGCGGGCAGGCGCCAAAGCGCATTTCCAATTCTTGCTCGCACCGACACCTGCCGCAGTGCGTATGCGGCGGTGACCGTCAGAGCGGCGAGCGCGCCGACCACGAGCAGGCCATGGCCCTCGACAAGCTGCCCCCACGCGAGGAGCAGTCTCGAGAAAATCGGCAGATCGATGCCGCGTTCCTCGTAGATGCGGCTGAAGCGCGGTACGACGTAGAAAAGAAGAAACAGGCTCACGAGCCCTCCGACGCCGACCAGGAGCGCCGGATAGATCGCCGCGTTCGCCAGCCGCTTGCGGAGGGTGTCGATCTGGTTCTGGTAGGCGACGTAGCGCGCGAGCGCGGGCCCGAGATCGCTGGTCTTTTCGCTCGCCGCGACGGTGGCGACATAGAGCGGGGAGAACGATTGCGGGAACTGCTCGAGCGCCGAAGAAAGCGAGTTTCCCTGGCGCACGATCACGCAGATACGCTCGAGCACGGCGCGGAATTCGCCGCGGCGCTCGCGCTCGGCCAGTGTCTCGATCGATTCCACGAGGGGCAGCCCGGCATTCAAGAGCACGAGCAGCTCCTGGCTGAACAATACGACGGGAAAGCGCGCAAGGCTGCCTTTCCACGGGGCCGTGAATCCGGCCCGCGGGCGCACCGCGAGCACGGTATAGCCGCGGCTTTCGGCCTGCTGCACGGCGCTGGCCTCATCGTGGCCCTGAAAATCGAGCGACTCGACGCGTCCATCCTGGCCTACCGCTTTCAACTCGAAACGCATCGGACCCGGCTCGACCTAGTGATTGGTAATATCGGCATTCTCGCCGGTTCCTCCCGGCTGGCCGTCTTTACCGTAGGACATGACGTCGTAGTCGCCACGCTCGCCGGGAAATTTGTAGATGTAAGCCTTGCCCCAGGGATCGAGAGGCACCTCCTTCCTCAGGTACGGCCCGTTCCACTTGGGCTCGTTCTGCGGCCGGTTGACCAGCGCGGCGAGTCCGAGCTCGTTGGCCGGGTAGCGCCCGGTGTCCAGACGGTATTGGTCGAGCGCTTTTTCTAGCGCGTCGATCTGCGCTTTTGTGGTGGTGACCTCGGACTTGCCGATTTGCCCGAAGTAGCGCGGCGCTACAAACCCGACCAGGAGGCCGATGATGGCCACCACGACGAGCAGCTCAAGGAGAGTAAAACCCCCCGGCCGATTGCCGCTCCTGCGATGAATGCTGAAATGCATTTTTTTGCCTCTGACTCAAGATTACTCCAGACAGTCTAAGGCTGCAGCGTTACCTCAAAACGACAGACAGGGACGAATTGAAAGTGCTCAAGAACTGTTTGCCGCTCATGCGGGGTGTGTTACAAATGACCCGGCCGAGCCCCAGAGCGGGGCTCACGTGGAGTACGCCGCTTACCCGGTGCTAGCCTGCCGCGATCAGATTGAGCGAAATGGCCCTGGCGACGGCGTGGCGCGAATTGATTGCGCCCAGTTTTTCGCGCACGTTGGCCAGGTGAAAGACAATCGTGCGTTCGGATATCTCGAGCAACTTGGCAATTTCCGATGTCGTCTTTCCGGCCGCCAGACGGATCAGGCACTGGCGCTCGCGATCGCTGAGCGCCGGACAAGCGGTATCCACTACTCGCCGCACGGGCATCGCCGCATCGAGCCGGCGTTTGACAAGGCGGCTCGCCGCGCAGTGGGCCGCGCACGCAACGAGCTGGCAGTCGGGCAGCACCGCCCGGATACGGCGCTGCGCGGCGACGCCTTCGATGTCCATGATGAAGCTGCTCAGGCTCCACTGGCCGCGCGGCCCGTGTACCGCAAGGGTGACGCCGGTCATCAGACCGAATTTACGCGCCTTGGCGAAGGCCTCGCTGTGCCCGCGGGCGGCCGGCTGCCACGCCACGGGGGTGACCTCCTGCAGGGCGAGCCGGCGCAAGGAGCCGGGCAGGGAATCGAGGCCATGGTCGAGGCAGTATCGGTGCCAGGCCGCAGGGCAATTGTCGATACGGATCTCGCCATAGGTATTGCGCAGGCGTGAAAACCGCCCGCGGTACATGACGTAGCGGAAGCCGAGCTCCCGGGCAATGGAGACGATAGCCGCCTTGAGCCCGGCGAGCGAGCTCGTGGCAAGAATCTGTCCAAGCCGCACGGCGCCCTGCGAACTCATCTGCTCTTTCCTTCAGCGTTCAATTCGTATTCTTGCCGGTACTTTACGCTTTCAACGACAACCCGCAAGCATTTGCAGCTAATAGTAAAGGATCAATGAAGGCCTATTTGTTTGTATTTAATAAACTTATTTGTTTGTATTTGATAAACAAGAGGTTACTTAATATCCCCAAATTCTCCCATAGGGAAGGACTGGATTTGACCTGTAAACTTTGACAGGTAGGCACCGGCCAGGAAAATACGGACAATCCCCTGAACAAGTACACGGTCGCGGCGCCGCCGCCGCCGCGACGAAATGAAGTTGTGCGCGCAGCTCGAGGGGAAACGAGTTGACACCGCCCGTTACGGCCATTGCGCGAGAGCATTTCGAATGGGTGTTGGCGGGCGTCTGCCAGCTCTTCCGGGTGCCGTTCGACCCGGCGCTCGCGAAGCAGCAGTTTCCTCCGCCTTATTCGATTGATGTGCTGATTTCCGCCGCGGGCTATTCCCGCAGCAGCTGTATATGACCGACATGGCTTTGACTAGGCCGCCTTCAAAGAACGTACACAACTTGAGAAAAAATGAAAGAGACACTTTTATCCCGGAGTCTGGAATTTACGCGCTTCGCTATTGTCACCCTGGCGTTTGCGGCCGGTACGAGCGCCCTTGCTCAAAAGACAGCCGAAAAAGCGGCCGGTCAGCAGGCCCGGCTCCTGCTGGCGATCAATGAAGGCGGTGCGGCGAACGCGGATGCCTCCGAGACTTTTCGCCGCTACGAAGAGTTCAGTCAAATAGTCGGCAAAGTGCTCGGCTCGCCCGTGACCATCATCGCCGTGCGCGATCGAAATTTGTTACTGGACGCCCTAAAAAAGAAGTCCTATGCGCTGTTGTTTGCGCGCCCGAACGACGTCCCGGCCGAGGCCATTCGCGACTACGGTTACCAGCCGGTGGTAACGGAAAAGGAACCTGCACGGGCGCTCTTCATCGTAAAGAAGGATTCGCCGCTCAAATCGATCGCCGATGTCAAAGGCAAGAGCATCTTAACGCCTGACCGATATTCCAATATGTGGCGAGTAGCCAACGCCATGCTGCGAGACAACAAAATTTCGATGGCCAACGAAAGAGTCCGCACCATGCACGATGACGCTGCGATTGGCTGGTCTATGGAGAGCGGGTTTTTCGATGTGGGTGTGATCAATTCGATCTCCGGCGTGGGACGCACCTGGGAGAAGAACGGCGGGCGGGTAATCGCAAGAAGTCCGGAATTGCCCAATATGCCGCTGATCGCCTCGCCCGAGCTCTCTGCCGCCCAAATCGCAAAGATCCGTTCGGCACTCCTCGCACTCAACT
This sequence comes from Gammaproteobacteria bacterium, assembly GCA_041493345.1. Lineage (GTDB taxonomy): Bacteria > Pseudomonadota > Gammaproteobacteria > Burkholderiales > SG8-39 > VBDM01. The sequence goes on along the minus strand of JBGPYQ010000008.1, from coordinate 30,042 downwards.
CGAACGAAAATGGGAAAGCGGTACTGAAAAATATCGGACTTACCGGCTTCAGGGAAGCGTCCTCGCAAGAGTTCCTCGATTTCCTCAAATGGCTCGGGGATCTTGAAGTCGATAAGCGCTAAATTGAATGTAATTGCCGCTGCTGCTTGCCCATTTTTGTAATCCATTTCGCCTGAAAGGGTCGGTATGTCAGATCAACCTCCAAATTTCTACGATGCGTACGACGCCGACCGTCCATTGCTTACTCGTTGCGCGTGTGGCGGGGATCACGCGCCCGCTGATCACCAACCCGTGCGCAATCCGGCCAGTGTCGAAGAATTTTCACGGGCATTCATCGAAGCATCGGTCGTCAAGGCTCTATTCCCCCATGAGCCGTTGCGCCGCGCATTTCTCAAGGCCGTGGGTCGCAATGCCGCCATGGCAGCCATCGCGAGCGTGGTGCCGCTGGCTAGTCTGCAAGCATTGGCACAAGAGGGACGCCTCGAACGAAAAGATGTAAAGATTGGTTTCATTTCGATCACCTGCGCTTCGCCACTGATCATGGCGGAGCCTTTGGGCTTCTATCGCGACCAAGGCTTGAAAGTGCAGCTTGTCAAGACGCCCGGGTGGGGAGTGATCCGCGACAGAGTGATGAAAAAGGAGCACCACGCCTCGCACTTTCTCTCACCGATGCCGCTTGCGATGACTCTCGGACTGGGTTCCGATCCCTTTCCGACTTCAGTTGCAACCATTCAGAACAATAACGGCCAAGCCATTACGCTTCATGTCAAATACAAGAATCGGCGGAATCCCAAGCAATGGAAAGGCTTCAGCTTCGGCGTCCCCTTCGTCTATAGCATGCACAATTTTCTGCTGCGCTACTACCTGGCTGAGTTCGGAATTGACCCCGACTCGGATTTGAAGATCCTGGCGGTGCCGCCGCCCGAAATGGTTGCCAAGCTAAAGGATGGCACGATCGATGGGTTTCTCGGCCCCGATCCTTACAATCAACGCGCCGTATTTGATGGAGTTGGCTTTATTCATATTTTGTCGAAAGAAATCTGGGACGGTCATCCCTGCTGCGCATTTGGAGCGAGCGACGAGTTCATCCAGCAGAACCCCAATACTTTCGCGGCATTGTTTCGCGCCGTCATCGGCGCTTCGCTCATCGCCAGCATATCCACCGATCGAGCGGAGATCGCCAGAATAATTGCTCCACCGGCATATCTGGACCAGCCGCTTGAAGTGGTCACGCAGGTGCTGACTGGCAACTTCCCGGACGGCCTAGGCAATAATCTGTCAGTCTCGGATCGCCTGATCTTCAACCCGGTGCCATGGCAGAGCATGGCCGTGTGGATGCTGACTCAGATGAAGCGCTGGGGATACCTCAAGGGAGATGTGAACTACGCCCAAATAGCAGAAAAGGTATTTCGGCTTACCGATGCAAAAAAACAGATGAGTGAGGCCGGCTGGAAGCCACCCGAGGGGATTTACCGCAAATACAACATCATGGGAAAAATGTTTGATCCCGCGAAGCCTGCCGAGTACGTCAGAAGCTTTTCAATACCGAAAAATCTAGCAGCAATAACATGAACACAATCGGATTGACATTCAGCGGAATGCTCTGTGCGCCGACGCACATGCGAAGAAGATGTTCCCTGGTGAGAAGATGTTCTCATAGTATTACCCTCGCCACCTAGCGAGTGACCAAGCCGTCGCAGAGGGTCACTACACAACTGCAATCATATCTTTTGAGGAGACTCGTAATGAACGCCATGAAGTTCAAATCTCTACCCGTTCTCTTGTCGGCCCTTTGGTTTTCGGCTCCGGCACAGGCCTTAGATGCAACCAGCGTGGTCGAACAACTCGCGCAGGAGAGCTACGCGAAGCGCAAGCCGATGCTGGATCGCGCCAATGCCGCGGCTCAAGCCAGGGGCCTCACCATCGAAGCGCTGGGGAGGGCGTGCAGTCTCATGCCGATTCGCGTCGGCGCCGTCCTCACCGGGCAGGCGCCGGTGGAGAAGAAGTCGCAGGCCTGTCTGGAGGCGCAGCTTGGATTGCAGTCGGGAACGCTGGCTCCGCTACTCACGCCGCCGGTTCGCTGGCATGCCGGCGCCATCTATCGTCTCCACGAGGCGGTGGAAGTGTACGGACCTGCGATTCAGCGCTACTTCACCGAGCATTTTGGCGACACGATTCTCTCGGCGATTGACTTTTCCATCCATGTCGAAGAGACCAAGGGCAGTCATGGCGAGCGCCGGATCCGGATCATCTTCGACGGCAAAGCGCTGCCGTACTCCGACGACGAGGGCTGGACGCCGCTGACGAGGTGAGGTTTCGCCGTCACTGATGCCAAGGGGCGGATCTCGATCCGCCCCTTTCTTTATTAGCGGTCGTCATCAGTAGGCGGGTTGCTTGAGATTGAGGCGGCCAACGGCCCACACAGCTTCGGACCCGTCTACCTTTACGGCCACCAGACGGACGACGCCAAGGCCTGGACCTCGGCGATGTTCATCGAATTTGCCTAGAGCCCCGAGAAGGAAGTGGAATTCTTCCAGATCGGTTTTCTAAGAGCCTTGCTTGGCGCGGTTCACCGTCAATGCCAACTATTTAACACACCGCCAATACCAATTATTTAACATTGTAGAGCACGCGGCCGACCGGAAACGCCCGTGACAGAGACGACGAACATGGCACCTCTCTTGCTTAGGGTACCTTCAGGCTCTTTATGAAACTCTGAATGTTGGGGCTTGGTGCGTAAGGGATTGGAAATCGACACCGACCGGTCACCTATGTCGTTGTCCCAACACCAGCGCGATCACAGCCTGAATATTGATATCGACCAGGAGGCACCATGTTAGCTCTAGTTCAACGAAACATAGTCATTCTGATGGCCGCCCTTCTCGTCGGTCACGCGGCTACCGCGTCCGCGTCATCGCCTGATGCGGACAGGCAACTCTCGGACGCCCTCGATCAAGCCTTGCCGTCGGTCGTATCGTCCGGAGACTATTGGGCCGCGAGCAAGCTGTACTTTCAGCTCGCCACGGCGCGCAACCGCCTGCAGGAAACCGCGGCGGTTTGTACCGCGTTGTCTCAGTCCCTCGCCTATTATCGAAAGGCGCTCGTAAAGGACACGGGCGTCCCGCTGGACGAAGCGGCGACTGACAGCAGCAACGACGAAGGGCTGGCAGAAGTGGGCTCCAGGTTCAATTGCGCACGCACCTGGCTCGCCTTGTCCGACGACGGATCCGCTGGGTCGCTCGAGCAAGCCTTGCCGGCGCTTGTGTCTTCCGGAGACTATAGGTCCGCGAGCCAGCTGTACTTTCAGCTCGCTACGGCGCGTGATCGCCTGAAGGAAACCGCGGCAGCTTGTGCCGCAGTGTTTCGGTCTCTTGCCTATTATCGCAGGGCGCTCGCAAAAGCCTCCGGCGCCCCGCTAGACGAAGCGTCGACTGACAGCAGCAATAACGAAGGACTGGCGGAAGCGCGCTCGAAATTCGGCTGCGCGAACACCGGGTCCGCCGCCGCAAGCTCGATCGAGAACGTGCTGCCGGCCCTCCTCAGCTCTGGAGAAGATCGGTCCGCAAGCAAAGTCTATTTGCTCCTGGCCACCGCCCGCAGCCGCATCAACGAAACTCCCGCAGCGTGCGCCGCTTTGGCGCAGTCGCTCTACCTCTACCGCAAGGCGTTGGCCAGGGACACCGGCGCCCCGCTCGAGGAGTTGGCGTCCAACGGCAGCGAGGACGATGGGATGGTGGAAGTGCGCTCCAAATTCGGTTGCGCGAACATCCGGCCTGAATTGTCTGCCGGGCTTGAAACTTCGCGTCACTGAAGTCTGATTCTTACTTGATGTTGCATTCCCGGACCTGCTGAATAGGCGCGCGCGTCGGGCAACGAAGCCGCACGTTCAACCCAGAGCTTGATAGCGCGCGCCGCTCACCCGCCGCGCCAACGATCCGCACGCCCTGTACGCCCAGGTGGCGGCGCAGTATCAGGCGAACAAGACGGCTTACGAAAGCGCGATCGCGCAGGAGCGCAACATGCTGGACAAGGCGCAAAACGACCTCGCCGCCGCCCGGGAGGTGAAGAGCAAGCTGACGCAGATTCTGCCGCACTACCGCGCGCAGGAGCAGGCGTTCGAGAAGCTCGAGAAAGACGGTTTCGCAGGACGGATCATGTTTACCGACAAGCAGCGCGAGCGCATCGAGAAGGAGCAGGACCTGAAGGCGCAGGAGTACGCGATCAAGAGCGCCGAGTCCACCATCGCGCAATCGGAAAAGAAAATCGCCCAGATCACCGCGGAATACCGGCGCCAGTTGCAGACCGAACGCATGGAAGTCTCTGCGCAATTCGAAAAGGCCGAGCAGGAACTCACCAAGCAGCAGCACCGGCACGAATACCTGGAGCTCAAGGCGCCGCAGGAAGGCACCATCAAGGACCTCGCCACGCATACGGCCGGAACCGTCACGACCCCGGGCACCATACTCATGACCCTGGTGCCGAAGGACGAGACCCTGCGCGCCGAAGTGTGGGTGTCCAACCAGGACGCGGGCTTCGTGCGCACTCAGCAACCGGCGAAGATCAAGCTCGCCGCCTTCACCTTCCAGAAATACGGCATGGTCGACGGCGAGGTGCAGCAGATCAACACCGATTCAAGCGAAATGCCGGGAGGCGCGCAGGAGAAATCCGACAGTTCGCGCGCCAAGCCGACCACGCCGCTTGCCTATCGCGCGCTCGTGGATCTCAAGCAGCAGTTTCTCGAGGCCGATGGCGTCAGGTACCGGCTCACGGCGGGCATGCAGGTGTCGGCCGAGATCAAGCTCGGGACCCGCACGGTGCTCGAATACCTTTTCTCCCCGGTCACGAAGGCGTTTCACGAAGCCGCGCGCGAGCGCTGAAACAAGGGCAATCTGGGGGGTTCCCCGCCCTGACGCGCTTAAGGATGGCACTGCCGGATTACCTTGACAATTCTATTGTGCAGTGCAATAATATGCACACTTTCAAGGACCTCAGGTTCCTCAGCGCCTGAGCGCGTGCAGATCCCGGGAGCCTGATTGACCCAAGCCCCATCCCCGTTCGAGCAGTACGCCGCCGCCGGCCAGGCGCTGCTGCAGAATTTCTTCGGGGCGCCCGGGGCGCAGCCCGATCCTGAGCTTTCCCGGTCCCTCCAGTCCATCGGCGTGAACGCCGCGAAGCTCGCGGCGTTGCAGGCGCAGTATCTCCGGCAGCAGGCGGCCCTGTGGCAGGCGACGCTCGCGCGCGAGGCCGGGAAGGACACCGCGCCTGTCGCGCTGCCCGAGCGCGGCGACCGCCGTTTCTCTTCGGCGGAGTGGCAGCAGAATCCCTGGTTCGACTGGCTTCGCCAGAGCTATCTCATCAACACGCGCTTTCTGTCCGATTTCGTCGAGTCGCTCGAGATCGAGCCGCACGCGAAGGAGCGCCTTCGTTTCGCCACGCACCAGTTCACCGATGCCATGAGCCCGGCGAATTTCGCCGCGACCAACCCCGACGCGATCAGGCTCGCGCTCGAAACCAAGGGCGAGAGTCTGGCGCTCGGCATCCGCCACCTCATCGAGGACGCGAACAAGGGGCGCATCTCCACCACCGACGAATCCGGTTTCGAGCTGGGGCGGAACATCGCCGCAACCGAAGGCGCGGTGGTGTACGAGAACGAGCTCTTCCAGCTCATCCAGTACGCGCCGCGCACCGACACCGTATACAAGCGGCCGCTGCTCATGGTGCCGCCGTGCATCAACAAGTACTACATCCTCGACCTGCAGCCGGATAATTCCTTTGTGCGCCATGCGCTGGATGAGGGGCACACGGTATTCATGGTGTCCTGGCGCAATATCACCGAAGAGCTCGGTCATCTCGAATGGGACGACTACATCGGCAAAGGCGTGCTCAAGGCGATCGAGATTTCGAGCGCGATCACCGGCGCCGGGAAAATCAACGCACTCGGGTTTTGCGTCGGCGGCACCCTGCTGGCCGCGGCGCTCGCGGTGATGGCCGCGCGCGGCGAGGAACGCGTGGAGAGCGCGACATTTCTCGCCTCGATGCTGGATTTCTCCGACACGGGCGACATCGGCCTTTTCGTGGACGAGGCGAGCGTGGAAAAACGCGAGACCGCGATCGGCGCAGGCGGCGTCATGCCCGGGCGCGAGCTCGCAATCGTCTTCTCGGCGCTGCGCGCGAACGACCTCGTGTGGTCCTACGTGGTCAACAATTATCTCAAGGGCAAATCGCCCGAGGCGTTCGACCTGCTGTACTGGAACGCGGATTCGACCAATCTGCCCGGGCCGATGTACTGCCGGTACCTGCGCACCATGTACCTCGAAAACAGCCTGTGCGTTCCGGGCAAGCTCGCGATGCTCGGCGTCTCGGTGGACCTCGGCAAAGTCAGGCAGCCGGCCTACCTGCTTGCCACGCGCGAAGACCACATCGTTCCGTGGCGCACGGCGTACCGCAGCACGCGGCTGCTGGGCGGAACGCTGCGCTTCGTGCTCGGCGCGAGCGGCCACATCGCCGGCGTGATCAACCCGGCGGCGAAAAACCGCCGCAGTTTCTGGAGCGGACAGTCATTGCCGGGAGAAGCGGAGGACTGGCTGGCTCTCGCGGCGGAGAAGCCCGGGAGCTGGTGGACCGACTGGAGCGCGTGGCTGCAGCAATTCGGCGGCAGGAGAATCAAGGCTCGCAAGCACCTGGGGAGCGCCGCGCATAAGCCGATCGAGCCCGCGCCGGGGCGCTACGTGAAGCACCGCATCGTTTGAATTTCAGAAAGCGGAAAAGTGAAGGACTTTACCCGGAATTCGCAGAATGGATGATCGAACAATGACCGCCGCAACCGCAGAACGCAACAGGGCCGCCCGCGCGGGCGCGGAGCGCTCGCCCGATGAGGGAAAGCACGTGAAGCAGCGAGTTGCATTCGTGAGCGGCGGCATGGGCGGGATCGGCACGGCCTTGTGCAGGCGTCTCGCCAGGGACGGCGCGCGCGTGGTCGCGGGCTGCCTGCCCGGTTACGAGAAAAAGGACGAATGGCTCGCGAAGCTGCGCGACGAAGGTCTGCAGATCCACGCCGCCGAAGGCGACGTGGACGATTACGATTCCTGTGCCCAGATGTTCTACCGGATCAGCTCGGTCATCGGCCCGGTGGACATTCTCGTCAACAACGCCGGCATTACGCGCGACGGCGTGTTCAAGCGCATGTCGCCCGACGACTGGTATTCCGTGATCAGCACCAATCTTAACAGCGTCTTCAACGTGACCCGCCAGGTGGTCGAGAGCATGACCGAGCGCGGCTGGGGCCGGATCATCAACATCTCCTCGGTGAACGCGCTCAAAGGGCAGTTCGGGCAGACGAACTATTCCGCGGCCAAAGCGGGCATGCACGGTTTTTCCAAGGCGCTCGCGCAGGAAGTGGTGAAAAGCGGCGTGACCGTGAACACCATCTCGCCCGGCTACGTCGACACCGACATGGTCAGGGCGATCAAGCCGGAGATCCTGGGTTCGATCGTCGACCAGATCCCGATGGGACGGCTCGCGCGTCCGGACGAAATCGCGGGCCTGGTCGCCTATCTGGCCTCGGAGGACGCGGGCTACATCACCGGCGCCAACATCTCCATCAACGGCGGTTTGCACATGCTTTAGGCATGCTATTGGGGACCAAACCCCATGATACTGAATAACCCGGACCTATTTCCCTCACCCTCGGTCCCTCTCCCGGAGGGAGAGGGATGCAAAGCCCTTCTCCCTCCGGGAGAAGGGTGGGGATGAGGGAAAAGTGTTGCGCAGTTACGTAATTCTCAATAGGTCGCGTAACGAGTACGGTCGCATTTGATCCCGGTCAAATAGGTGCAATAATCGGCGGAAGATAATCGCCAGGCACCGCAGCAACGAACCCAAGGAGGAACCATGGCCACAAAACGGCTCGCATTGATCACCGGCGGGATGGGAGGTCTGGGCGAGACCATCAGCGCCAAGATGGTCGATGCCGGCTACCGGGTTGCCGTCACCTACTCGCCGTCGAACAAGCATGCCGATAAATGGATCGCCGAGATGAAGGCGCGCGGCCTGGAGTTTCGCGCCTATCCCTGCGACGTCGCCAATTACGATTCCTGCAAGGCGTGCGTGGACGCAGTGACGAAAATCCTCGGTCCGGTGGACATCCTGGTGAACAACGCCGGCATCACCCGCGACATGACCTTCAGGAAAATGACCAAGGCCGACTGGGACGTGGTCATCCATACCAACCTCGACTCGGTGTTCAACATGACCAAGCAAGTCTGCGACGGCATGGTGGACCGCGGTTGGGGGCGGGTCATCAACGTCTCTTCGGTGAACGGCTCGAAGGGCGCATTCGGCCAGACCAATTACTCGGCGGCAAAGTCCGGCATGCACGGGTTCACCAAGTCGCTCGCGCTCGAGGTGGCGAAGAAAGGCGTGACCGTGAATACCATCTCTCCGGGTTACATCGGCACCAAGATGGTGACGGCGATCCCCAAGGAAATCCTCGAATCAAAGATCATTCCGCAGATTCCCGTAGGGCGCCTCGGCAAGCCGGATGAAATCGCGGGGCTCATCATATATCTGTGCTCGGAAGAAGCCGCGTTCGTCAATGGCGCCAACATCGCCATCAACGGCGGGCAGCACATGCAGTAAGCATGTCGGAGCGCGGAGCAGGGGCCCCGCTTGCGGGGATGCGACCGCGGAGACGTGCTGCCCGCGACAGTGCGATGCAAAAAGCTGTCGGGATAGTTCGGAAGCGGGCTTATGTCGGAGCGCGGAGCAGGGGCCCCGCTTGCGGGGATGCGACCGCGGAAGATGGTATGATGTCGCAGTGCAGCACCGGCATTTCGCATTAAGGCAAGGCTCACACTTTTTCAGGTCTTTCCCATGTCCGAATCGGCCCGCCTGATCAAGAAGTATCCCAATCGTCGTCTCTATGACACGAAGACGAGTACTTACATCACGCTCGCCGACGTGAAGAAACTCGTGCTCCAGGGCGAGGAGTTCCGAGTGGTCGACGACAAGACCAAAGAGGACCTGACGCGGTCGATCCTGCTGCAGATCATCCTCGAAGAGGAAGCCGGCGGCGCGCCGATATTCTCCTCGGACATCCTGACGCAGTTCATCCGCTGCTACGGCAATACCATGCAGGGCATGCTGGGCAGCTACCTCGAGCGCAACATGCAGCTCTTCGGCGAGATCCAGACGCGCATGAAAGAGCAGTCGCAGAATCTCTACGGCGAGCCGGCTAAGTTCAACGAAGAGCTGTGGAAGCAGTTCATGAGCTTCCAGGGCCCGGCGATGCAGAGCCTGGTGTCCGCCTACATGGATCAGAGCCGCAACATGTTCGTGCAGATGCAGGAGCAGCTGCAGAGCCAGACACGCAACATGTTTCCCGGCTTTCCCTTCCCGGGTTTTCCCGGAATGCCCGGCTTCGGCGCGCCGGCGGGCGGCGCACCGCAGAATGCCGAGAGCAAGCCGCCGAACGACGAAAAGAAGTCTTGAACCGCAAAGTCAAGTTCTTGACTTGTTTCTCTGACGCATGACCGCAGTGCCGAAGGTAGGATTTGTCTCGCTCGGTTGTCCCAAGGCGCTCGTCGATTCCGAGGGCATTCTCACGCGCCTTCGCGCCGAGGGCTACGCGATTTCACCTACCTACGAACGCGCCGATCTCGTCGTCGTCAACACCTGCGGCTTCATCGAGACGGCGGTGCAGGAATCGCTGGACGCCATCGGCGAGGCCCTGAGCGCGAATGGGCGCGTGATCGTCACCGGCTGCCTCGGCGCCAAGGGCGATATCGTTCGCGAGACTCACCCGAAGGTACTCGCCGTGACGGGGCCGCACGCGCTGGAAGAGGTGATGACGGCGGTGCACGCGCATCTGCCCAAGCCCCACGATCCCTTCACCGATCTCGTGCCTCCGCAGGGAATTAAGCTCACGCCGCGGCATTACGCTTATCTGAAAATTTCGGAAGGCTGCAATCATCGCTGCAGTTTCTGCATCATTCCGTCGCTGCGCGGTGATCTGCTGAGCCGGCCCGTGGGCGATGTAATGAAGGAAGCGGAGAACCTGGTAAAGGCGGGAGTGAAGGAGCTGCTGGTCATTTCGCAGGACACCAGTGCCTACGGCGTGGACATGAAGTACCGCACCGGTTTCTGGGGCGGACGGCCGCTGAAGACCCGCATGAACGACCTGGCTGTCGCGCTCGGCGAGCTCGCTGGAAAGGACGCCGCAAGCGGCGTGTGGGTGCGGCTGCATTACGTATACCCGTATCCGCACGTCGATGAGGTCATCCCGCTCATGGCCGAAGGGAAAATCCTCCCCTATCTCGACGTGCCGTTTCAGCACGCGAACCGGAGAATTCTCAAACTCATGAAGCGCCCCGCAAGCGGCGAGAACAATCTCGAGCGCATCCGCGCCTGGCGCGCGATCTGCCCGGACATCACCATCCGCAGCACCTTCATCGCTGGATTTCCGGGCGAGACCGAAAGCGAATTCCAGGAGCTGCTGGACTTTCTCGAGGAGGCCGAGCTCAACCGCGTCGGCTGCTTCGCCTACTCGCCGGTCGAGGGCGCCAAGGCGAACGAATTGCCGGGGGCGCTGCCGAATGAGGTGCGCGAAGAACGGCGGGCGCGGCTGATGCGGGTGCAGGAAAAAATCAGCGCCCGGCGTCTGAAGCGCAAGGTAGGGAAGACCCTCAAGGTGCTGGTGGACGCAGTGACGCCCGAAGGCGCCGTGGCGCGCTCCGCCGCCGACGCACCGGAGATCGACGGCATGGTCCATATCGAAGGCGGCGGCAAGTTGGCGCCGGGCGATTGGGCCCAGGTGAAGGTGACGCGGTCTGACGCGCACGATCTCTGGGGGCAGGTAGCGCGTCCGAAAGCGCGACGAGCAGTGTCCCGTGTTTCAGCGTCATCCTGAGCGAAGCGAAGGATCTGCTTTTTGAAAAGCGGATTCTTCGGGCGGAGTTTATCCTGAGGTCTGTCGAAGGACCCTCAGGATGACATTCGGTTAGAGGTTGAATATGGAGATTCCCATGGCCCAGCGTGAAGTGGTGGTGGTGAGCGGCGTGCGCACCGCGATCGGCGGTTACGGCGCCTCGCTCAAGGATATTCCGCCGACGAAGCTCGGCGCGATCTGCGTGAAGGAATCGGTGACGCGGGCAAAAATCGATCCGGCGACGGTCGGCCACGTCGTCTTCGGCAGCGTCATCCACGGCGAAGCGCGCGACATGTACCTGTCGCGCGTTGTGGCGCTCGACGGCGGGCTGCCTGTGGGCACGCCCTGCCTGACGGTGAATCGCCTGTGCGGAAGCGGCCTGCAGGCGATCGTGTCGGCCTCCCAGCATATTCTGCTCGGCGACACCGACGTCGCCATCGGCGGCGGCGCCGAGAGCATGAGCCGCGCCGCGTACTTCCTGCCGCCGGCGCGCTGGGGCCAGCGCATGGGCGACGGGCAGATCATCGACGCCATGACCGCGGCGCTGCACGACCCGTTCGGCAACGGCCACATGGGCGTGACGGCGGAAAACATCGCCGCGAAGTACGGCATGAACCGCGAGGAGCAGGATGCGTTTGCCCTCGAGAGCCACAGGCGGGCGGCGAAGGCGCTCGAGGACGGGTACTTCAAGAGCCAGATCGTGCCGGTCGAAGTGAAATCGAAAAAAGGACCCGCGCAGTTCGACACCGACGAACACGTGCGCAAGGACCTGAAGATCGAGGACCTGCAAAAGCTAAAGACCATATTCAAGAAAGACGGCACGGTTACGGCGGGCAACGCCTCGGGCATCAACGACGCCGCTGCCGCGGTGGTGCTAATGGAAAAATCCGCGGCGCAGAAACAGGGGCTGAAGCCGCTCGCGCGCTTGGTTGCTTACGCTCACGCGGGCGTCGAGCCCCAGTTGATGGGCCTCGGGCCGATTCCCGCGGTGAAGCGGGTATTCGAGAAAGCAGGACTCAAGCCCGCTGATATGGACGTGATCGAATCGAACGAGGCGTTCGCGGTGCAGGCGATGGCGGTGACGCGCGACCTCGGGCTCGACCCGGCGAAGGTGAATCCTAACGGCGGAGCGGTCGCGCTCGGCCATCCGATCGGCGCTACCGGCTGCATCCTCACCGTCAAGGCGATTTACGAACTGCACCGCACGCAGAAACGCTACGCGCTCGTGACCATGTGCATCGGCGGCGGGCAGGGGATCGCGGCGATTTTCGAACGGATGTGAATCAGCTCCGAAGCCAAGTCCGGATTGGAGGCAAGAGTTCCCTTGGGGGCGCGGCCGTCGCCGCTTTGCTCACTCGGTTGCAGAACTCGGCCGCCACCGAGGGAAAGCCTTCGAGCCGGACTTGGGTCTTGTTTCGAACCTGAGCGATGGCGCGTCCACTCAAGATCGGATTCGTCCTCGGCAGCGGCGCGGCGCGCGGTTGGGCGCATATCGGCGTGCTGCGCGCCCTCGCCGAGGAAGGCATCAAGCCCGACTTCATCGCCGGGTGCTCGATCGGAGCGCTGGTCGGCGCGGCGTTCGCCGCGGGCCGACTCGATCAACTCGAAGCCTGGGCGCTTGCTCTCGACTGGAAACGCCTTTTCGGGCTGGTCGACATCCACTTGCGCGGCGGTCTGATCAAGGGCGAGCGCGTTGCCGAATTCTTTCGTGACCAGTTTGTCGAGAGCAAGTTTTCCGAGCTGAGCATCCCTTTTGCCGCGGTGGCGACCGACGTCACCTCGGGCCAGGAGATGTGGTTGCGCGAGGGCAAGGTCTCGGATGCGGTGCGGGCCTCCATCGCCGTGCCGGGGCTGTTCCGGCCGGTGCTGCGCGAGGACCGTTATCTCGTCGACGGCGCCGTGGTCAACCCGGTTCCGGTGTCGCTGTGCCGGGCGATGGGGGCAGAAATCGTCATCGCGGTCGATCTCGGTTCCGACATCGTCGGACGTCACGCTCGCCGTGGCCGCGACAAGCCGGAAACGCGCTCCGCGCGGAGCGGGATTCTCAGGAAGTTCTTTCCACGGCGCAGCGATGTTCCGGCGCCAGAAGGGGAAGAAGCGGGCGCGCGCCCGTCGCTCCTCGAGGCGCTGATGGGCTCGATCGACGTCATGCAAGTGCGGATCTCGCGCAGCCGCCTTGCAGGCGATCCGCCGGACGTGTTGCTGACGCCGCGGCTCGGCCATCTGCGTTCGCTCGACTATCACCGCGCGCGGATTGCGATCGCCGAGGGACGCGAGGCGGTCGTGCGGATGCTGCCGGCGATACGCAACGCGCTTTCCGCCTAGAAATTCAGAAGAGAAACGAAGTTCAGCCGACCGCCAGGGCGACGACCCCCAGCGCCATCGCCGCGGCGGCGGCCACGCGGCGCGGCACGTCGCCTTCCCGCAGCCAGTGCGTTCCCATCAGGGCAGCGAACAGGATGCTGATCTCGCGCGCCGGCGCGACGTAACTCACGGGAGTGAACACCATGGCCGTCAGCACCAGGATATAGGAAAGCGGGCACAGCAAAGCGACCAGGATGACCGCCTTGCGCTGCCGCATCCACGCCGCCTTGACCTCGCCGCGGCGCCGCAGCGCAAGCGGCGCCATCACGATCACGCGGCCGAGGTTGGTGCCCCAGTCGAGCAGAATGGGCGGTATCAGCGCGGCGCTTACCGCCTGCTTGTCCACCACTGTATACATCGCGATCATGCAGCCGGTGAGCAGGGCAAACGCGATGCCGCGCAGCGCGCCGGCTTCGCGCAGCTTCGCCGGGCTCGCGGCGAGAAAGAACGCGCCGCTCACCACCAGCGCCGCGCCCGCGAGCGCCATCGCTCCCGGGCGCTCGCCGAGCAGCGTGACCGCGATCAGCACCGTCAGAAACGGACCGGTTGCCCGCGCGAGGGGATAAACGACCGATAGATCGCCGTTGCGGTAGCCGCGGTCGAGCAGCAGGTAATAGCCCGTGTGGAGCACGGCGCTCGCGAGGATGAAGGCAAACGCCGTCGCCGAAAACTGGAAATGCTGGATCAAGACGACCGCGACCGCCAATGGAGCGTAGAGCAGAGCGGAGAGCGCGGCGAACGCCCAGACGAAGCCGATGCCGCCGCCGCTTTTCTTGAGAAAATAATTCCAGCTTGCGTGGATCAGTGCGGCGCCGAGCACCAGGGCGATGGCGAGGCCGGTCATGCCGCCCGGCGCCGCGGGGTGCGGCCCGGGCAAGCCGAGCGGCGTTCAGCGCAAAAAAAAGCGGCATCCATGAGGATGCCGCGATTCTATCAGGCGGGAGCCCGCCGCCCGCCGGCCGTGCTGTCAGGCATTCGACTGCAGTTTGCCGCTGATGAACTTCACCTTTTCGCCGGGTTTCCATACGGGCGGATTCGGCTCGCTCACGACGCGGGTCGTGCCGTCCTCCATCCGTATCGTGATCTCGTAGGTCTTCGTCGACTTCGCTTTTTTCTCGATCTGATTGCCGGCCACGGCGCCACCGACGGCGCCGACCACGGTCGCCAGGTCCTTGCCGCGTCCGCCGCCCACCTGGTGCCCGACCACGCCGCCCACCACCGCGCCCCCGACGGCGCCGAGGCCCGTGGCCTGGCCGGCCGTCTCGATCTCGCGCACCGATTCGACCACGGCGCACTCGGGGCACTTGCGTTTTGCCGGTGCGGCGGCGGCGACACGGGCCGGGGCGGGTTGCGGCTTTGCCGCGGGCTTCGCCGCCTGCTGGACAGTGGCTACCTTGGCGCTGTCTGAGGTGCCGCTGGTCGAAGTGGGAATCCACCCCATGAAAGCGGCGATGCCGACCGCGGAGAATACGACCACTGCGGTGGCCGCTATCACCAGGATCGGGTTTGTGGTTTTATCTGCGCGTGTTTCCATGCCGTCCTCCTTGCATTTCGACGTGTCAAGCAACGCCTATGCCGTTGTCATGCTAATGCGAAAACGGGGTGCCCGGCGTGAAATTTTTCACGCCGGGCCGCAGAAAAGGGGCCGCGGATGGAATTGCCTGCGGAACCGGGAGAGGCGGCCGGCTCCCGGTCCGGGGGAGAGGGGCGCTCAGCCGTTGTTCGGCTGGATCGCGCCGTTGAGCACCCTGACCTTGTCGCCTTCGCGCCAGCTGGGCGGCGTGCTCTGGGTAAACAGGCCCTTGCTGCCGTCCTCGTAGCGGACAGTGATCTGGTACTCGAGGGTCTTCTTCGCGTTCTTCTCGATCTGGTTTCCGGCGAGTCCGCCGCCGAGGGCGCCGAGCACGGTCATCACATCCTTGCCGCGTCCGCCGCCGGTCTGATGGCCGAGAACTCCGCCGACTACGGCGCCCCCGACTGCGCCGGCTCCCGACGCGGTTCCGGCCTTCTCGATTCCGAGCACCGATTCGATTACTGCGCATTCACGGCAGACTTTCCTGACCGTCTCTGCGGGCGGCGGAGGCGGAGGGACCATCGTTGCCTGCGCGACCTCGGCCTGCGTCAACGGTTTTTCCGCCTTCGCGGCCTGCGGCTTGGGCGCGGTTTTCTTCACGACCGGATTGGACTCCGGCTGCGCCTGGACTGCGGCGGGCTGGGCGGGCGCCTGCTCCGCGGGAGCGGGAGCCAGCGCGGTCTGCGCCTGGTTTCCGGTGGACGTCGGGATCCAGCCCATCATGGCCCCGATTCCGGCCACGCTGAAGAGAGTGACGGCGAGCGCCGCGATGATAATCAGCGGATGGGTTTGTCTTGCGGGCTGTGCGTCTATGGTGGTCTCCTATTGCGTTTTCAATGCGTATTTATCTTACGCGTAACGGCGCAGGAAACGCCACTCCGGCGGTGTAAAAGAATGTTTCAGGTCCCGCGTTGAAGGCGAATCAGGATTCGCGGCGCAGGTGGGGGAAAAGCAGCACGTCGCGGATGCTCGGGCTGTCGGTGAGGAGCATCACGAGGCGGTCTATGCCTACGCCTTCGCCGGCGGTGGGCGGCAGGCCGTATTCCAGCGCGCGGATATAGTCGGCATCGTAGTACATCGCTTCCTCGTTGCCGCCTGCCTTGGCCTTTGCCTGCTCGTCGAAGCGGACGGCCTGGTCCTCCGGGTCGTTCAGCTCGGAGAATCCGTTCGCGATTTCGCGCCCGGCGATGTAGAGCTCGAACCGCTCGGTGAGACAGGGCTGATCGTCGCTGGTGCGTGCCAGCGGCGATACCTCGGTCGGGTAATCGACGATGAAGGTGGGTTGCTGCAGATGCGGTTCGACTGTCGCCTCGAACAACGCTAGGTGCAAACTACCCAATCCAGCGGTGTCTCTTGGCTCAACTCCGCGTTTTTTCAACTCCGCTTGAAGGAAACGACCATCCTGGAAGGGAGCATCCTTATATTCGGGCACGTATTTCCGCAATGCCTCGAGGATGTTCAACCGAGAGAACGGTTGTGCAAAATCAATATTGTGCCCCTGGTAACTGATCTTGGCCGTGCCGAGCACTTTCTGCGCCACGTCCCGCAATAATTCTTCCGTGAAGTCCATCAGGTAGCGGTAATCGCGGTACGCCTCGTAGAACTCGAGCATGGTGAATTCAGGGTTGTGCCGGGTCGAGATGCCTTCATTCCTGAAGTTGCGGTTGATCTCGAATACCTTCTCGAATCCGCCCACCACAAGACGCTTCAGGTAGAGCTCGGGCGCGACGCGCAGAAAAAGCTCCATGTCGAGCGCGTTGTGATGCGTCCTGAACGCACGCGCGTTCGCCCCGCCCGGAATCGGCTGCATCATCGGCGTCTCGACTTCGAGAAATCCCTTGTCCGTCATGAATTCGCGGATCGTCTGCACGATGCGGCTGCGCGTCCGGAATACCGCGCGCGTTTCCTCGCTCATGATGAGGTCCACGTAGCGCTGGCGGTATTTCTGCTGCTGGTCGGCGAGCCCGTGGAATTTCTCCGGCAGCGGCCGCAGCGCCTTCACGAGGAGTCGCAGCTCAGTCACTTTCACCGAAAGCTCGCCGGTCCTGGTCTTGAAGAGCGTCCCTTTCGCGCCGAGGATGTCGCCGAGATCGTAATGCTTGAAAGCTTCGTACGCCGCTTCGCCGAGCGCGTCGCGCGTGACGTAGAGCTGAATGCGCCCGCTCATGTCCTGCACGGTGGCGAAACTCGCCTTGCCCATGACGCGCTTCAACATCATGCGGCCTGCGACCGCAACCTGAATGCTCTTGGGATCGAGTTCCTCGCTGGATTTTTCGTCCCAGGCCTTATGCAGGTCGGCGGCGAGATGCTCGCGGTGGAAGTCGTTAGGGAAGGCGATGCCGTGCTTGCGCAGCCCGGCGAGCTTCGCACGCCGCTCGGCGATGATCTGGTTTTCGTCCTGTTGCGGCGGCTGGTCGGCCATGATCGGCTAGACGCCTTGTTTCAGGCTGGCGGTGATGAAGTCGTCGAGATCGCCATCGAGTATCTTTTGCGTGTTCCCGACTTCGATCCCGGTGCGCAGGTCCTTGATGCGCGACTGGTCGAGCACGTAGCTGCGGATCTGGTGTCCCCAGCCGATGTCGGTCTTGGAGGCTTCGAGCTTGTCGCGCTCGGCCTGGCGCTTGCGCAGTTCCAGCTCGTACAGTTTGGATTTCAGCAACGCCATGGCCTCCGCGCGGTTGCGGTGCTGCGAGCGGTCATTCTGGCACTGTACCACGATGTTTGTCGGAATATGGGTGATGCGCACGGCGGAATCGGTCTTGTTGACGTGCTGGCCGCCGGCGCCGGAAGCGCGGTAAGTGTCGATGCGCAGATCGGCGGGATTCACCGCGACTTCGATGGTCTCGTCCACCTCGGGATAGACGAACACGCTCGCAAACGAAGTGTGGCGGCGGGCGTTCGAGTCGAACGGCGACTTGCGCACCAGGCGGTGCACCCCGTTCTCGGTGCGCAGTTGGCCGTAGGCGTAGCTGCCGGAAATCTTCAATGTCACGCTCTTGATGCCGGCCACCTCGCCCGGCGATTCTTCCAGCACGTCGACGTGAAAGCCCTTGCGGTCGCAGTATTTTGCGTACATGCGCTCGAGCATCGCCGCCCAGTCCTGCGCCTCGGTGCCGCCGGAACCCGACTGGATGTCCATGAAACAGTTGTTCGGATCGAGCGGGTGGGAGAACATGCGGCGGAACTCGATGTCCGCCACGGTCCTTTCCGCCTGCGCAACGTCGCCCTCGATCGCGATGAGCGTCGCGTCGTCGTTTTCCGCGCGCGCGAGCTGGAAGAGTTCCTTCGCGTCGCGCAGTTGGCCGTCAAGGCCGTTGAGGATTCCGACGATGCCTTCGATCTGCTTCTTCTCGCGCCCCAGGTCCTGGGCGCGCTTCTGGTCGGACCAGACGTCCGATTCTTCGAGTTGCTTCGTTACTTCGGCGAGACGCGACTGCTTCGCGTCGAAGTCAAAGATACCTCCGTAGTTCGGCCGCGCGGCGATTGAGGTCGGAGAGCGAGCCGGCGAGGGCGTTGATGCGTTCTGCTTCCATACGGAGTGCCCCGAAAATGGGCGAATTATAGGCTACTTCAAGCGGCGCGACGAAAAATTCTCGTCGATCTTGTCCTCGAAAAAACTCGTGGGCGACGGCACCGCCATCAACTGGCGGTGCACCTCGGGCGAAACGCCGCGATAGGCGAGCACCTTTCCGTCGCTGAATTCGACTTCGAGAGCTTGCGACTTCGGATCGTAACCGACCGCTCGGATCTTGCTCGAGTTGACGCGCTTTCGCTCCATGATCACTCCAGTGTCACGGTAATTGCATCGCCGGAGCGCACCGAGGCGAGTTGCTTCGGATCGCCGTCGATTTGGCCGAGCACGTTGCAGCGGGTCACGAGGCGCGATTCGTCGCCTTGCGAAACCGGCGTGCGTCCCCAGGGCAAGGCGAGCGAGCTGCCCTCGGCCCAGAAGCAGACCGCCCCGGCGGGCACCACCTGTCTCGCGTTGCGCTCGAGAGCGGCCTTCACCGGAATCTCGAAGTAAACTTCTTCGCCCCAGGTTTGGGCTCTTGCGTTGATCGGCAGCGCGGTGATCATGGCGCGCGCCGTCGGCGTGTCATCCAGCGTCGCGCTTGCGGAGCCTTTGGGCCAGGTGAAGCGGATTCTCGCGTAGGAACTCATTATCCAATTGCTTCCCAATGCTCGATGACCAATTGCAGTTTCTGCGCCCCGTTGAACTCGTTCACCGAAAGCCGGTACGCGGCGCGGACCGGCGAGGGCAGGGGATCGAGTGCGTTGAAACGCATGGCCTCGACAGTCCGCCCGCCGCGCGCGAGTTTCAGTTTCAGGTGTTTCTCGCCGACTACGCGCTGGTTCAGGACTTCGAACTCGTCGCAGAACAACGGCTGCGGGAAGCCTTGACCCCAGATTTGCCGCTCTAGAAGCTGTGCAAGACCGAGGTCGAGGTGCGCGGATGCCAGCGAGCCGTCGGTCTCGATCGTGCGCGCCAGCTGCGCCGCGGACAACAGCTCCCGCGCCACCGACTCGAAGATCTCGGCAAAGCGCCCAAAGTCCGAAGCGCGCAGCGTCAGTCCCGCCGCCGCGGCGTGCCCGCCGAAGCGCAGGAGCAAACCGGGCGCGCGCTTGGCGACGAGGTCGAGTGCGTCGCGCAAGTGCAGCCCCGCGATGGAACGCCCCGAGCCCTTGAGCTCACCGGGATTGCCCGGCGCGAACGCGAATGTCGGCCGGTGATTGCGGTCCTTGACGCGGCCGGCGAGGATGCCGATCACGCCCTGGTGCCAGGCCGCATCGTAGAGGCTGATGCTGCTGCTCTCGCCGACGGCGAGCTTCGCCAGCAGCTCTTCGGCCTGATCCTGCATGTCGGCCTCGATCGCGCGGCGCTCGCGGTTCAGATCGTCGAGCTGCCGGGCGATCGAAAGCGCGCGTCCCCGGTCGCCGGTGACGAGGCACTCGATGCCGAGGCTCATATCGGCAAGACGCCCGGCGGCGTTCAGCCGCGGCGCGAGCAGAAATCCGAGATCGAAGCCGCTCGCCCGCGACGGATCGCGGCCTGCCACGGCAAAAAGCGCGCGCACGCCTTCCTGCACGCGGCCCGCGCGAACGCGCTTCAGTCCCTGCGAAACGAGCACGCGGTTATTGAAATCGAGCGCCACCACGTCGGCGACGGTACCGAGCGCGACCAGGTCGAGCAGGTCGGCCAGCACCGGTTCAATCCGGGTGGTCCGGCCGCTTGCGGCCGACACGGCGCTCCCCTCTCCCCGCGGGAGAGGGGCTGGGGGTGAGGGCTCGTCGTGCCTGGCAAACCATCCCCGTCTTCTCAGCTCGGCCCGCAGCGAAAGCATCACGTAGAACATCACGCCCACGCCCGCGAGGCTCTTGCTCGGAAAGGCGCAGCCCGGCTGATTGGGATTCACGATCGCGGCCGCGCGCGGCAGCTCCGCCCCGGGAAGGTGGTGATCGGTGATGAGCACCTCGATGCCGAGCTTTGTCGCCGCCTCCACTCCTTCAACGCTGGCGATGCCGTTATCGACCGTGATCAGCAAGTCCGGATGCGACTGCGCGGCGAGCGCCACGATCTCGGGCGTGAGGCCGTAGCCGTATTCGAAGCGGTTGGGGACAAGGTAGCCGATGTTCGCGCCGAAGGCGGAGAGCGCGCGTACGCCGAGCGCGCAGGCGGTGGCGCCGTCGCAATCGTAATCGGCGACGATCAGCAGCCGCTTTCCGGCAGAGATCGCGTCGGCGAGCAGCGCCGCTGCGCGGTCGGCGTTCAAAAGACTGCTCGGCGGAAGCAGGCCGGCAAGCGCATCATCCAGCTCGATACCCCGGCTGATTCCGCGCGCGGCGCAGATGCGGGCGAGCACCGGATGCAGGCCCTCGCGCACGAGCTGGTCCTCGCTGCGCAGCGGTACGGAGCGGGTGACTATGCGAGTCATCGAATAGATCTGCTAGGTAAATGACATGACTTTATCTCGAAATTCTCCCTCACCCCTTCCCTCTCCCGGAGGGAGAGGGAGAAGCACCCTTCTCCCTTCGGGAGAACGGTCGGGAATGAGGGGGAACGACGACAGGTCATGTTTTCGAGTCGAGCTCTAGCCAAGCGGAAAGGGGTTTGCGCAGCCGCCAGAAATGGCGCAGGTCGGAGCGCACGATCTCGACTTCGAGCAGAAAATCCTCGCCTGGCAGGTGCAACGTGAGCATGCCCATGCGTCCGGACTGCAGCGCAGCGAGCAGCGGCTCGAACCAGTCGCGCTCGAGCGCGGCGAGCTGCTGGCGGTACCGGCCGGCGTCGGCGAAGCTCGCGGCATTTTGCAACGTGTCGAGAACGACCAGCGCCACGCCTTTGTCTTCGACGGCGGCGAGCATGGATCCGGCCTCCTTCGGCAGCGCCCGGGCGGAGAGTTCCGCGGCGAGCGCAAGCCCGCGTGCGAGCGGATCGTCGCCGATCACCGCGGAGAAAGGCCTGCCCCCGGAAGCAACGAGAACGCCTCCGCCCCAGAACCAGATGCTGTTGATTGCAAGCTCGCCGCGCGCTTCGCGCCCGACATTGACCGGGTGCTCGTGCAGGAGCATCTGCGCCTCGTTCATGAGTGCGTGGAAGCGCATCGCGTCCGCGCCGGACGGCAGTCGGCCCTCGAGCGTCTTGCCGCGCGCCGCTGCGAGCGGCGTCGTTTCCATGTCCGGCGCCTGCGCGATACGCGCGTACCAGCGCTCCGGCCGCATCGGATAGAAAATCATGGCCTCGCCGAAATGCCGGTTGAGGCTCTCGACGAGCGTTTCCGACTCGGCGCGCGAAACGCCGAATGCAAGGCTGTCGGCGAGCGCCAGCTGATCGCGATTGACGCGCAGGTGCGCCGGATCGGCGCGCAGCCAGAAATGCCGGCCTGGTGCGCCGCCGTCCGCGAGCAGGGTGTAAGGCGCCACGGGCCAGTCACGCTGCCTGGGCACTTCGAACCGTCCGAAAAGCCAGGCCTCGGGCGAGCTCGCCGCGAGACGCCTGTGCCGTCCCCGGGCGATCAGCGTTTCCGCCGCGACGTGGCGGTCGCTGGATCCGGCTCCCGCGCCGGCGAAAAAATCGGGGATGAGCAGATGGCAGTGCATGCATTTTAGATTTTATAGCATTGGCGGGGCTGCCTCGCCCCCGGCCGCGCGGTGTGGAGAGGGGGGCTTTATGGCACACTTGCGCGCGTGCAATACGAACTCTTCGTCGGCCTGCGCTATACGCGTGCAAAGCGCCGCAACCACTTCATCTCGTTCATCTCGCTGACTTCCATGCTCGGCATCGCGCTCGGTGTGGCGGCGCTGATCGTGGTGCTGTCGGTGATGAACGGCTTCCAGAAGGAGCTGCGCGTGCGCATCCTCGGGGTGGCGTCGCATGTGCAGATCACCGGCGCGGGCGGGGCGCTCGCCGGCTGGCAGACGGTGGCGGCCGCGGCTGCCGCGCATCCGCGGGTTCTGGCCGCGGCGCCCTTCGTCAACGCGCAGGCGATGCTTGCCTTCGGCAGCAACGTCCGCGGCTCGGTGGTGCGGGGAATCGATCCGGCGCTCGAGGATAAAGTCGCCGACATCGGCGCGCATATGAGGACCGGAAAACTCGAGGCGCTCGCCCCAGGCGCTTTCGGCATCGTGCTCGGCTCGGAGCTTGCGCGCGCGCTGGGCGCAACAACGGGCGACAAGGTGACGCTGATCGCGCCGCAGGGCCTGGTGACGCCGGCGGGCGTTCTGCCGCGGCTGAAGCAGTTCACCGTGGTCGGAATATTCGAAGTCGGCATGTTCGAATACGACTCGGGACTGGCACTCGTCAATCTCTCGGACGCTCAGAAGCTCTACCGCATGGATGACGGCGTATCGGGCGTGCGGCTCAAGCTCGACGACCTGTTCCGGTCGCGCGAGGTCGCACGCGATCTTTACACCCGCATCCGCGGCGACCTGTTCATCTCCGACTGGACGCGCAGCCACGCCAATTTCTTCCGCGCCGTGCAGATCGAGAAGAACGTGATGTTCATCATCCTGCTCCTGATCGTCGCGGTCGCCGCGTTCAACATCGTCTCGACCCTGGTGATGGCGGTGACCGACAAGCAGCCCGACATCGCGATTCTGAGGACGCTCGGCGCCAGCCCGGTGAGCATCATGAAGATCTTCATCGTCCAGGGCGCGCTGATCGGGCTGATGGGCACTCTGATCGGCGTGGCGAGCGGCGTCGTGCTCGCGCTCAACATCGACGTGGTCGTGCCGTTCCTCGAGCGCCTTCTAAACGTGCAGTTCCTCTCGCGCGAGGTGTATTACATCAGCGAACTTCCCTCCGACCTGCAGCAGAGCGACGTGATCGTGATCGCGACGGTGTCGCTGGTGCTCTCGCTCTTGGCCACGATCTATCCGAGCTGGCGCGCCTCGCGCGTCAATCCCGCGGAGGCGCTGCGCTATGAATGAAGCGCTGAGCTGCAAGGGGCTGCAGAAAATCTACCGCCAGGGAAAAACGGACGTGCCGGTGCTTCTGGGCGTGGACCTCGCGGTCGGCGCGGGCGAAATCGTCGCCATCGCCGGCGCCTCGGGTTCGGGCAAGAGCACGCTCCTGCATCTGCTGGGCGGCCTGGATGCGCCGAGCGCGGGCGAAGTGACGGTGCAGGGCAGGCCGATGCACCGGCTGTCCGAGGCCGAGCGCGGCCGGCTGCGCAACGAATCGCTCGGCTTCGTCTACCAGTTCCATCATCTGCTGATGGAGTTCACCGCGCTGGAGAACGTGGCGATGCCGCTGCTGGTGCGGCGCCTGCCGCGCGAGGAGGCCTGCGCCGCGGCGGCGGCGGTGCTGAAGGATGTCGGCCTCGGCGAGCGCCTCCAGCATACGCCGGGCGAGCTCTCCGGCGGCGAGCGCCAGCGCGCGGCACTCGCGCGCGCCCTGGTCACGCTCCCGGCCTGCGTGCTCGCCGACGAGCCCACCGGAAACCTCGACAGCGGCAACGCGCGCCTGGTGTTCGAGCTCATGCTGAAGCTCAACCGCGAACGCGGCACGAGCCTCATCCTCGTCACCCACGATATCGAGCTTGCACGCCACGCCGACCGCGTGCTGCGGCTGTCCGACGGCGTGCTCTATCCGGCTGCGCAGGCAGGAAACGACATTCTTCGGAAATAGAATCGGACGGGGCGGCCACGCTGGACGCTCGCGAGGGATTTTCGGATTTTTCCGGAACGCGCCATAATGCCGGCAGAGGGTGTTTCCCGAACACCCCGAAGAAATTCATGCCTGACAGGTGAACAACACAGCCATTTCTCCTCCGCTCGCCAGCGTCGTGTACCTGAAGGTGCATGAGATCGCGCGGCGCCCGGTGCTGGAACAGGCGCGCCTGCGGGCGCAGCTTGAAGCGATAATCGCGGTGACCATCGCGGAGCTCGCGCCGGAGGAAAGGATCGTGCTCGACGCGACGGACGGCGCCGCGGTCGCGGTCTTCCGCAACCCGTGCAAGGCCCTGCAGATCGCCGAGCGCGCCTTGCCGGCGGCGGGCGCGGGGCTTCAGCTTCGCATCGGCATCAATCACGGCGCGGTGGAGCTTGCCGCGCATGGCGGCGGGCACAACGCCCTGACCGGCGACGGAATTGCCACGGCCGCTTCGGCGGCCCACTTCGCTTCCCCCGCGAGCCTTCTGATGACCCGCTCGTTCCGGGACGCGCTGGCGGATGCTTCGCCGGACCTGGACGTCAGCCTTCGTCCGGCGGGTGTCTTCAGCGACGCCGGCCTGCGCTCGCATGAACTCTTCAGCCCGGACAAGGGCGCGGCCGCCCGCCGGCGCAAGCGTTTTCTCGCGATTGGCGCCGTGGCGGTCATCGGTTTCATCGGCGCTGGCGTCGCGGTCCGGTTTGCAACGGTCGATCGCGAGCAGCGCTTCGACCGCCTGTTCGAGAAAGTCGGGATTCCCCTGGGCGATTACCGGCAGGCTCTGCGGCGCTCGATCGGGATAATCGGGCTCTGACATGGCCAAAGGGAGGCTCACCCGGCTCGGCCGCTACAAGATCCTCGGCGAAGTGGGCCGCGGCGCCATGGGGGTCGTGTACAAGGCGCACGATCCCGTGCTCGACCGCACGGTCGCGCTGAAGACGATCGTCATGACGCAAGACGCATCCGGGCGCACGGAATACGAGGCGCGCTTTTTTCAGGAGGCGAAAGCCGCGGGCCGTCTCAACCATCCCGCCATCATTTCCATCTACGATTTCGGCGAAGAGGGCGACCTCGCCTACATGGCGATGGAGATGATCGAAGGCACCGAGCTGCGCGACAGGATGCTGCAAGGCGCGATTCCCGTGCGCGAGGCGATCGATATCGCCGAACAGGTGGCGGACGGCCTGGGATTCGCCCACGAGCGCGGCGTCGTTCATCGCGACATCAAACCGGGCAACATCATGCTCATGCCGCGCGGGCGGGTGAAGATCATGGACTTCGGCATCGCCCGGGTGCGCATTTCGGACCTCAAGACGCAGACCGGGACGCGGATCGGCACCCCGAAGTACATGTCGCCGGAACAGGTGCTGGGCCAGCCGGTCGACCACCGGTCCGATATCTTCTCCGTGGGGATCGTGCTGTACGAGATGCTGACCCGCTCGTCGCTCTTCCTGGGAACGGACACGGAGCAGGTCATGTACAACGTGGCCAACATCCAGCAGATTTCGCCGAGCCGGCTGAATTCGGAAGTGCCGGCGACCCTCGACCTCGTCGTCAAGAGGGCGCTCGAGAAAGACCCCGGTGTGCGCTACCAGGACACGTACGAATTCGCCTCGGACCTGCGAAACTGCCTCGCGGAGCTCGGCGGCCGCGAGGCCCCCGCGAGCGCCGTCGTCGTGGACACGCTGCCGCTCGATGCGCCGGCCGCGGCCGCCGGCCGCGGGGGAGAGGCCGAAAAAACAATGAAGCCGGATGCGGAGAAGGCGGTGGACAAGACGATTCTGCTCGCGCCTTCGGCGAGCGCGCCCGAATCGCGTCTCGCGCTTTCGTCCCGGTTCAACTCTGTCTTCGCTCTCCAGAGGCTGGCGGCGCCGACGAAACGCGATCTCGTCCTCTTCGCCAGGGTTCCCCGGCCGATCGGCATCTGGCGCCGGCTGAGGCACGACCGCGACCTGCGCCGGCTGATCGCGACCATCGTTACGGCGGCCCTCGTCGGCGGCGCAATCGCTTTCATCTGATAAAAACCGGATTGTTCTTGCGCCGGAGTTCGGAAGCCGAATGGCGGCAAGGCGCTCCCGGTAAACCCTTTGCTCGCGTTATTGACCCCTGCGCCGCTGCCTGCGGCGGCGCCAGGCGAGGATGACGTACGCGCGCCATCCGAGTTGAACAGACACGTAGCCCGCGAGGGCGAGGCCGACTGCCAGCGCCACCAACCCGATCGCGAGCGGCTTTCCCAGCGACAGCAGCCAGCCGAAAAACGCCCGCATCCACGCCAGGAAGTTGGACCAGTCGAAATCCGGCGCACGGCTCATCGCCGCGCCGTCGCTTTCGACAAGCAGCCTGCCGATCTCGTAGGCGGCCACGTACAGCGGCCCGATGGTGAACGGGTTGGTGTAGAGCGTGGTGATTAGCGCCACGGGAAGGTTGACCCGCAGTGGAACGGCGAGCAGAGCCGCGGTCAGCATCTGGAACGGCCCCGGCACCAGCCCCGAAAACATCCCGATCGCCACGCCACCCGCGACCGAGTGGCGGTTCAGGTGCCAGAGGTTGGGATGCTGAAGCAGGGAGCCGAAGCGCGCGATATGCCGGTTCTGCCGGATGGACTCGTGGCTCGGCAGGTATTTCCGGAAAAATTTCCGCGGCATCAGATGATCTGGGAATCCGGGCGGAAGGCGGTTGAACGGCGCGTCGCGCTCGACGCGTCCGTTCGAACCGCGACCCGGATAATTGTAGCGGATATCAACCGTTGGAGTTCTGAGCCGTTAGTCTGCGCATGCGCACCGGCTCGGACCGTCCATGAGACGCGCCGCGCTCGGCTTCGCGCTCGGCGTCTGGCTTCTGCAGTGGCGGCCGGCGCTGCCGCAACCGGTGTGGCTGATTCCCGCGGCGCTCGCGGCGTGCGCTGCGCTGGCGCTCGCGTGGTTCTCCAGGCGCTCCGCTTCGAGCGCGACTGCGGGCCTGAGTTTCGCCGCGTTCGCGGTCCTCGGGTTCGCCTGGGCGGCGGCGTTCGCGCACTTGCGTCTCTCCGATCGGCTCGATCCGGCGCTGGAAGGCTCCGACTTTGCCCTAACTGGCGTCATCGCCGGCCTGCCGCAGCCCTTCGAGCGCGGCGTGCGTTTCGATTTCGATGTGGAATCTCCCGAGCGCGGAGTGCCGCAGCGCATTGTGCTGTCCTGGTACAACGGGTTCGCGGCGGACGAGTCCCAGGACGTGCCCCTGATACGTGCCGGCGAGCGCTGGCGCTTTACGGCGCGATTGCGCCGCCCGCACGGCAACGCCAATCCGCACGGCTTCGACTACGAAGCCTGGTTGCTCGAGCGCGGCGTGCGCGCGACGGGCTACGTGCGCCCAAAGGAGGAGCAGGAGCGCCTCGCGGAGCGGGTGCAGCGGCCGCGGTACTGGATCGAGAGGCTGCGCGAGGCGGCGCGGGAAAAAATCCGCAGCGCGCTCCCCGGGCATCCCTACGCGGGCGTGCTGATCGCACTCGCGGTCGGCGACCAGAACGCGATTCCCTCCGACCAATGGCAGACATTCGCGCGCACCGGAGTGAGCCACCTGATGAGTATCTCCGGTCTGCACGTCACCATGGTCGCGGGCCTGTTTGCCGCGCTGGTGTTCGGGTGCTGGCGGCGAAGCGAAACGCTGGCGCTCGCGCTCCCCGCGCAGAAGGCCGCGGCGCTCGCCGGATTCCTCGCCGCGTTCGCCTACTGCCTCATTTCCGGATTCGCCGTCCCTGCCCAGCGCACGCTCTATATGATCGGCGTGGCCGCGTTCGCGCTGTGGCTGGGACGCGCGGGCAGTGCTTCGCGGGTGCTCGCGCTGGCGCTCTTCCTCGTGCTCGTGCTCGATCCCTGGGCGGTGCTTTCGCCCGGCTTCTGGCTTTCGTTTGCCGCGGTCGCCGTGATTTTCTATGTCGGCATCGGACGCACCTCGCCGCCGCACTGGCTGGCGCAGTGGGGGCGCGTGCAGTGGGCCGTGACCGTCGGCCTCGCGCCTCTGCTTCTGGTGCTGTTCCAGCAGGTGTCGGTGGTCTCGCCGGTCGCCAACGCGGTGGCGATCCCGTTGGTCAGCTTCGTCATCACCCCGCTCGCGCTTGCCGGCGCGGTGCTGCCCGCGGTGTTCCCTTTGGACTGGCCGCTGGACCTCGCGCACGCCCTCCTCGAAGTGCTGATGGCGGTGCTCGCCCGGCTCGCGGAGCTTCCGGGCGCGGTATGGCATCAGCACGCGCCGGCACCGTGGACCCTGCCGCTCGCGTTGCTGGGCATCGCCTGGATGCTGCTGCCCAGGGGATTCCCGGCGCGCTGGCTCGGAATTCTTCTCATGCTGCCGCTCTTCGCCGTCGCGCCGGCGGGGCCGCGACCCGCAGAGCTGTGGATCACGGTGTTCGACGTGGGGCAGGGACTCGCGGTGCTCGCGCGCACGGAAAAGCACACCCTCCTCTACGACGCCGGGCCGATGTTCAACGCCTTTGCCGACAGCGGCAGCCGGGTGATCCTGCCTTACCTGCGGGGTGAGGGCATAGCCCGGCTCGATGCGCTGGTCGTATCCCATGACGACAACGACCACGCCGGCGGTGCGAAATCGCTGCTCGATGCGCTGCCGGTCGGAGTGCTGTGGTCGTCGCTTGCCGAAGATCATCCGCTGCTCGAAGCCGCGTCTTACCGCTTTCCCTGCGTCGCCGGCCGCGCGTGGAAATGGGACGGCGTGTCGTTTGAATTTCTTCACCCCGGGCCGCAAGCGCCCGGCGGCCGCCGCGTACGCATCAACAATCGCAGCTGCGTGCTCAGGATCGAAGGCGGGGGTGGCCGCGTGCTGCTCACCGGCGACATCGAGCGCGCAGCCGAGCGCGAGCTGCTGAAGCGCGCGCCGGCCCTGCTGCCTGCCGATGCGCTGATCGTTCCGCACCACGGCAGCGCCACTTCGTCGTCGCCGGATTTTGTCAGGCAGGTGGCGCCGCGCCATGCCGTTTTCACCGTCGGCTACCGCAACCGCTTCGGCCACCCGCGCGAGGACGTGATGGCGCGCTACCGCGAGGCGGGCAGCAGCCTGCTGCGCACCGACGAGACGGGCGCGGTGCAGATGCGATTCGAAACGGGGACCTTGCGGATCATCGCGCAGCGCCAGAGCGCGCGGCGCTACTGGCACGAGCCTTAATGCGTGTTGCGGAATTGGATACGACTCGAAGGTTAATTTCGCAATGCGCTCTTAGGCTTCTGCGGTTGGTTATACTTCCGCCGGGAGGGGACAATTCAGTCGTTTCCCTATCCTGAGGGAGCCAGGGCTTGGCAGCGAGCTTGACCGCCACGATCACGGTGAAAGGCGACCCCGATCTTCTGCGGGGGTACCGCAGCCACGTCAGGCCGTTGCTCGAAGAGGACGGCGCGGATTCCTACCGCGAGCTGCATACCGCGCAGCAGCTCGAGTACCGCTTCAAGCTGCGCGGCGGCATCCCCTTTCCTCCTTTCGTGACGGCCTCGCAGGCGTTCCCCGATCTGACGGTGGAGGTGGAGTGGACGGAGAGCGCGCAGGGCCGCAGTGGCCGCGCGATCATCCAGAACGGAGCTTTGCGCGAGCAGGCCGCGCATTCGCACGCGCCCGAGGGAGCGGCGCTGCAGGATGTGCGCGCGGATGCGGACGGCCGGCTGCGGATTGCCGTGGCCTGCGCGCGCTGGCGCGGCGCCTGGCACGGTTACGTGATCTCCTCCGATCAGCACGGATTCTTTCTCGTCGAGGGGACCCGGGCAAAGGGCGTGCTATCAGCATCCGCCGGCGTCGAAGCCCAGTGGGCGGAGCGCTGGACGCTGAGTTCCGGCGAGGCGGTCCATGGGGAGCTCGCGAAGCGCGAGCCGATTCACGAGGACGAGACGCGCGAGCTGAATCGCCTGGCGCAGGAGTTTTCGCGCGAATGGATATGGTTCGAGGAGAGCCCGCCGGAAGAAACCGCGGTGGAGCGCCAGCGCTTCGAAGCCTACGGCTATCCGGTGCGCTCGGCCAATCTCCGCTCGGAGAAGCTGCGCAAAGTGCTGCTGCCCG
>JBGPYQ010000044.1:0-18377 GCA_041493345.1 Gammaproteobacteria bacterium | reverse complement strand
CAACCGAGAAATCGGCCAGTTACAGGCACAAAAAAGCCCGAAGCGAACGCTTCGGGCCTGCTCTCGTATCCAGTCGCAGCGTACAGCAGACCGGCCGCGGGTCTACGACGCCGGCGCCGGCTCGACCACGCCTGGAACTCCTTGCGGCGGCGGCGGCGGCGCCTGCGTCGGCTTGGGCGGGCGCGGCGGCTTGCCGGCCATGATGTCGTTGATCTGGTCGGCGTCAATCGTCTCCAGCTCGAGCAGCGCCTTGGCCATGGCTTCGACCTTGTCGCGGTTCTCGAGGATCAGCTTCCTAGCCAGGGCATACTGCTGGTCGATGATCTTGCGAATTTCGGCGTCGACCTTCTGCATCGTCACCTCGGACACGTTCTTGTGCGTGGTGACCGAGCGGCCGAGGAACACTTCGCCCTCGTTCTCGCCATAGACCATGGGCCCCATCGCATCCGACATGCCCCACTGGGTCACCATGCTGCGGGCGAGGGCGGTGGCGCGCTCGAAGTCATTCGAAGCACCGGTGGTCATCTGGTGCATGAATACTTCTTCGGCGATACGGCCTCCGAAGAGCACCCCGATGGTCGAGAGCAACCGATCCCGGTCCAGGCTGTAGCGGTCCTGATCCGGCAGCTGCATGGTCACGCCCAGCGCCCGCCCGCGCGGGATGATCGTCACCTTGTGCACCGGGTCGGTCTTGGGCAGCAGCTTCGCCACCACGGCGTGGCCCGACTCGTGGTAGGCGGTGTTCCTGCGCTCTTCCTCGGGCATGACCAGGGAGCGGCGCTCGGCGCCCATGACGATCTTGTCCTTGGCGCGCTCGAAGTCCTCCATGTCCACCAGGCGCTTGTTCTTGCGCGCGGCGAAGAGGGCCGCCTCATTCACCAGATTGGCAAGGTCGGCGCCCGAGAAGCCCGGCGTGCCGCGCGCGATGATATCGGCCTTGACGTCCGGCGCCATGGGCACCTTGCGCATGTGCACGAGCAGAATCTGCTCGCGACCGCGAATGTCGGGGAGCGGCACCACCACCTGCCGGTCGAAACGGCCGGGCCGCAGCAGCGCCGGATCGAGCACGTCGGGCCTGTTGGTCGCGGCGATGACGATCACCCCTACCGTGCTCTCGAAGCCGTCCATTTCCACCAGCAACTGGTTGAGCGTCTGCTCGCGTTCGTCGTTGCCGCCGCCCAGGCCCGCTCCGCGCTGGCGGCCGACCGCGTCGATCTCGTCGATGAATACGATGCAGGGCGCGTGCTTCTTAGCCTGGTCGAACATGTCGCGCACGCGCGCCGCGCCGACACCCACGAACATCTCGACGAAGTCCGAACCCGAGATCGAGAAAAACGGCACCTTGGCCTCGCCGGCGATCGCTCGCGCGAGCAGGGTCTTTCCGGTGCCGGGGTTGCCCACCATGAGCACACCCTTGGGGATGCGACCGCCGAGCTTCTGGAATTTTGCCGGATCGCGCAGGAATTCGACGAGCTCCGCGACTTCCTCTTTCGCCTCTTCGCAGCCGGCGACGTCGGCAAAGGTGACGTTGTTGTTGGCCTCGTCCATCATGCGCGCGCGCGACTTGCCGAAGGAGAACGCGCCGCCGCGGCCGCCGCCCTGCATCTGGCGCATGAAAAAGATCCAGACGCCGATCAAAAGCAGCATCGGGAACCAGGAGACGAAGATATTCATCAGGAGCGACGGTTCTTCCTCGGGCTTCGCCTCGATCTTGACGCCGTACTTGAGCAGATCGGAGACGAGCCAGATGTCGCCCGGCGAGTAGCTGGTGACGCGCTTGCCGTCGTTGGTCGTCGCCTTGAGCACCCGCCCTTCGATCAGCACTTTTGCGATGCGCCCCCCCTTCACCTCTTCGATGAACTGGGAGTATTCCATCGGCAGCTGGGCCGCCTGGCGCGTATTGAACTGGTTGAACACGGTCATCAGCACCAAGCCGATGACGAGCCAGATAACAAGATTCTTGAAGAGGTTATTCAATCCAACTCCTGCATTGTCCAGTACGTGAGTCCCATTCTACAGGGGCCGCGCCCCAGGGGCTAGGGCCCGAATCCTCACGACGATCCGGAAGACCCGCGCCGGTCCCGCAGCCGTTTCCCGAGCAGATACATCTCGCTGGAACGCTCGCGCGAAGCCCCGGGTTTGCGTGAAACCACGCTCTCAAAGCGCGCCCGCACCGCCGCGAGGAACTCCGCATAACCCGCGCCCTGAAATACCTTGACCAGGAAAGCGCCTTCGGGTTTCAGATGGGTCCCGGCAAATTCCAGCGCCAGCTCGCATAAACGCATGCTGCGCGCCTGATCGGTCGCGTTCACACCGGATAGATTGGGGGCCATGTCGGAAATTACAAGGTCGACCGGTTGCCGCTCCAAAGCCGCTTCGACCCGCCCGAGCACCGCCTCATCGCGAAAATCGCCGCCGATCACAGTGACCCCGCCGATCGGCGCGATCTCAAGCAGGTCGACCGCGACGATCCGGCCGGCCGGACCCGCGCGCTCGGCGAGCACTTGGGACCAGCTCCCCGGGGCCGCCCCCAGATCGACCACCGCCATTCCGGGACGAAGCAGCCTGTCTTTTTTGGCGATCGCGATCAGCTTGTACGCGGCGCGCGAGCGGTAACCCGAGCGCTTCGCCTGCCGGACGTACGGGTCGCGCACGTGCGCCTGCATCCAGCTTTTCGATTTTCCGCGGCGACTCATTTAGGTGGCCCGAATTACAATACCTTCCATGAACGATTCTTCCTCGTCCGATCCGCGCGCTATGGCCCCTCACCGGCGCAAGGCGCTGCGGGCGCGCGCGCACGCACTGGACCCGGTGGTGATGATCGGCGAGGCCGGCCTGTCCCGGGGGGTGCTGGCGGAGTTGGACCGCAGCCTGAAGAGCCACGAACTGATCAAGGTCCGCGTCCTCGGCGCAGACCGGCACGCCCGGGAAGCCCTGCTCGCGGAAATCTGCGCGCGCGCCGGCGCGCAGCCGGTTCAGCACATCGGCAGGGTCCTCGTGATCTTCCGGGAAAACCCGGACCTGGAATCGCGGCGCTCCGACGCCAAGCTCCGCGCGCCCCGCGTTCCCCGCGCGCCGGAACAGCGCAAGCGCCCGGGGGCCCAGGAAGACAAGCGGCGCAATGCGCGCCACTCGGGACCGAAAACTTCGGTACCCCGCCACCCGCCGCACCCGCCGGCATCGCGACGCAAATCCCGGCGCGGGCTCACTCGTACCTGATGTCGAGGATTTCGTACTTGCGAATCCCGCCCGGAGTCTGCACGTCCACCTTGTCGCCCGCATATTTTCCGATCAGCGCCCGCGCAATGGGCGAGCCGATCGAAATCTTGCCGCGCTTGATGTCGGCTTCGTCGTCCCCGACGATCTGGTAGGTCACCGGCTCTCCGCCCTTCAGATCCTCGAGATCCACGGTGGCGCCGAACACGCAGCGCCCGTCGGCGTCGAGCAGCTTGGGGTCGATGACCTGCGCGTTGGCAAGCTTCGTTTCGATCTCCTTGATCCGGCCTTCGATGAAACTCTGGCGCTCCTTGGCCGCATCGTACTCGGCGTTTTCGGAAAGGTCGCCGTGCGAGCGCGCGTCGGCGATCGCCGAGATGGCGCCTGGCCGGTCAACGGTCTTGAGGCGATGCAGTTCCTGCCGCAGCAGTTCCGCGCCGGAGACAGTCAGGGGAATCATGCCAATAGTTTCTCAAAAAAATAAACCGCCCCGGCGCGGCAAGCGCCAGCTTCGTAGCGGGTGATTCGGTCCGGAAAAAGTCGAGGAGGGCGGCTTTATGTCACCACCTTTTCAGGCATTTTGCAATAGGCCGCCCGAGAGCAGGGCGTTTCATCCCAGGCCCGCGTGCAGGCTCTGCAGGGAATAAGGCACCAGAACCTCCATATGGCGCATTCCTTCGCAGGCGGCGCGGGCGCCGGCCACGGTGGTGTAGTACGTGATGCGTTGCTGCACCGCGCTCGTGCGGATCGAGCGCGAGTCGGAAATGGCGCTGCGCCTCTCCTCCACGGTATTGACGATCAAGCTTACCTCGCCGTTCTTGATCATGTCGACGATGTGCGGGCGGCCCTCCGCCACCTTGTTGACCGTGGTCACGGCGATTCCGTGCGCGGCCAGCACTTCCGCGGTGCCCCTCGTTGCGATCAGCTTGAAGCCGAGCTTCAGCAGGTCGCGGGCGACCTCCACGACCGCCAGCTTGTCGCCGTCCCGGACGCTGATGAACGCCGTCCCCGCCTCGGGCAGCCTGGCGCTCGCGGCGAGCTGCGATTTCACGAAAGCTTCCCCGAAGCTCATCCCTACTCCCATGACCTCGCCGGTGGACTTCATTTCCGGGCCGAGGATGGTGTCCACGCCCGGAAACTTTACAAAGGGGAACACCGCTTCCTTGACCGAGAAATAACCCGGAACCACCTCGGCTTGCACGCCCTGCTGCGCCAGTGTCTGTCCCACCATGCAGCGCGCCGCGATCTTGGCGAGCGGCACACCCGTGGCCTTGCCGACAAAAGGGACCGTGCGCGAGGCGCGCGGGTTGACTTCCAGCACGTAAATAACGTCGCGCCCGCGGTCTTTCTGAATGGCGAACTGCACGTTCATCAGACCGACGACCTTGAGCGCGTGCGCGAGCTCCACGGTCTGGCGGCGCAGCTCCTCCACGACGCGAGGTGCGAGCGAGTACGGCGGCAGCGAGCACGCGGAGTCGCCCGAATGCACGCCGGCCTGCTCGATGTGCTCCATGACGCCGCCGATCAGCACCTTCTCGCCGTCGCTGACGGCGTCCACATCCACTTCGGTGGCGTCGTTCAGGAACCGGTCGAGCAGCACCGGGGAATCGTTGGAGACCTTCACCGCCTCGCGCATGTAGCGTTCGAGATCCTTCTGCTCGTGCACGATCTCCATGGCGCGGCCGCCGAGCACGTAGCTTGGCCGCACGACGAGCGGATATCCGATTTCCCCGGCAAGGCGCAACGCATCGCTTTCGGTGCGCGCCGTGCGGTTCGGCGCCTGCAGCAGACCCAGGCGGTTCAGAAGCTGCTGGAACCGCTCGCGGTCCTCGGCCATGTCGATCATGTCGGGGCTGGTGCCGATGATAGTCACGCCGTTCGCCTCGAGATCACGCGCCAGTTTCAGCGGCGTCTGCCCGCCGAACTGGACGATCACGCCGAGGGGCTCTTCCTTGTCCACGATCTCGAGCACGTCCTCGAGCGTGAGCGGCTCGAAATAGAGCCGGTCGGAGGTGTCGTAGTCGGTCGAGACCGTCTCGGGATTGCAGTTGACCATGATGGTCTCGTAGCCGTCCTCGCGCAGCGCCAGCGCGGCGTGCACGCAGCAGTAGTCGAACTCGATCCCCTGCCCGATGCGGTTTGGCCCGCCGCCCAGCACGATCACTTTTTTGCGGTCGGTCGGCTGCGCCTCGCACTCCTCCTCGTAGGTCGAGTACATATAGGCGGTGCGGGTCGCGAATTCGGCGGCGCAGGTATCGACGCGCTTGTAGACCGGACGCAGCCCGAACCGGTGCCGCGCGGCGCGCACCTCCGCCTCCGTGGTGTTGAACAGGTACCCGAGCCGCCGGTCCGAGAATCCCTTGCGCTTGAGCAAGCGCAGCGTACCCGCGTCGATGTCGGCGAGCCGCTTGTCGTCGAGCTCCATCTCGAGATCCACGATCTCCTCGATCTGCGCGAGGAACCACGGATCGATGTGGGTGAGCTGGTGCACTTCCTCGAGCGTGAATCCGTTCTCGAACGCGTCGCCCACGTACCAGATGCGCTCGGGCCCCGGTTCGCCGAGTTCCTTCTCGATTCTCTCGCGGTCGGTGGTCTTCTGGTTGAGCCCGTCGACGCCGACTTCCAGGCCTCTCAGCGCCTTCTGGAACGACTCCTGGAAGGTGCGGCCGATCGCCATCACCTCGCCCACGGATTTCATCTGCGTCGTCAGCCGGTCGTTCGCCTGGGGGAATTTCTCGAAGGCGAAGCGCGGAACCTTGGTGACCACATAGTCGATAGTCGGCTCGAAGGACGCCGGCGTGGCGCCGCCGGTGATCTCATTGCGAAGCTCATCGAGCGTATAGCCGACGGCGAGCTTGGCCGCCACCTTGGCGATCGGAAAACCGGTCGCCTTCGACGCAAGCGCCGATGAACGCGATACGCGCGGATTCATCTCAATGATGAGCATTTGTCCATCCTTCGGGTTGATCGCGAACTGCACGTTCGAGCCACCCGTGTCGACCCCGATCTCGCGCAATACCGCGATCGAGGCGTTGCGCATGATCTGGTATTCCTTGTCGGTCAGCGTCTGCGCCGGCGCCACGGTAATGGAATCCCCCGTATGCACGCCCATGGGGTCGAGATTCTCGATCGAGCAGACGATGATGCAGTTGTCTTTTCGGTCGCGTACCACTTCCATCTCGAATTCCTTCCAGCCGATCACCGATTCCTCGATCAGCAGCTCGTGCGTGGGTGAAGTCTCCAATCCGCGTTCGCAGATCGCGACGAACTCCTCGCGGTTGTAGGCAATGCCGCCCCCCGAGCCGCCGAGAGTAAACGACGGCCGGATCACCGCCGGAAATCCGATCGCCACCTGCACCTGCAGCGCCTCCTCCATCGAGTGCGCGGGCACCGAGCGCGGGCAGGCAAGCCCGATCTTCGCCATCGC
The DNA here is from genome assembly GCA_041493345.1 of Gammaproteobacteria bacterium. Lineage (GTDB taxonomy): Bacteria > Pseudomonadota > Gammaproteobacteria > Burkholderiales > SG8-39 > VBDM01. Next base: position 11,734 of record JBGPYQ010000044.1, on the reverse strand, counting down.
CTGCTTGAACTTGTCGCGGTCCTCGGCCTTGTCGATCGCCTCGCGGCTGGCGCCGATCAGCTCGACGCAGTGTTTCTCCAGGACCCCGTGCTTCGCCAGATCGAGCGCGCAGTTGAGCGCGGTCTGGCCGCCCATGGTGGGAAGGAGCGCGTCGGGGCGCTCCTTGGCGATGATCGCCTCGAGCATCTGCCAGTTGACCGGTTCGATGTAGGTGACGTCGGCCATTTCCGGATCGGTCATGATGGTCGCCGGATTGGAATTGACCAGGATCACCTTGTAGCCCTCGGCGCGCAGCGCTTTGCACGCCTGCGCGCCGGAATAGTCGAACTCGCAGGCCTGGCCGATCACGATCGGCCCCGCGCCGATGATGAGGATGCTCTTGATGTCGGTGCGCTTAGGCATGAAAACCTTTAACGCGAAGGACACGAAGAACGCCAAGAAACGCGAAGAACCTGATGAATATTTCCCCGCTCCCTCTGCGACCTTTGCGGTTCACGCTTTTGCCTTTTCCATGAGTGAAACAAAACGGTCGAACAGATGGCCGATATCGTGCGGGCCGGGGCTCGCCTCGGGGTGTCCCTGGAAGCAGAACGCCGGCCGGTCGGTGCGCGCCAGGCCCTGCAGACTGCCGTCGAACAGCGACACATGCGTCGGCCTCAGATTCGCCGGAAGCGTGTCCGGGTCGACCGCGAAGCCGTGGTTCTGGCTGGTGATGGCGACGTTTCCGGTGTCGAGATCTTTGACCGGATGGTTTGCGCCATGGTGTCCGAATTTCATCTTCAGGGTCTTCGCCCCGGACGCCAGTCCCATGAGCTGATGACCGAGGCAGATGCCGAACGTCGGAATCCCCTTCTGGATGATTTCGCTTATAGCGCGGATGGCGTAATCGCAGGGCTCGGGATCGCCGGGACCATTGGACAGAAATACCCCGTCCGGCTTCAGCGCGAGCGTCTCGCGGGCCGGTGTCTGCGCCGGCACAACCGTAATGCGGCAGCCTCGCTCCGCCAGCATGCGCAGGATGTTGCGCTTGACGCCATAGTCATAGGCTACGACGTGATAACGCGTGCTCTCGGTCTTGTGAAATCCTTTGCCGAGCTGCCAGCGTCCCTCGGACCACTCGTAGGGCTTCGAGGTTGTCACGACCTTCGCCAAGTCCATGCCGGTGAGGCCGGGAAACGCCCGTGCCGCCCGCAGCGCCCGCGTTGCATCGTCGGAACCGGCCAGGATAGCGCCGTTCTGGGCGCCCTTTTCACGCAGGATGCGGGTAAGCCGGCGCGTGTCGATCCCGGCGAGGGCAACGACCTTGTTCGCGATCAGGAATTCGGCGAGGCCCCGCTCGGCCCGCCAGCTCGAGGCCGCCAGCGGTAGATCCCGGATGACCAGACCCGAGGCAAACACCCTCCCCGACTCCATGTCCTCCTCATTGGTGCCGGTATTGCCGATATGCGGATAGGTCAGCGTGACAATCTGCCGGCAATACGACGGATCGGTCAGAATTTCCTGGTAGCCGGTGATGGCGGTGTTGAATACGACCTCGCCCGAGGAGAGTCCTTCGGCACCGATCGAGCTGCCGCGAAAAACGGTCCCATCGGCTAACGCAAGCAGGGCGGGCGACGGGCACGGCAGCAGGCTCATTTGGAGGCCAGATGCGCAAAGCGGGACCGGCTTGCGCCGCTCCCGCTTTGCTTCAGACACGGGAAGTATATATTGATCCTGCTACTCCATCAAATTAATGGATTCGGAGCAGGCGCGCACGGGCAATAGCAACACCACGACAAATCCATGTCAGAATTGAGCGACTTGGCGGATGCCGGACCGGCCAAAGCAACGCATGACAAGTACACCCCGTTTTCCTTACCCTCATACAGGGAGGGCATGATTTCCTCGCTAACCAAGGCCGGCACGCTGCTTTCGACGGAGTTCCTGCCGCAACGGGTACTGCTCCTCTATCGGCTGGCGGGCAAGGATGTGCCTGCCATATTGCTGATCGCGGCGATCTCGGCCTTCGCGCTATGGGGCTACATCGGCGATACCCTGCTCGTGTCCTGGCTGATCTGGCTGGTGCTGGCGAGCTTGGTGCGCTTCGCCCTCAACCGCGTGTACCGGCTGCGCCGGCCCGGGCCGGAGGCTGCGGCGCGGTGGGAAGGTTATTTCTGCCTCACCAGCGCGCTTGTCGGGACGGCCTGGGGGGTAGCGGTGATGCTGCTTTTCCCGGTACGCGGCCAGATGCACGAGATTCTGATCCCGTTCCTTATCGGCAGCGTTGCAATGGGGTTGCCGCCGGCGCTTGCTCCGAGCCCGAAAGCCTTTGCGTGCTTCATTGCGCCGATCTTCGCGCCGTTCATCGCCCTGCTGTTCTCACAAGGGGGGGCTTTCAACGCATCCGCCGGGATCCTCATCCTCCTGTTCTCCGCCGTGCTTCTGGCCCTGCATGTGTCCTCCAACCGGGCGCTCGTCGAGACGCTCCGGTTCGGCAAGGAAAACGAGGAACTGCTGGTCCAGGTCAAGCAGGCCAAGGAACGCCTGGATCTCGCGCTGCAGGCCGCCAATATCCTCAGCTGGGACTGGGACGCGCGCAGGACCAACGTTTTCCTGGGCGGCAGCTGGGCTATCATCCTGAAAGTGGGTAAGGAAACCAGCGCCCTGACCCTGGACGAATTGGCGCAAATGGTGCATCCCGATGATCTGCCGAAGGTGAAGCAGGCCCTGAGCAATTGCCTGAACGGCGGGGAGTCCGAGTATGTTGCCGAGCACCGCGTCAAGACCCTCGCCGGAGGCTGGGTATGGAGCCTGAGCCGCGGAAGAGTGGTCGAGCGCGACGCGGGCGGCCGGGCGCTGCGCATGACCGGCGTCAACGTCGATATTGACGCTCGCAAGCGCGCCGAGGCCGAGCTTATGGCGGCAATGCAGCGCGAAAGCGAACTGTCCGAGATGAAGTCGCGGTTTGTCGCCACGGCCTCGCACGAGTTTCGCACTCCGCTCGCAACGATCCTGTCCTCCGCAGAGCTGATTGAGCATTACCCCGACAGCCTGAGCCCTGAGGAAAAACTCAATCTGCTGCAGACCATCCAGAGCGGCGCCAAGCGGATGAGCGAGCTGATCGACGACGTGCTCACCCTCGGCAGGGCCGAATCCGGGATACTGAAGCTCAACCCGGCGAAGCTCGATCTGCGCGACCTCTGCCGCAAGATCGTCTCGGAATTCCGCATTGCGCAGGGCAAGCAGCATGTGATCACCTTCAACGACAGCTTCGACCGCACCGATGCAGAAATGGACGAGCGGCTGTTGCGTCACATCATGAATAACCTGCTTTCGAACGCGGTGAAATATTCCCCCTTGGGCAGCGAAGTGATTCTGTCGCTGTCCCGGCGCGACGGGCAGGCGGTGATCGAGGTCCAGGATCATGGAATTGGCGTCCCCGAGAAGGACCAGCCGCGCCTGTTCGAGAGCTTTCACAGGGCATCGAACGTCCATAACCGTCCGGGCACCGGGCTGGGGCTGGCCATTGTGAAAAAATCGGTGGAACTTCACGGCGGCGAGATCGGCTTCAGGAGCGTGGTCGGCGCCGGCACGCGGTTCAGCGTGAGTCTTCCGCTGCGGCCGGTTCCGCATCCGGCCGGGATGGGCTGATGGCGCAGGGGCCGGCGAAAAAAATCCTCGTCATCGAGGACGAGGCCAGCATCCGCATGAACGTCACGCTGATGCTGAAGGCCGAGCACTACGCGGCCGTCAGCGCCGAAAACGGGCGCGTCGGCCTCGAGATGGCGCGCAAGGATCCGCCGGACCTCATTCTCTGCGACGTGATGATGCCGGAAATGGATGGCTTCGCGGTGCTCGAGGCGCTGCGCGCGGAGCCGCATTTTTCCGAGATCCCGTTCATTTTCCTCACGGCGCTGGACGACCGCAGCAGCACGCGCCGCGGAATGAATCTCGGGGCCGACGACTATCTCCCCAAGCCCTTCACCCGCCACGAACTGATGGAGGCGGTCAACAGCCGCCTGAAAAGGCAAGAGAGCCTGACGCAGGCTCTGGCCGCAAGGCTCATCCCGCAGCAGGACCGCCTGACGGAGAAGTTCCGGGACAAGATCGCCGGTAAGAACACCAGCACGGCGCTCGAGGACACCGACCCCATCAACCTGACCGGCACAATCTCGGAAGCCACCGTGCTGTTTTCCGATATTCGCAACTTTACAACTTATTCGGAGCGGCTTTCCGCCGGTGATATCGCGGAGATGCTCAACGCGTACCTCGAAATCGCCTACGCCACGATCGTCCGCTGCCGCGGCCGGGTCGAAAAATTCATCGGCGACGGCATCATGGCGTTGTTCGAGCCCGGCCAGGATGGGGAGGGCGAGAACCACGCGCGGCGCGCGGTGCGCGCGGGCCTGGCGATGCAGATAGCGGCTCGCGGCTTCCGCGACTGGGTAAAGCAGCACCATCCATCGCCGGACCTGCCCGAATTCGCGATCGGCGTCGGCATCCACACGGGGAAGTTGCTCTTATGCCATGTGGGCGTCCCGGGCCAGAGCGAACGCACTGCGATCGGCGACAGCGTCAATATCGCCTCGCGCCTGGAAGGACAGACCAAGGAGCTCGGATGGGACGTGGTGGCCAGCGAGGACACTCTCGCCGCAGCGGGATCCGTGGTAACCGGACGGCGCAAGAACGTGACGTTGCGGGGCCGCAGCAAGTCTACCGAAGCCTTCGAGGTCATCGCCATCGGCGCCGGCAGCGCCGAGGCTGCCCCGGTACAGATTCCGGATGAAATGCGTCAGGCGGCGCTGGCCGGCAGCGCCGAGGCCGCCCCGGTACAGATTCCGGATGAAATGCGACAGGCGCTGGCCACCAGCGCCAGGATCACCGCGGATGCGTCCAAGGCGGCCCTGGGATCGATGCTGCGCGAGCTCCTCGCGGGCCAAGCCCGCGGCAAGAAGCGTCCGGCCTTTCAGGGCTACCGCCTTGTCAAAACAATCGGCCGCGGAGGCTCTTCGGACGTCTACCTCGCCGAGCGCGAGAGCGACAAGCAGCAGGTGGTGTTCAAGGTCCTCAAGACGGTGCCCGGCCGGGACGAAATCCAGTTGCAGCGTTTCGTGCAGGAATTCGACATCATTTCCGCGATCAATCACCCGAATGTGATCAAGATCTATGACCGCGGTTTCAGCGAGCATCACGCCTATTTCACCATGGAGTATTTTCCGGGCGGCAGCCTCACCGAACTGATCACCAAGGGCCTTACCGAACGCCAGGCATTGTCGCTGCTTGCGCAGGCCGCGAGCGCGCTGCGCGAAATCCACAACTGCGGCATCATCCACCGCGACGTCAAGCCGGCTAATTTCATGGCGCGCGCCGATGGGACCATCGCGCTGGCCGATTTCGGCATCGCGAAGCGCCTCGGCGAGAACCTCGGGCGCACCCGCCACGGCGAGCTGATCGGAACGCCCTACTACGTCTCTCCCGAGCAGATCGAAGTCAAGCCCGCGACGGCGCAGTCCGACATCTACTCCCTGGGGATCATCTTCCACGAAATGCTGATGCGCAAGCGTCCATTCGACGCCGAATCCGTGTCGGAGCTGATCGCAATGCATATCCGGGCACCGCGGCCGAAGCTGCCCCCGCATCTTGCCGATTACCAGGCGCTGCTGGACCGGATGCTGGCCGTGAATCCGGCAAACCGCTACACGAACGCCGATGAGCTGCTGGAAGAAATCGACCAGGTATGGACGCGGCAGGCGCTGCGGGCGCTGCAGTCCCGGAATTAACTCCCCTGGGGAAACGCGTCCCGTGGACGGCGCCGCGAACCCGCTCTAGCGCAGCCCGAGCACGTCCTGCATGTCATACAGGCCGCGGTCCCTGTCCTTGAGGAAGCGTGCGGCACGCAAGGCCCCCAGCGCGTAGCCGGCGCGGCTGCCCGAGCGCACGGTGATTTCAACCCGCTCGCCTTCCCCGGCGAACATCACGGTGTGCTCCCCGACGATGTCGCCACCCCGGATGGCATGAAACCCTATCGCCCCGGAGCTGCGCTCGCCGGTGTCCCCCTTGCGCCCGTGCACGGCGTCCCGCGTCAAATCCCTGCCCAGCGCCTGCGCGATGATCTCGCCGAACCTGAGCGCCGTACCCGATGGGGCATCGATTTTGTGCCGGTGATGCGCCTCGATGATCTCCACGTCGTAGCCCTCGCCGAGCACCTGCGCCGCCGTTCCGGCGAGCCGGAACGCGACATTTACGCCCACAGCCATGTTCGGCGCGAACACAATCGCGATTTTCCCGGATGCCACGGCAATGCGCTCCCTCTGCTGCGCTGAAAAGCCGGTCGTCCCGATCACCATGGGCACGCCCTTCTCCAGGCAAATATCCAGGCTGGCAAGCGTGCCTTCCGGACGGGTGAAATCGATGAGGCAGTCGGCCCCGGCGATCCCGAGGGCATAATCGGAGGTGATCTTGACGCCGCAGGGGCGCCCGACCCGCTCCCCGGCGTCTCTGCCGATGACCGGACTGCCGGGGATTTCGAGCGCGGCCGCGAGTTTCAGATCCGCCGATTTCAGCACCATCTCGACCAATGTCCGGCCCATCCGGCCGCCCGCGCCGGCGACTGCCAGCTTCATTGATCCGCCTTGCGCGCGGACGCTTCGGTGCCGGCTGCTGCGACGATGTCCCCTTCGACGCGCTTCAGCCTCCCATCCTCGAAAAACACGGCAATCCGGCGATACTCGACCTCGCCGCGGTTGGCGCGCTGACGAAGGAAAACGTAATCCCACCGATCGCGGTGAAAGATGTCGCTCACCAGCGGCGTTCCGAGCACGAAGCGGACCTGATCGCGGGTCATGCCGGGTTTCAGTTGCGCCACGGCTTCCTGCGTCACGTAGTTGCCTTGCTGGATTTCGATCCGGTAGGGCGAAAAATTCGTCGCAATCCCGCATGCGGAAATCACGGAAGAAAGCGCCAGAAGGAGCACTCTTGGCATGGTAATGCGCCTTTGACCGAAGGTGAAACGCTATATCATAGCGGAAACGGTCGTCCCTCCCGGAGCGGATCTTCAATGACCAACGTCCACGATCTCAAGACCATTGGCCTGAAGGCCACCGCCCCGCGCCTGCGCATCCTCAAGCTGTTCGAAGCCAGCAAAGTGCGGCATCTCTCGGCCGAAGACGTCTACCGCGTGCTGATGGGAGAGGGCCTCGATATCGGACTGGCCACGGTGTATCGCGTTCTCACCCAGTTCGAGCAGGCCGGGATACTCCAGCGCCACCACTTCGAGTCGGGCAAGGCGGTATTCGAGTTGAATGAAGGCAACCATCACGATCACCTGGTCTGCATGCAGTGCGGTCGCGTCGAGGAGTTCTACGATCCCGAGATCGAGAAGCGCCAGGTACGAGTGGCAAAGGACCGGGGTTTCGCCATCCGCGAGCACTCGTTGCACCTCTACGCCGACTGCACCAAGCCGCACTGCCCCTACAAGAAATAGTGCTCCGGCACGGGTTTGCGGGAACCCTCCGGTGCCCCGGGCCCGCTTGCGCTACCCTCCGAGTTGGGGCAGGAATGGCCTCCAAACCTTTGACAAGGCGGACAAATCGTATTGGTCTATAATGCATCACTCTGCCGGCTAGAGGCAGGAGAGTCCGTTTTTCCAGATAGGGGGGATCATGGGTCTGAGGCTGAAGTTCAACCTGGTGCTGCTGGTCGTGTTTTTGCTGGGACTTGGCGTATCCGGCTACATCTCCTACAACCTCCTGCACAAGAACGCGCGCGACGAAGTGCTGCGCAATGCCGGCGTGATGATGGAGGCGGCCCTGTCCATGCGGGCCTATACCGTGGGCCAGGTGCGCGACAAGCTCCGCGTGGTTGAGGACGAGTTCCTGCCGCAAAGCGTGCCGGCGTTCTCCGCCACCGAGATCATGAACCAGCTGCGCAAGAAATACCCCGACTACGCCTACAAGGAAGCGGCCCTCAACCCGACCAACCCGCGCAATCGCGCCGTTGAATGGGAAGCGGACATCGTCAACGAATTCCGCAACAATCTGGCGCGCCCCGAGATCTCGGGGGTGCGGGCAACGCCCACGGGCCAGTCGATGTTTCTGGCGCGTCCGTTCCAGATCAAGGACCCGGCCTGCCTCTCCTGCCACACGACGCCCGACTTGGCGCCGGCATCAATGGTGAAGCTCTACGGCCCCAACAACGGCTTCGGCTGGAAGCTCAATGAGGTGATCGGCGCGCAAGTTGTGTCTGTGCCGATGTCTCTGCCGGTACAGAACGCGAACCGGGCGTTCCTTACCTTCATGGCCTCGCTCGCCGGGGTGTTCGTGGTGCTGTTTGTCATTCTCAACCTGATGCTGTCGGTGCTGATTGTGCGGCCGATCACGCAGATGTCCGCCGCGGCCGACCGGATCAGCACCGGCAACATGGACATAGCGGAACTGGCCGACTCCGGCAGGGATGAAGTCGCGTTGCTGGCCCGGTCGTTCAACCGCATGCGCCGCAGCCTGGAAAAGGCGATCAGCCTGATCGACCGAAGGTAGTCGCGTTCCGATGGCCGCCGAATTCGCTTTACCCCGCGACTACGCGCTGAACGAATACCGCATCGAGCAGACGCTCGGAATCGGCGGTTTCGGCCTGACGTACCTTGCCACCGACTCGAACCTCAACCTAAAGGTCGCGATCAAGGAATACCTGCCGGGGGAACTCGCGCTGCGATGCGAGGACCAGTCCGTGCAGCCCAAATCGGACTCGGTGCTCGACTCGTTCAAATGGGGCCTGTCCCGTTTTCTCGACGAGTCGCGCACACTGGCCTCGTTCCGCCATCCGAACATCGTGAGGGTGATGCGGTTTTTCGAGGCCAACCGCACCGCCTACATGGTGATGGAATTCATTGCGGGACAGTCCCTCAACGAGTGGATCCGCAGCCGACGGCCGCTCGATCAGAAGACGGTGCTCGCGATCGCCCACCCTCTGCTCGACGGCCTCGAGGTCATTCACCGCGCCCGCTTCCTGCATCGGGATATCAAGCCAAACAATATTTTGATTCGTGAGGACGGCTCGCCCGTCCTGCTCGATTTCGGCTCCGCCCGCGTAGCCGACGACGGCAACGAGCTCACCGTGATCGTCACGCCCGGCTACGCGCCCGCCGAGCAGTACCACTCCCAGGGCAAGCAGGGGCCGTGGAGCGACCTGTATGCCTTCGGCGGCGTACTGTACTGGATGGTGACCGGCAACAGGGCTGTGGACGCGGTGGCACGCAGCCGCCAGGACATGCTTCCACCCGCGGTGCAGGCGGCCGATCGAAGCCGCTACAGCCAGGAGCTGCTGACGGCGATCGACTGGGCGCTTACCCCGAACGAAGAACGGCGCCCGCAGACGGTCGCTGATTTTCGAAATGCGCTCCCGACACATGTGAAATCGGAACAGAGGACCGTCAGGACCCCCGAGACGGCGCAGATGCCGTCGTCGATGGCCGACACGCCCTCCGGAGTGAAGTTCGACCCTGAAACCCTGAAGAGCATCGAAGCGGAACTCGCCAAGCACATCGGCCCGATCGCGGGCATCGTGATTGAGAGCGCTGCCAAGAGCGCCTATACCGTCGCGGGCCTTGCCAAGATCGTTGCGGATGAAATCGCCGACGAGAAGGAGCAGACCGCGTTCGTGAGGAAGTTCTCGGGCAGCAGGATGGCGCATACGGGCGAGCCCTCTCGCCCGGTCTCCGGGCGGCTGCAGCCCGGACGGCAGACCGAACCCGAATCGCGCATCGACGCCGCAACGCTCGAGAAGGCCGAAGCGTCGCTTGCGAGGTACATCGGCGCGGTGGCCAAAGTCGTGGTGAGGCGCGCCGCGGCCAAGGCGCGCGATTCGGGCGAGCTCTACCTGATGATCGCCGATGAAATCGACGACAAGACCGAGAGAAAGGCCTTTATTCGCAAGGCCATCTCCCAATCCGGCAGGGAATAGCGCCCGCACGGCAGGCGCACGAGGCTATCCCTGATACTTGAAGGATAACAACACGCGGGTGCGGTAGGCGACCACCTTGCCGTCTTCGACTTTCATGTCCTGCTTGACCACTTCGGCGATGCGCAAATCGCGCAGGGTTTTCGAAGCGGCCTGCACCGCCTTCCTGGCCGCATCCTCCCAGGAGCTGCTGCTGGTGCCAATTACCTCGACGATCTTGTAGATTCCTTCTCCACCTCTGGCCATCTTGCCTCCTTTGCAGTGCTCGCATCGCTCCAAGGGGAGCGCCAAACCATGATACTCCGTCGATCACTTGCCTCGTCCGAAACTGGATTTCGGGCCCCTGGGTGATCCGCAATTGGAACTGATTCTATGGAGGCACGCTGATGCCGAGACTGGCAGCCCGGATTCGGCGCGAAGGCTGACCGGGCGCGGTCAATTCCAGGCAGCCTGCGCCGCGGCGTGGTTGAAACCGCGCCTGCCCGGGCGCTGCGACATTCTTGTAAGTCCCGCCGTGCGGGCGCAGGAGACCGCCCTGGCGCTGGACCGGCCCTTTTCGACATCCCCCAAGGTGGGGACCGGTGCCAGCGCCGCCGACGTGATCGCCGCGGCGGGCTGGCCGGCGCGCGCGGATCCCCTGGTTGTCGTCGGCCATCAGCCTACCCTCGGGCGCGTTGCGGCAATGATCCTTACGGGCAGGGAATCCGATTGGGACATTGCCAAGGCCGCGGTATGGTGGTTTCGCCACACCGGCGGCAACACGACCTTGATCGCCGTTCTTGACCCCGACGTTTTGACGCCACCCGCCCATGCCCCTGCCATTCGTTGAGGGATAGCGGGAGGCCCCATGAAGCTCGATGGCAAGGTGGCAATCGTGACCGGAGGGGCGAGCGGGATCGGATACGCGCTCGCAGCGCGACTGGCCGCCGACGGCGCGAACATCGTCATTGCAGACCTGCAGCGATACGACGTCGCCGCCGCGAAGCTTGCGAAGAGCGGCGCCCGGGCGCTGGGCCTCAAGGTCGATGTGTCCTCCGAGGTCGATACCTCGTCCATGGCCGAGGAGACATTGAAGGCCTTTGGCCGCATCGATATTCTGGTCAACAATGCCGCGATGTTCTCGGCGATAAAGCTACGCCCTTTCGAGGACATTCCGGTCGACGAATGGAAACGCCTGATGGAGGTGAACATCATGGGCGTGGCGCTTTGCTGCAAGGCCGTTGTGCCGCAGATGCGCAGACAGAAAAGCGGCCGCATCGTCAATCTCGCATCGGGCGCACCGCTGAAGGGCGTGCCGTTTTTTCTTCACTACATCGCCAGCAAGGGTGCGGTCATCGCCATGACCCGGGGCCTGGCGCGCGAGCTCGGCAAAGACAACATCACGGTGAATGCAATCGCGCCCGGCCTGACGCTGTCCGAGGGCGTGCTCAACCATCCGGAGCATCTCCGTTCGCACCCGGACAGCATCAGGAGCCGCGCAATACAGCGCGAGGAACACCCCGAAGACCTGGCCGGGGCGGTGAGTTTCCTCGCCGGCGACGACAGCGCGTTCATGTCCGGCCAGACGCTGGTCGTGGACGGCGGCTCGGCAATGCTCTGATCAGGCCCGGCAGTACTCCCGCGACCATTCCGGGGGAGCGCGCAAGCCGCCGCTTCGGCAGATGAAAGCCGAAAAGCCCGGCTGCGGCGCTCACCCGTGCCCGCAAGCGCCTCTGCCTGCCTGGCGCTTGGGCCCTCCGGATCAGTGGCTGTGATGGGTAAGTTCGCCGACCAGCCAGATCGAAAATACCCCTAAGCCGAT